>NZ_JAAKUJ010000013.1:0-163778 GCF_049175075.1 Aeromonas sp. 600774
GCATTCGCCATGCGAGAGTAGGACACTGCCAGGCACCCAATACAAGAAGCCCCGCTCAATGAGCGGGGTTTTTTATTAGCTACAACTCAGAAAATCGTCTAATAATTGACCTTTATTCTCTCTTCTCTGCCATTGTCTCTGTTTGTCCTTCCCGATTTTCTCCGGTTCTGCCATCGCCGCTGGCGTTGGTTGTCGTTATAATGGCCGCCCTCAAGCAAGGTGGTGGTATGAAAGCAGAATATCTACAGCGATTCGGGGGCATTGCCCGTCTTTATGGTCAGAACGCACTGCGTTCCTTTAGCCAGGCCAAGGTCTGTGTTGTGGGGATCGGTGGCGTAGGCTCCTGGGTGGCGGAGGCGCTGGCCCGTGCCGGTATCAACCAGATCACCCTGATCGACATGGACGATATCTGCATCACCAACACCAATCGTCAGATCCACGCCATGCAGGGGACGGTTGGTCGCCTCAAGACAGAAGTGATGGCCGAGCGCATTCGCACCATCAATCCGGATTGCGATGTGATCGAGGTGGACGATTTCATCACTGCCGATAACCTGGCTGAGCATATCAAGCGGGAGTTTGACTATGTGGTGGACGCCATTGACTCGGTCAAAGCCAAGGTGGCGCTGATTGCCTTCTGCAAGCGCAACAAGATTCCGGTGATTGTAGCGGGTGGTGCTGGCGGGCAGATGGACCCGACCCAAATCACAGTGGCGGATCTGGCCAAGACCATTCAGGATCCGTTGGCCGCCAAGGTGCGCTCCGACCTGCGCCGGTTGCACAACTTCAGCAAGAATCCTGCACGCAAATTCGGAGTGGAGTGTGTCTTCTCAACCGAGCAGCTGAGCTATCCGGATGGCAATGGCGGTACCTGTCAGGCCAAAGCGGCCAGCGATGGCACCATGAAGATGGATTGCGCTTCCGGTTTTGGCGCTGTGACGCCAGTGACGGCAACCTTCGGGCTGGTTGCCGCGTCCCGGGTATTGAAGAAGATTGCCGAGCGGGGCGCCCGAGCCGAGAAAGAAGCCGGGAATGAAAACGCCGGGTCGATTGGTGAAGCCTAATCGACCTCTGCACAAGGCGGGTTAGACCGCTTGTTCCCGGATCGCCAGTACGATCGCTCTGAGCCCGTTACCTCGTGACGGGCTCAAGTGTTTCTCAAGCCCCAGTTCGCTGAAATAGCCTTCCATATCAAAAACCTGGATCGCCGCAGACGATTGGTGGTTGAGCGCCGCCAGCACGATGACGATAAGGCCCCGAACGATGCGGGCATCGGAATCACAGGCAAAGTGCCAGCAACCATCTTCGCTTTGTTCCCCCTTCAGCCAGGCCAGGCTTTCACACCCCTTGAGGCGGAACTCCTCCTGCTGCCATTCGCTGGGTAGCACCGGCAACTGCTTGCCGAGCTGGATGATGAGCCGGTACTGGTTCTCCCAGCCGTGAGCGGCGGCAAACTGCTGGCGGATGGTGTCGGCGTTGGGCTCAAGGCCAATCTGGGTATATCTTGCGAGGTCACTCATTCGGTTGTCTGCCTTAGAAGAAGTCACTGAGTTTGTGCAGGGCGGCCAGCAGGGTGTCGACATCGTCCCGATTGTTGTAGCAGGCCAGCGAGGCGCGCATGGTGCCGCCGATCCCGAGGGATTCCATCAGTGGCATGGCGCAGTGATGGCCGACTCGCAGGGCGATCCCCTGCATATCGAGCAGGGTGGCGGCATCTTGCGGGTGAATGTCATCGAGCAGGAAAGAGACCGCACCGGCGCGTTGGCCGGGTTCGCCTATCAGACGCAGCCCCGGCACCTGTTGCAGGCCAGCGACCAGATAGTCTGTCAGGGTCTGCTCATGCTGGGCGAACCATTGCCGATCTTGCTTCATCACAAAGTCGATGGCGGCGGCGAGGCCGATAGCGCCAGCGATATGAGGGGTGCCCGCCTCGAACTTGAAGGGCAGGGTATTGAAGGTTGTGCCGCTGAAACTGACCCGATCGATCATCTCGCCACCGGCTTGCCAGGGCGGCATCCGCTCCAGTAGTTCGGTGCGGCCCCACAACACACCGATGCCGGTCGGGCCATAGAGCTTGTGACCGGAGAAGGCGTAGAAGTCGCAACCGATGGCCTGCACATCCACCTCGAGATGAGCCACCGCCTGAGCGCCATCGATCAGGGTCAGGGCGCCGGCCACTTTGGCGGCAGCCACCATCTCTTTGACTGGATTGACGGTGCCGAGGGCATTGGAGACGTGGGCCACGCTCACCAGCCGGGTGCGTGGCCCCAGCATGGCATGATAGGCATCCAGATCGAGATCGCCCCGCTCATCGAGCGGGATAACCCGGATCACCGCGCCGGTGCGCTGGGTGACCAGCTGCCACGGGACGATATTGGCGTGGTGCTCCAGCGTGCTGAGGATGATTTCGTCCCCTGTCTTGAGCTCGCTCATCCCCCAGCTCTGGGCCACCAGATTGATCGCCTCCGTGGTGCCGCGAGTCCAGATCACCTCGTGGCTGCGGGGCGCATTGATAAAGCGGGCGACCGTCTCGCGGGCAGCCTCAAAGGCGCGGGTAGCGCGGCCACTCAGGGCGTGGGCGGCGCGGTGCACGTTGGCGTTGTCGGCCCGATAGTAGTGAGCGATGGCATCCAGTACCGCTTGCGGTTTCTGGGTGGTGGCGGCGTTGTCCAGATAGATCAGAGGGTGGCCGTTTACCTCCTGCGCCAAGGCCGGAAACTGGCTGCGCAGTTGGGCGTGCTGTTGCTGATTCATGCTCCCCTCATCATCTGGAAAAAGTCATCACTTCGAAAGGTCGGTCATGATCCTGAAAATAGCGCCCGAACACAAGGCGCGATAAGCCCGATTGGCGGTTGCCTGCCGTGTAGCAGGTACGGCTCGTCGGGTGATTTCTGGTACAATGCCGCCCCTCATCATAAGCCAAGAGATCCGGCCCATGAAGCTCAACCCCAATCAGAACGAAGCGGTCAAGTATGTCTCCGGCCCTTGCCTGGTGCTGGCGGGTGCCGGATCGGGCAAGACCCGCGTCATCACCAACAAGATTGCCTATCTGGTGCAGCAGTGCGGCTACAGTGCGCGCAATATCGCCGCCGTCACCTTTACCAACAAGGCGGCGCGGGAGATGAAAGAGCGGGTCGGCCAGACTTTGGGCCGCAAGGAGGCGCGGGGGCTGATGGTCTCCACCTTCCATACACTGGGTCTCGATATCATTCGTCGTGAGCACAAGAGCCTGAATCTCAAGGCCAACTTCTCCCTGTTCGATGACACCGACCAGCTGGCGCTGCTGAAAGAATTGACTGAAGACGAGCTCGACAACGACAAGGACAAGCTCTCGGCCCTTATCAGCCAAATCTCCAACTGGAAGAACGATCTGATCCTGCCCGCCCGCGCCATGCGTATTGCTCGCGGGCCGGACGAGGTGTTGATGGCCCAGCTCTATGAGCGTTATCACCGCCAGATGGTAGCCTATAACGCGCTGGATTTTGACGACCTTATCGTGATGCCCACCCTGCTGCTCAAGAGCAATCAGGAGGTGCGTGAGCGCTGGCAGAACAAGATCCGCTATCTGCTGGTCGATGAGTACCAAGACACCAACACCAGCCAATACGAGCTGGTGAAGCAGATTGTCGGCGAGCGGGCCCGTTTTACCGTGGTGGGGGACGATGACCAGTCCATCTACTCCTGGCGCGGTGCCAAGCCGCAGAACCTGGTGCTGCTGAGCGAAGATTTCCCCAGCCTCAAGCTGATCAAGCTGGAGCAGAACTACCGTTCCAAGCGGCGGATCCTCAAGTGCGCCAACATCCTGATCGCCAACAACCCGCACGTCTATGACAAGGCGCTCTTCTCCGAGTTGGATGAAGGGGTGAAGCTCAAGGTGCTGTTCGCCAAGAACGAGGAGCACGAAGCGGAGCGGATCGCCGCCGAGATGATGGGACACAAGTTTATGAACCGCACCCGGTTCAAGGATTACGCCATCCTCTATCGGGGCAACCATCAGTCGCGCATCTTCGAGAAGGCGCTGATGACCAACCGGATTCCTTACCGTATCTCCGGAGGCACCTCGTTTTTCTCCCGCACCGAGATCAAGGACATCATGGCCTACCTCAAGCTGCTGGTGAATCCGGATGAGGACACCGCCTTCCTGCGGGTGGTCAACCTGCCGCGCCGCGAGATTGGCCCCACTACCCTCGAAAAACTGGGGCAGTATGCCAATCAACGTGGCAAGAGCCTGTTTGCCGCCAGCTTCGAGCTGGGGCTGGAGCAGCACCTTTCCGGGCGCGGACTCGTGGCCCTGCAGGCATTCACCAACTGGCTGGTGCGCCTTGGCGATCAAGCGCTGCGCGGCAATCCGGTGGAGGCGGTGCGGGACATGATTAAGGAGATCCACTACGAAGAGTGGCTCTACGAGACCTCCCCCAGCCCGAAAGCGGCCGAAATGCGGATGCAGAACGTCTCTACCCTCTATCGCTGGATCACCGAGATGCTGGAAGGGGATGAGCTGGAGGAGTCGATGACGCTGGCTCAGGTGGTCACTCGCCTCACCCTGCGCGACATGATGGAGCGCAACGAAGGGGAGGATGATGCGGATCAGGTGCAGTTGATGACGCTGCATGCCTCCAAGGGGTTGGAGTTCCCTTATGTCTACATGGTGGGGATGGAGGAGGGCTTGCTGCCCCACCAGACCAGCATAGATGAAGACAACGTCGAGGAGGAGCGGCGTCTCGCCTACGTGGGGATCACCCGGGCCCAGACCGAGCTGACCTTTACCCTCTGCAAGGAGCGGCGTCAGTTTGGCGAGTCGGTACGGCCAGAGCCGAGCCGCTTCCTGCTGGAGCTACCGCAGGATGATCTGGAGTGGGAAAACCAGAAGAAGGTGACTGCCGAGGAGCGCCAGCAGAAGGGGCAGGTCGGTGTTGCCAACCTGCGGGCGTTGTTCAAGAAGGATTAATCCTAAGGATTGGCCGGGGTCAGTAGCGGTACTATGTCTGCTCCCGGCATGGGCGGTGAGATATAGCGCCCTTGCCCCATCCGGCAGCCGATATCAATCAGCTTCTGCAATTGCTGCTGGTTCTCGATCCCCTCGACTACCAGGGTGTAATCGAGATCCTGACAGATATCGCGCATGGCGCGGATCAGCGCCAAATCTTTGGGTGATTGCAGCATCCGCTGGGTAAAGCTGTCATCCACCTTGATGTAATCCACCGGGAAGTGGAACAGGGCGTTGAGAGAGGAGAAGCCAGTACCAAAATCATCGAGGCTGATCTGGATACCCTTTGCCCTCAGGTCATGCAGGGATGCCAGTGCATCGGAATCTTGTCGCGACAGCTCCCGCTCGTTGAATTCAAAAATCAGATAGCCGGGGGCGACCCCTTCCTCTTCGATAATTCCCATCAGCCGCATGATGTGGTCATGGTTGACCAGATGCTTGCCCGACAGATTGATGGCGACCTTGAACTTGCCCTGCCCGGAGATTGGCAGCCAGTTCTTCAGCTGTTGGCAGGTGTGGCGCAGGATCTGGTAATCCAGCTCCAGAATCAGGCCACACTGCTCCGCCAGCGGAATAAAGTCGAACGCATCCTTCAGAATCCCCTCCTCGGTCAGCCAGCGCGCCATCACCTCCAGTCCGGTCAGGCGGCTATCCTGCAGCCGGATCACCGGTTGGAAATAGGGGACGATACGCCCCTCCCGCAGGGCTCTGGCCAGCATCTCTTCCGGCGAATTCCAGTTCTGGTTGATGCAATCATCCGAGTAGCTGACGATGCGACTGCGACCATTGCGCTTGGCCTGATACATGGCCAAATCGGCCTGATGGAGCAGCTGGCTGATATCTGAGGTTTGCTCGGAGACGCTCGATACCCCAAGGCTGACGGTAATGCTCAACTCGTTGCCGAGTAGCCGGAACGGGTAGGAGAGACGGCTGATAATGCGGTTGAGCACCGGGCTGATGTCATCGTCGCTCTTGCTGCTGTCCAGATAGATGACAAACTCGTCGCCCCCCAGTCTGGCCACCAGATCGTTTTGCCGGATGCAGGTCTGCAGGCGGCGGCTCACCTCCTTGAGCAGCTGATCGCCAGCGCTGTGGCCCAGGGTGTCATTGATCTGCTTGAAGTGATCCACATCGATAAAAATCACCGCGAATCCCGGTGACTTGTAGCGGTTGTAGTGGGTCATGGCGTGGTTGAGGTGGTTCATCAACAGCGCGCGGTTGGGCAGCTGGGTCAGCGGGTCGTGAAGCGCATCGAATTGCAACCGCCGTTCCAGCTCCTGATGCTGCTTGAGCTGCTTTTGCAGCCTGAGGTTGGTCTGACGCAGCTGTTGCAGCCGCTGGTTGATGGAGTCTTCGGTATTGATGTCGTTGAGCTGCTGGCGGATCCGTCTCAGCTCCAGCAGCAGGGTGAGCTGGCCACGCAGAAAGTCGAGAAACAGCTTGTCGTCGGTCTCCAGCGGTTGAGCCGTGCTGATGATGAAGTGGGCGAAGTACTGTTGTTGCAGCCGCAGCGGCATGCTGTGCCAGTAGCGGGACTCCCTGCTCACCTCGATATTGCTGGTGCTGTGGCACAAGCCGCTGATGAACTCGTCTCCCTGATGGGGATGGGCAGGGTAGATCTTTTCCAGCTTCTGACTGGTTAACCTGACCAGCAGCATGTCCTCTATGGTGAGCATCTGGCGCAGTACCGCCTCCAGTTGGGAGAAGAGCGCCTGAGCCGGCAGGGTATTGGCGAGCCGCATGATGCGGCTGATGCTCTCGATTTTCTTTTTCCAGTTCGGGTCTTTGCGGATCAGCGGTGAAGGGAGCTCGGTGAGATGGGATCCCGCCTGGGTTTCGGTCAGCCGTTTGGCCAGACACTCCAGCAGCAGACGCAGGGTCGGCAGGTCGGCTGGTGTGCCACGCGCCAGCAACCACTGTATCTGGCCATGCTCGATGGGGAAGACGCACCACCCTTCGGCTTCATCCAGCTGGGTGAGTTGATCGGTGATGCGGGACTGCTCACGGCCCAGCTGTTGCTTGAAGATGTCGCTGACCTTGTAGGCGTAAAGCCAGTTCAGACCGGTATCGGAGAGGCCCAGCATGCCGAAATGTTGCAGCGGGCAGAGTTGGTCAATCTGCTGGATCAGGGCATCGTAATCGTCAGACGTGGCGGTTTGTGGCGCCGGGAAGTCCATAATGGCAGAGACCAACGCCAACAGAGGAGTTGAGTAATGGGGTTCGATGGATTGGGACGACATGTGCAACTCCCGATATGTCTACCTTACAAGAGTAGTCGGAAGCCGATAGATTGAAAGGGCCGCAATTGCGGCCCTTTCAAATACTTACAGCTTGTCGATCATGTAGTGGATGGCGTTTTCAATCTCTTCATCACTACAGTTCGCACAAGTGCCGCGCGGAGGCATCATGCCGGACTTGCCAGTAAAGCCTTCAATGGCATGTTTCTTGAGAGTATCAATGCCCTGGGCGATGCGAGGATCCCAGGCTGCCTTGTCACCCCGTTTGGGGGCACCGGCGGCGCCGGTGTCGTGACAGGCAAAGCAGGCGCCCTTGTATACCGTTTCGCCATCGCGGGGACCGGAAGAGGCGGCCGCCGTCGGTGCAGCACTCGCGCCGGCAATACCTTCCAGATCCTTGGCGGTATAGACCTGACCGATTGGTTTGATCCGCTCGGCAATGGCTTCCGGTGACATCTCATCGGCAGCAAGCACTGCCCCAGACAAGCTGGCGGCCGTCATCCCGACAGCCAGCAAATAGCTCAGTTTTTTCAACACGCTCATATACTCCCAGCAGTCTTTTATTATCCATGTAAACGACGGGATTATAACCGAATAGTTACAGCCATTTAAACGCTTGTGTGTGAAGTGTTAAACACTCTGCGTACAAAGTTTTGGTCGATATCACGGCAATTCGGGTGGTGGAGATAAAAAGAAACCCGGCATTCGCCGGGTTTCGGGTACCCAAGGGGTGAAATGAGTTATTTATCCCAGCTCAGGATCACCTTGCCGGAGTGGCCGGAGCGCATCGCATCGAACCCCTGCTGGAATTCGTCGATGTGGAATCTGTGGGTGATGATGGGGGAGAGATCCAGCCCGGACTGGATCAGGCTGGCCATCTTGTACCAGGTCTCGAACATCTCGCGGCCATAGATCCCTTTGATAAACAGTCCCTTGAAGATCACCTTGTTCCAGTCGATGGCCATGGTGGAGGGGGGGATGCCGAGCATGGCGATCTTGCCGCCGTGGTTCATCTTGTCGAGCATCTCCTGGAAGGCGCTCGGGACGCCGGACATCTCCAGCCCCACATCGAACCCTTCGGTCATGCCCAGCTCGCTCATCACGTCAGCCAGCTTCTCCTTGGCCACGTTGACCGCGCGGGTGGCGCCCATCTTGCGGGCCAGCTCCAGTCGATATTCGTTGACGTCGGTGATCACCACGTGGCGCGCACCCACATGGCGGCAGACGGCGGCGGCCATGATGCCGATGGGGCCTGCACCGGTAATGAGCACATCTTCACCCACCAGATCGAAGGAGAGGGCGGTGTGCACCGCATTGCCGAACGGGTCGAAGATGGCGGCCAGCTCGTCCGGGATGTTGTCCGGCAGCTTGAAGGCGTTGAATGCGGGGATCACCAGATACTCGGCAAAGGCACCCGGGCGATTGACGCCAACGCCAATGGTGTTGCGACAGAGGTGAGTGCGCCCGGCGCGGCAGTTGCGGCAGTGACCGCAGGTGATGTGCCCTTCGCCGGAGACCCGATCGCCGATGGCGAAGCCTCGCACCTCCTGACCGATGGCGACCACTTCGCCGACATATTCGTGGCCGACCACCATGGGTACCGGAATGGTCTTCTGGGACCACTCGTCCCAGTTGTAGATATGGATATCGGTGCCGCAGATAGCGGTTTTGCGGATCTTGATCAGCAGGTCGTTGTGGCCGAGCTCGGGAGCCGGCACATCCGTCATCCAGATGCCGACCTCTTTGTGCAGTTTGGAGAGTGCTTTCATGGCTGTTCCTTCAATATGAATGCAGAAAAAAGGGGCTGCAGCCCCTTGATTCAAATCAGATAACGCCGAGTTCACGGCCGATGCGGATAAAGGCGTCGATCGCCTTGTCCAGCTGCTCGCGGGTGTGGGCGGCAGACATCTGGGTGCGAATACGCGCCTGACCCTTGGGCACGACCGGGAAGGAGAAGCCCACCACATAGATGCCGGCTGCCAGCATGCGGCTCGCCATTTCGGAGGCGAGTTTGGCATCCCCCAGCATCACCGGAATGATGGCGTGGTCGGCGCCTGCCAAGGTGAAACCGGCGGCGCTCATCTGCTCGCGGAAGTAACGGCTGTTCTCTTTCAGGCGGGCGCGCAGGTCGTGACCTTCCGCCAACATGTCGATCACCTTGATAGTGGCGGCAACGATGGAGGGGGCCAGCGAGTTGGAGAAGAGGTAAGGACGGGAGCGCTGACGCAGCCAGTCGATCACCTCTTTCTTGCCGGAGGTATAGCCGCCAGATGCGCCGCCGAGCGCCTTGCCCAGGGTGCCGGTGATGATGTCGACCCGATCCATCACGCTGCAATATTCGTGGGTGCCACGACCGTTTTCGCCGATAAAGCCGACGGCGTGGGAGTCATCCACCATCACCAGCGCATCGTATTTGTCTGCCAGATCGCAGATGGATTTGAGGTCGGCGATGACCCCATCCATGGAGAAGACACCGTCGGTGGCGATCAGCTTGAAGCGGGCGCCATCGGCGTCAGCCTGCTTGAGCTGGGCTTCCAGCTCGGCCATATCGTTGTTGGCGTAGCGATAGCGCTTGGCCTTGCACAGCCGCACGCCGTCGATGATGGAGGCGTGGTTGAGTGTATCGGAGATGATGGCATCTTCGGCGCCGAAAAGGGTCTCGAACAGGCCGCCATTGGCATCGAAACAGGAGGAGTAGAGGATGGTGTCTTCGGTGCCGAGGAAGGCAGACATCTTCTGCTCCAGCGCTTTATGCTGGTCCTGGGTGCCGCAGATGAAGCGCACCGAGGCCATGCCGAAGCCGTGGCTGTCGAGTCCCTGATGGGCGGCAGCGATCAGATCCGGGTGGTTGGCCAGCCCAAGATAGTTGTTGGCACAGAAGTTCAGTACCTGCTCACCGCCGACGGCGATGCTGGCCTGTTGGGCGGAGGTGATGATGCGCTCCTGCTTGTACAACCCTTCAGCTTGCACCTGGTTCAGTTGCTCGGTCAGGTGACGATAGAATCCGTTAGACATCCTCGATCCTTATTGGCTATTTCAGCTGCGTATCAACAGAGGGCGACATTTTACTGCAATCTGTTGCGGTAAATTCAAATGATTGTGCTGATATTCAACAAATGTGAAACAGATCTCACCCAGCTGGTTGGGCCAGCTGACGGTAGTGTTGCTCCAGCTGCTGGATCTGTCCGGCCACCTGGGGTTGCACATAGGGGCGCAGCAGGAACAGCACCTTCAACACGCCCTGATAGAGCAGCGGTTTGGTGATGCGGGTGTTGGGGGCCTGGGCAATCTGGAACGGGATCCAGCAGGTCACCACCATCTTGATGGTCTGGCCCAGATCCGGCAGGTCTTCATCGCTGACATCGATAATGCCGCCTTCGCGCAGGCTTCTGAGCAGCGCGACCACGGAAGAGCGCATCTGTTCCTGGGCCTTGAGGTACTTCTGTTGCAGCGGTTCGTCACGGCTCAGGATGTCCGGCAGATTGGCGTAGAAGAAGCGGAACTGCCACATCAGATAGAAGATGGCATCCAGATAGCCCATCAGATCCTGCAGGGTGATCTCACGGTTGCGGGTCGGCACGAAGCTCTCGCTCAGGTGGCGGGCATACTGGTCGAAGATGGAGTGGATGATGTCTTCTTTATTGCGGAAGTGGTAGTAGAGGTTGCCCGGGCTGATGCCCATGTGCGCCGCAATATGGTTGGTGGTGATGTTGCGTTCACCCTGATCGTTGAACAGCTCGGTCGCGCTGTGAATGATCCTGTCTCTGGTTTTCATCACTCATTCCTCCAACAGGTTCCGCTCGGGGCAGTTTTGAACAAGGTCGAATCCCCGGGCGGCCCGTGATAAACTTTTCGGCAATTTCAAATTGGCTCACTATACACAGCTTTAACAAGCAGTCACATGTAGCCATCAACGTACGAGAGGCAAACTCCATGATCGTAGTAACTGGCGGTGCTGGCTTTATCGGCAGCAATCTGGTCAAGCAGCTGAACGCTCAAGGACGGACCGATATCGTGGTCATTGATGACCTGACCGACGGCACCAAGTTCGTCAACCTGGTCGATCTGACCATCGCTGACTACATGGACAAGGACGAGTTTCAGGCTCGGATCGTCTCCGGTGACGAGTTTGAAGAGTGGGACAACGGCATCGAGGTGATCTTCCACGAAGGCGCCTGCTCTGCCACCACCGAGTGGAACGGCAAGTTCATCATGGAGGTCAACTACGAGTACTCCAAGGATCTGTTCCACTACTGCATCGAGCGCGAAATTCCGTTCATCTACGCCTCCTCTGCCGCGACCTACGGTGGCCGCAACGACAACTTCATCGAAGATCCCAAGTTCGAACAGCCGCTCAACGTCTACGGCTACTCCAAGCAGCTGTTTGACCAGTACGTGCGCCGCTGGATGCCGGAGATCAACTCTCAGGTTGTCGGCCTCAAGTACTTCAACGTCTACGGCCCGCGCGAGCAGCATAAAGGCTCCATGGCCTCCGTTGCCTTCCACCTCAATACCCAGGTGAAGAAGGGCGAGAATCCCAAGCTGTTCGAAGGTTGCGATGGCTTCCCGAACGGTGGCCAGATGCGTGACTTCATCTATATTGACGACGTCTGCAAGGTAAACCTCTGGTTCTGGCAGAACCCGCAGCACTCCGGCATCTTCAACTGCGGTACCGGCCGTGCCGAGCCGTTCCAGAACGTGGCCGAAGCGGTGATCAAGCATCATCAGAAGGGAGCCATTGAGTACATCCCCTTCCCGGATCACCTCAAGGGTCGTTACCAGAGCTTCACCCAGGCTGACATGACCAAGCTGCGCAGCGTGGGTTATGACGCCGAGTTCAAAACCGTTGCCGAAGGGGTAGCGGATTACATGGCCTGGCTCAACCGGGCTTAATTATTCGCTCTTGCGGAATGGCCGCCAATCAGGCGGCTTTTTCATTATTTTCTATGTGGTAAGCATGAAGAAAAAAGTTTTATTTATAATGGAAACATTGGGCGGAGGAGGCGCCGAAAAGGTCCTTGTTGAAACGCTTAAGCGTTTGGATTTTAGTAAGTACGCTATAACTTTGCTTTTATTGAGGCGTGAGGGTGTATATTTATCTCAGGTCCCCAAAAATGTAACAGTAAAATTTCTGTTGCCGACCGAACCATCGGGGTGGTTTCAGCGGAAAATTTTATTTTCTATTAAAAAACGTTGGTGGAATTTTGTTGTCAATACCAAATGCTTGGCCAGTTTCATATTTAGCGAACGATATGATGTCGGTGTGGCATTTTTGGAAGGCAATAGCTCGCTGTTGTTATCCCACCTGAATGCTATTGTACGAAAAATAGCGTGGGTCCATATAGACTTGATATGTCATCAAATTCTTCCCAGGAAAGTTGAACGAAAAGTTTATAAGGAAATGGATGAGATTGTTTGTGTCTCTAAAGGTGCACAAGATGCATTATTGAATTTGTATCCTGAGGTGAAATCATATACTCATGTGGTTTATAACCCTGTTGATATCGATGGCATAATGCAGAAGAGTCATGAGCCTATTACGAGTGAAGGGAAAATAAAAGTTATTGCTATTGGACGGTTATGCAATGCCCAAAAAGGATTCGATATATTACTTTCTGCTCATAAGATAAATATTGATGCCGGAGCTAATTATCACCTTACTATTTTAGGGGAGGGTGATGATAGAGCGGGGCTCGAGTTATTTATAAAAAACAATAATATTGGTAGCAGTACAAGTTTACTTGGATTCAAAGAAAATCCATATCCATTTCTTGCTGCTAGTGATCTATTTGTCATGTCTTCATACTATGAGGGTTATCCAGTTGTACTCGTTGAGGCGATGGCGTTGGGAAAGGCCATTGTGTCAACAGATTGTACTGGACCTAATGAAGCTCTTGATGGTGGAAAATATGGTGTTCTTGTTCCTGTCGGGGATGAACATGCGCTGGCATTGGCAATACGCCAAATGGTTGAAAATAAAAAGATGCTATCAACATATAGTTCCTTATCGAAGGAGCGAGCCAAGATTTTCAATCTGCGGGAGAGTATGAGACAGATCGAGCAGTTATTGGATGGTGAGAGCAAACACTCTTCCCATTGTGTGATATGTTCGGGTATTTTTGGCGGAGGGCGCACAGGATGAATGTATTGATGGCACTCTCCCAGCTCGAGGTAACGGGAGCTGAGGTCTATGCCACTACGGTCGGTAACGAACTGACTCGGCGTGGTCACAATGTTTTTTACGTTTCAGACACCCTGACCAAACCGACTCTTGGCCCCGTCTTCACGCTGAGATTCAACAAACGCAGCATTCTGCGACGCTTCTGGCACGTCTTTTACCTTATATACCTCATCAAGAAACACCATATTCAGTTGGTGCATGCTCACTCCCGCGCCTCCGGCTGGAGCAGTTATGTGGCTTGCAAGTTGACTGGCACCCCGATGATTACCACGGTGCATGGTCGCCAGCCGGTGCACGCTTCGCGTAAAGCCTTCCATGCCCTCGGCTATCGAGCGGTTGCCGTTTGTGAGGATATTGCCCATCAGATAGTCGACAATCTGGGGGTCGATCCCGCGATCGTGCAGGTGCTGCGCAACGGTATCGAAACCGACAAATTCCAGCCTGTGCCTGCGCCGGACAACCCAAAGCCGGTGATCGCCATCATTGGGCGCCTGAGCGGCCCCAAAGGGGAGCTCTGTTACCGCCTGCTCGACGAAGTGCTTGATCTGGATGCCTGTCGGGTGCGGATTGTCAGCGGTACCAAGGTGCCGGAGCGCTTTGCCCGTTTCGAAGGTCGCGCCGAGTTTGTCGGTTATGTCGATGATGTGCCCGCTCTGCTGGCGAGTTGCGATCTGGTGATTGGTGCCGGTCGGGTGGCGATGGAAGCACTGCTCTGTGGTCGGCCCGCCTTTGCCATTGGTGAAGCCAGGGCAATCGGTCTGGTGACTGAACAGAATCTGGATGAAGCGCTGGCTAGCAACTTCGGCGACATTGGACCCAAGGATCTGGCCATTGATTTTGACGCCCTGAAGGGAGAAATCGAATCTGCCCTGGCCAGCAAGACGGTGCCGGAAGTCATTCGCCAACGCATTCAGGATGAGTATGGCTTGCAGGGGGTAGTATCTGGCCTCGAAACCATCTATCAGGATGCCGTAGTCGAAACCCTGCGCCGGGAGATGCCGATCATCATGTACCACCGCTTTATCGAGCAGGATAGCGAGAAAGGAGTGCACGGCACCTGGATGCCGATCGCCATGTTCGAGAAGCATCTGCGACTGATGAAGTGGCTAGGCTACGAAACCCTGACTTTCCGCGATTTGGCGGACAAAGGTTTTATCCACCGTCTGCAATACGGCAAGAAGTACCTGATGATCACTGCCGATGATGGCTATCAGGACAATCTGACCCGCATGCTGCCGCTGCTGGAAAAATATGGTTATAAAGCCGTGGTGTACGTGGTTACCGGTGAAGGCTATAACCGTTGGGATGTGGAGCATCCGACCAATCCGGATACCAAGGTTTCATTGATGAGTGGTGAGCAGGTCAAGGCGCTGGCTGCCAGCGGTCATGTGGAAATTGGTGGTCATACTCTGACTCACCCCCGTTTGAGCAAGCTCACCCCTGAACAACAAGCCCATGAAATTCAGGAGAATAAACGCCAACTGGAGGCCCTGCTTGGCCATCCGCTGCTCTCGTTTGCCTACCCTTACGGAGATATGAACGAGAGTGCCAAGGAGCAGGCTATCGCCGCCGGGTATCGTTTTGCCGTTGCTACCAATAGTGGCCCCAAAGCAATGCACCAGGACCCTTTTAAGATCCGCCGGATTGCCATCTTCCCACGTACTGATGTATTCGGGTTGTGGCGCAAGATCCGCGGGAATTATGTATTCAGGAAGTAGTCAATGTCATCTGCCATGAGCGTCTTGTTCGAACGCCTGACCACTATATTATTTTCCACAACATTAGCATTTACTTTTTGTGGTCTTTTCCTATTGCCAAATGGAAAGAGTATCCTTGCTAATTTATTGGTAATCTCGATCGTGATCGGATTCATTAATCTTATCATATGGAGAAAATGGGATATAGGGTTAAAAGATCGTCGCATATTATGGCTATTTCTTGGATATGCCGGATTCATCTTTATTAACCGTATTATACATGGTGATCAGTATGGTGTGATGCGTAGTCTGGTGTATGTCGTTTTATTTGGTTTTTTGGTTCCTAGAAAAGAAATTGTTATAAAAATCAGCCAATACGCCATCATTATTGGTGGGATTAGTATGGGGTGTATAAGCCTATGGCAGCAATATCAAGGGGCGTCGAGGGTTGATGGATTTACCAATGCAATTCTATTTTCACAGGCATCTTTGGTTATTGCTTTATTGGCTTGGGGATTATGCAAAGAGATATATCTCCCAAGATGGGAGAAAGGGGCAGCATTATTGTCTATTTTGATGGCTCTTTACAGTCTCTATGCTTCGCAGAGCCGTGGTGTTTGGCTGGCATTTATAGCCGTTATTGGGTTGATTGTGCTTATCAAATCGATAAAAAAGCCGCTCAAATATTTCATCTTTTTGATTATGTTGTTGAGTGGCAGCACTGCGTTTTACCACCACAGCAATGTGCTGCAAGCACGGGTTCAGGCCAGTATTTCTGATCTCAAGAACGCAGAGGCAGGTTCTTATGGAACCTCTTGGGGGCTGCGTTTGGTAGCCTGGCAAGGGGCGTGGCAAGGTTTTCTCTCCGCTCCCATTTTTGGGGTGGGTACGGATGGGTTTGATGCCATAAAAAAATCATTAGTCGCATCTGGAGTTAGCTCTCCTTTATTACTACATCCGTCTTTAGCTCATTCTCACAATCAATATATGCAAAACTTGATTATTCGTGGTGCTGTTGGTGGTGTAGCAATTTTATTATTTTTGGGACTTCCCATATGGTGGGCTGCAAAGCTCTGGGGTGTAACTTCAATTGCAGTGTTACTACCAATTTCTTTAGCCATTGATGGTTTGAGTGATGTTCCTTTTGAGCATCAAAACATATTGTTTCTCTACACATTGGGGTTATTATTTATCTGGCTCCAGAATCAAGATAATAGAGGTGTTAGATGATTCCTATTTTTGTTATTAGTTTATTGCGCAGCCATGATCGGCGCTTAGCTATTGAAAAGCAAATGGCTCACTTGGGATTATCTTTTACATTTTGGGACGCTGTAGATGGAAAACAGCTAAGCGATGCGGACCTGGCTAATGTTGATATTAATTTGGCAGAGCAACTTTGTGGCCATTCACTAAGCTTGGGGGAGGTTGGTTGTGCACTAAGCCATATTAAATTATATGAGATGATGGTGAGTAAGAAAATCGAAAAAGCCATTATATTAGAAGATGACATATATCTTCATATGCATTTCAAAAGTATCATTGATGTGGCATTACAGAAAATGTCTTCGGATATAATATTTATCCATCATGGGAAGGCAAAGAAATGGCCTTGGACGCGAAAGCTACCTGAGGGATACCGCTTGGCAAGTTATTGTCGGCCTAGTAAAAAATCAAATAGAGGTATTATATCCACAGCTGGATATATTTTATCCTTAAATGGTGCTCGTAAACTTTTACAGCATGCTTACCCAGTTAGAATGCCTGCGGATTATCTTACTGGCCGCTTGCAGTGGAATAAATTGAGTGCGGCTGGCGTAGAACCTTGCTGTCTGGATGTAGGCCTATTTCAGTCTACTATTGATGACAGGAATTATGGTCAGCATATAGAAAAATAATGGAGGTGATGACTGTGATTAAATCCTTGCAGTTTTGGAGGGATATGCTTCGCCGTAAGCTAGGGATCCTGCTATTTGATCGTAGCCCATCGGCGACTTCGTCATCAAATGGTGTCACTGTTTTTGTCCGATGGGATGCAAAGCTTGGTGATGCAATCGTCTCCTCTTGGGTGGCACGGGAGATTAAAAATAAATTTCCAAATAGGAAGGTTTACGTTATCACAACCCCCACAATGGCCCCGCTGTTCAGAGATTTTTTTAATTTTGACTGTGTTTTTGAAATACCAAAGAGAGCTAGCTATATAGAGCTAAAAAATTTGGCCAAAGAGTTGGGTAACGTGGACTACCTCGTGCATTTTAGCCAAAAAATGAAGATGAAAGATCTTTATTTTGTTTCTAAAGTTGGCAGCAAACATGTAGCCGGGGTTGATGATGAGCTTGATTGTATTAATCTCAAGCTGGGTCAAAAAACGGCTGGGATGCACTTTTCAACAAAATTTAAGGTACTGTTGGAGCATATGGGTGTGGTTAACCCAGACACTAGCTATATTGTGCCTTATATCGAAGATTATGAAGATAGGGTCGAGTCTTGGTGGCCAAGTAATAAAACTTTGTGTTTCAATCCATATGGTAGCGGTACATCCCGTTGTTTCAGTATTGAGAAAACTATAGAGCTAGTCAACACAATGTTGGATTCATCAGACTATAATATTTGTCTATTATATCCACCGGGGCGTGAGAAGGACGTTAAATATATCATGTCTCGTGTTTGTGAGCCGACCAGGGTCGTTATTGACCATCATAGCCCATCCTTGGCTGCGCTTTTTGCACAGGTAAGGCATTGTGCCGGCATGGTGTCTGTAGATACAGCCACAGTGCATATAGCAACAGGTTTGAATAAACCGGTTCTTGGTATTTACAATGAAAATTTTGGGATGCCAGAAAATGTAGAGTGGCATCCAAACAATCCTCGCTCAAGTATTATCTATGCAGAAACAAAGTCCGGACAACAAGATGTGAATTATATAAATATTGCGGAATTTAGAGCGGTATTTGAAAAATGGTCTGCTGATTATCTCTAGAGAGTTGGGGAATACCCCAACTCTTGCTCATAGCGATATAAATTTCCTAGTTACACTTCCACTAGAAAAAAGTCGATAACTGTCTGGATTAACAATTGTTCTTTTATTATCAACAACTTTAATTGCCATAGCCAGTCCATTGATATCTTCTAGCGGTATTAGAAACTTATCAAGTGGTAACGTCAATATTTCAGCAGGTCCAGATGGACAATCTACGCTGATAACTGGTGTGTGGCAGATAAGTGCTTCAATAAGCACTGTTGGCAGCCCTTCAGCATCGGATGTCAGGATAAGTGCCTGCGCAGCTTTGATATAGGGATATGGATTCTTCTGAAAGTCGATTATCTTCACCTGGTTGGCAAGATTCATCTCCGCGATCATGGCTTCAATGTGAGGACGTCGCTCCCCTTTTCCCATCAGGACGAGTGGCGTAGCGACGCCGCTTAGCTGATATGCCTGCAAGAGGCGATCGTGGCGTTTTCGCTCTTCAAAGGTGCCGACATGGATAAAGTACTTGTCGAATGGCTTGCTGAAATGCTCATCGGCCAACGCCTGAATTTTCTCGATATCAAACGGATTGTAGATAACCTGACACGATTTTGGTGTGGCTCTTACATTGTGCAAAATGTCGTCCGCGATGCCACGAGATACGCAGATCAGTTTCTTGCCATTATAGAAACGCTTGAATTTTTCATATCCTTTGGCATTGTCTTTGGCAAAGCCGGTGACATTTCCGTGGATCCAGTAATAAATATTCAGTGTGTCAGGCAGGTGTCTGGTAATTTTGTCACATGAGCATGAGATAATTACGTCAGGCGAGATCTCTTTGACTTTTTTCAAGATCAGAGATGCTTGTATTTTTTCAATCGCCACATTGGATATGGCTTTAGTCAGCTTTGTGACAATGCCAAGATTAATCGGGTGAATGTTGTCAGGTAGCGTATGGTCTATTTTTTCCCGCAAGGTAAACAAGGTAACATCGATACCTGCATCTTTTAGCAAGGATGCGGTATTGAGCAGAACCTTTTCCGCACCACCACCATACAAGTCTTCAACAATGAATAAAAACTTTTTAACGGGTGGGGTCATAACTGCTCCGCGGGTCTCATAACTGACTGGTAAATCTACTAAAAATGTGAATCGTAAACGAGCAAAATCAGGTGGCAACTGTTAAAGTCGTTAGCAATTTTTTCAATAGGTGTGGATCAATGATTGGTCTTAGTGGGCGCTACCATAACGCATTATTCGCGGCCTGTATATTTGCCGGGCTGCTGCTCTCCTGGTTGTTTTCTGTTAATCAGCTCCTCACCGGCGACCAGACCCAGATGCTCTACAAGGGTTACCTTGGAGCCTATGAGGGGGTCTGGCTCAGCTATGGCAATGCGGCGAGTGCGGTGGGCAATGTGCCGGGCAGCTTGTCGGCATGGCTGATTGGTGGGCCGCTACTGCTGTGGGACTCACCTTACGCGCCTATGGTGCTGCTGTTGGCTATGCGGCTGGTCGGATTCCTGCTGTTTGATGCGGTGATCCGCCAGGTGTTTGATGACAGGGTGCGTTTGCTGTTTCTGGTTCTCTGCTGGCTCAACCCCTGGTTCCAATACGAGAGTCTGCTCTACAACCCCTCTTATCTGTTCCTCTTCTCGGCCATGCACTGCTGGTCTGCCTGGCATATGCGCGAGCGTGCCTCCTTCTGGCACACGATAGTGCACCTGCTGGCGATCGGTATGGCCATGCAACTGCACTACTCCTGGCCGCTGTTGGCTGTGATCTCCACTTACCTCTTCTGGCGCCGTATTCTCAAGGTGAGCTGGAGTGGGGTGGTGGTCGCTGCCCTGCTGATCGGTGCATCCCTGATCCCCTACGCCATGGAAGTGATGAACAATAGCCACATCACCCAGAACGTCGATCCCGAAGCGCGCCAGCGTTATATCGGCTGGGGTCTGGTGCATGTCTATCCGGTGCTGAAGTCGGTGATCTACTGGCTGCGTTACGGTTCCTGGCTGTTTGCCAGCAAGCTGGTCAACGACACCCAGTTCATCTGGCTGGCGGGTCATGAATATTTGCAGATGGCGGCCGTCTGGCTGTGGCGGGTGGTGATCTACGGGGTGGGCGCTGCGACCGTGTTGCTGGCGGCCAAGGCCAACTGGCAACTATGGCGCGATCTCAAGCCGCGCCTGTTGCGCAGCGACCGTGCGCCAGTGGACGGCACGAGCTGGCTCGGCCTCTATGCGCTGGCGGCTATATTGGCGGTGCTGGTGAGTGCGGCGCTCTCGCCCATCATCTTCAACTATTGGCACCTGATGCTGATATTCCCCTACGCCCTGTTCCCGATCCTGCTACTGCTGGTTAGCTGGAGCCGCAACCATCCCCAGTGGGTCGGCAAGGGGTTGCTGGCTGCCACCCTGTTCTGCACCGCGGTGAACCTTATTGCGGCGAGTGACAGCACCAAGTTCTCCTATCAGGCGGACTACAAGCAACAGGTGCAGGAGTATCTGCAGGAGATGAAGCTGCAGCCCAAGTTGTAAGTCATCACCAGTCAGTTCCCCCTTCTCGGGGAGCTGACCCTCGCTCACTTATTCGAAACGATCCATATGGGCGAAGTTTTTGGCTTCGGCAACCCAGCCTTCACGTCCCTGCTTGTCCCTGATCTTCACCCACCACTGGCTCTTCGGCGTGGCAACATATTTGATCTGGTTGCGCTCGTAGTCATAGTCCAGGGTATAGGTCTTGCCCTTGTACCAGAACTGCATCGCCCCTTCCCCGAGACTGGCCAGCGTATACAGCTGTTCGCCTGCTTTCAGCTTGAGCAGCGGGCCTTCACTCTTGTCGTTATAACCGAGTGTGACCGGTTTAAGAACCTTGACTATCCCCGGCTGTTCGACGATGACGACACCCGTCAGTCCCTCTACATGCTGGCCGCGTGGCACCTTGAACAGGATGTTGGCGGCCAGCGAAGGCTCTGCTCTGGCGACCACCTCCTGTTTGGTTGTCCATTGCTGATAGGTACAACCTTCAAAAGGGCATCGGCCCCAGTCGTAATAGGGAACCTGTGGCTTTTCATCTGCACTCACCGCCACTGCAAAAAAAGACAACAGCGCCAATAACACTCTCATGAGTTTACCTGTGATAGGGGGTGGTGAATGGAGCCGCCAATATACTCCAGAGATAAAAACAACATCAAAGTTAAGGTTGATTAGCGGTGAGCATAATTGCGAGGTTGAGCAGGACTACTGCACGGCCGAAATACAATAATCTACAAGCCCAAAGCCTGTTTCTGGTGTATCTATAACCCATGAATACCACCGATTCCCTCATCCGCTACTGGCAATCCCCGCACCTGCCGGGTGTCGAGCTGTCACACTCCCACCACAGGGCGTTCAGCTACGGCCGCCATGTCCATCTCGACTACCATATCGGGCTGGTGCAGCGGGGTGGCCAGAAGTTTATCCACAAGGGGAACAGTCACCATCTGGTGCGCGGGGTGCTCTCTACCGTCAACCCGGATGAGGTGCACGACGGCCTCAGCCTGCTGCCGGAAGGGTACGAGGTGCGGGTCTTCGCCATCGATCCGCAGCAGCTGGCGCTCTGGCTGCCAGAGCAGCCTGAACCCTTCTTCGACAAGGGATTGCAGAGCCGCCCCGACCTCTATCAGGGCTTTGCCCAGCTGCACGGCTATCTCGACAACCCCAAGGCCGATGGCCTGCTTATCGAGAGCCAGCTGCTCGCCCTGCTGGGAGAGCTGCTGCATCTGGCCCCCGAGGTACACCAGTTGGCGGATCCCCAGTTGCGATTTCTGCGAGACTACCTGATGGCTACCCTCGACGAACCCCACTCGCTGGAAGAGTTGGCGGGTCTGCTCGGGCTCGATCGCTTCGCCTTCTTGCGCCAGTTCAAGAAACGCAGCGGCATGACCCCCTACGCCTGGCTGAAACGGCTGCGGCTGGAGCAGGGCAAGCGGTTACTGGCGAGCGGCATGGCGGTGAGTGAGGTGGCGCTGGCAGTCGGCTTCTTCGATCAGAGTCACTTTCACCACGGCTTTCGTCAGGCATTCGGTCTGACTCCCGCCGAATTTCGTGCCCAGATGCAATCTTTTACAAGCCGCCCCCCCTGCTGATCCGCCATGCTGGCTCTCCGTCGTTAAAGCGAGAGTTGTTATGCTGACCAGTCTGTTCGTTACCCTCGGCCTGATGCACCTTATTGCACTGGCCAGCCCCGGTCCCGATTTCGCCCTGATCCTGCGCACCAGCCTGCACCGGCCGACCGCCCTTGGTGCGGCGCTGGGCATCTCGCTGGCGATCATGGTGCACGCCACCCTTAGCCTGACCGGGATCAGCATGCTGATCGTCAGCCACCCGCTGCTGTTTATGGTGATCAAGTGCTGCGGCGCCCTCTATCTGGGCTGGTTGGGGTGGGGCGCCTTGATGGCGGCTCGCCAGCAGAGCAGTACCGTGATGGCCAACGCCGCCAACGAGCTGCATGGTTGGGGCAGGGGCGTGCGCACGGGCCTTGCCACCAATCTGCTCAACCCCAAGGCGCTGGTGTTCTTTATCGGTCTGCTGGCCGCCATGGTGACACCAGAGGTGGACGGGATGACCCGCAGCCTGCTGGTGGGCGAGCTCTTCATCATCTCCCTCTGCTGGTTCGGGCTGCTGGCGTGGAGCCTCTCCACCGATCGCGCCCAGCGCCTGCTGCTGCGGGTGCAGCGGCCGCTCAATCTGGTGACCGGCGTGCTGTTTGCTGTGGTCAGCCTCTCCATTCTGGCCAGCATGGGCGCTGAGCTGGTGGCCTGACGAGTCGGCGCATGGGCCTATACTCCAACAAGGTTTGCCTGTCAGGAGTGCCCGACCATGCGTCTACTGCCTCTTTGCTGGTTGCTGGGGATGACCCCGGCGCTGGCGGCCCCGGTTCAGCTCAAATTGCTGGAGTGGGGCTATCTGCCAGCGGGTTATGAACAACAGTTTGCCGACTACGCCAAAGCCCATGGGGTGGAGGCGACGGTCAGCCGGATCGAGCCGCTGCTGACTGATTTCGACAGCGTCTACCGCGCCCTGCGCACCCGCAGCGCCGATGTGGTGCTGCCGACCAGCTACTTCTACAAGGCCCATCACCAGCCGCTGTTCAAGCTGCTGCTCCCCATCGATTTCAGCCGCCTGCAGCACTACCCCGAGGTGAAGCCCGCCCTCAAGAACACCGAGTATGACAAGCAGGGGGAGCGCAACTACTCGGTGCCCTTCTCCTACGCCATGTTCAGCCTCGCCTATGACAGCAAGCAGGTGCCGCAAGCGCCCACCAGTTGGCAGGTACTCGCCAACAGCTCGCCGTCGGGCCAGTTTGCCGAGTTCTGCGACCAGTTCGAGCCGCTGCTCTTTTCGGTGCTGCTCTCGCTGGGCAAGTCGCCCGCCCTGTTTGCCAGCGGCGAGATGCTCGCCGACAAGACCTTGCAGCAAGAGGTGGAGCAGCAGCTCTCACAGCGGCTGCGAGCCAGTCGTGGCTTCTGGTTCAATCAGGCCAACCGCTGCGAGGATCTGCGCCAGCAGACCTTTGCCACCACCTGGGGGCTGGAGCTGGTGGAGTGCAACAAGCAGAACGATCAGCAGTGGCGGATCGCCATGGTGCAGGAGGGGGCCATCTATGCCCTCGATGCGATCTCCATTGCCCGCCATGTCGGGGATGATCCTGCACGGCTCAAGGCCGCCTACCTGCTGGTAGATTTTCTGCTGAGCGCGCCGCTGCAGCGCCAGATGCTGGTGGGCACACCCACCATCTCGGCCAGCAATATTGCCTCCCGGCCGCCCCTCAGCCCGCAGGAGCAGGCGGTGCTGCCGGATCGCCCGCTGCCGGAGTTTGACGAGCGGCTGCTGGTGCCCGCGTTGCCCGCCCATATCAAGAATCGCTACAAACGGATGGTGCAGCAGGCGATCGTCGCCAGCGGCAAAGAGGGGCTGGTCAAGCAGTGCCCCTGGGATCTCGATAACTGATGAATGAGCCTGCCGCTTCTCCGGCGGCAGGCAAGTTTGCGCAAGATGGCTGATGATCGGTCATCGCCCGTTCCAGGGCATTCCCCCGTTCAACTCACGCCGCTCGCTGGCCCCCATCGTTTGAAAAAACTGAGCGCTTTTCGCAGCCCCATTTAGCCGGATTAAACAACCGAACCCTCGCCAGATTGCCGTTCATACCCTGGCTGACCCTGTACAAAAGTGCCTCAATTGTGACAACTTGGATGTGAGCTGAACAATCCTGAACTGTCCCTTGTGGGAAGGTGATGAATAGGTTATTTGTCTGTGACATTGGCGGCATCCGGCACGGGTTCTCCAGCCATGTGGTGCGAAATCCACAGCAAAAACAAACAGTAAAATGCAGGAGCAAATATGAAAAAGGTCGTGATGGTTGCCGTGGCTGCGGCCCTTCTGGGTGGTTGCGCCGTCAAGAATCAGGTATCCCACAGCTTGCAGGCGATCCCGCTGACTGCCTTCCAGCAGAGCGAGAGCAACCCCAATCAGCGCGTCTACAAGGAGCCGGGCGTTGACCTGCGGCAATACAATGAGGTGCTGCTCGATCCGCTGCAGTTTATCCGGCAGGAGAACGGTCAGTGGTATCTGCTGACCGCCAATGAACAGAACCAGATCGGCCGCTACTACCACGACAAGTTCCAGAGCGAGCTGATCAAGCAGGGCGTCAAGATTGCCACCGCCCCCGGCCCGAAAGTCATGCGGATCCAGGCCGCCGTCACCAACTTCGACCTGACCCGCCCCGACCCTAAGCTGCGTGACCTGCTGCCGGCCAAGATCGCCATCAACGTCACCCGCGAAGTGATCGGCAAGGAGCCCTACCTGCTCAAGGTGGGCAGCATGGCCCAGTTGCTCGACTCCCAGAGCGGCAAGCTGCTGGTGCGGGTGATGGATGCCCGCGAGAGTCCGGATACCACCCACAAGGATGAGCCCATCACCGCCGGGGAGATGGAGAAGATGATCGACCAGTGGGCGGCCAGCCGCGCCAAACAGCTGGCGGACAATCTTGGGAAATAAGAGCGGGAAATAAGAGCGGAATGTCAGCCTCAGAAAACGGGTGCAGACAGATCGAGAGAGGGAGCCAGTGGCTCCCTCTTTTTGTCTCTATTTTTGCCCGCGCAACTGCCGGTCGCATGGCTGCGCAGCCCTTGCCAGTCGGGCGATCAGTCCGTTGCCGAGTCCGCTGCCACACCATCCGTTGGGCAACGGGCCGACCGATTTCTGCTTTTCTCCCCCACATTTTGGCAGTTAGGATGACCCTTCCCGAGTCAGCCTCATAGCATAAGGAACCACTATGAACCGCCACCCCTGCATCAAACATTGGAGCGAGCTGCAAGAGCAGGAGCCGCGCTACTACTCCGGCAGTCAGGAGCCCCTGTCGCGCGGTTGCGCCCTCGGCAAGCACTTTGGCTTCAGCCGCATCGGCATCCACCACGAGATTGTCGAGCCCGGCCACCGCACCAGCTGGCCCCATGCCGAAAAGACCGAGGACGAGTTCGTCCACGTGCTGGAAGGCACCCCCGATGTCTGGCTCGATGGCGTGCTCTATCGGCTGCAACCGGGCGACTCGGTCGGCTTCAAGGCCGGTGACGGGCTGGCCCACGCCTTTATCAACAACACCGAAGAGACTGTCCGCCTGCTCTGCATCGGCGATACCGACCGGGAGGATAACCGCATCCACTACGCCGTCCACCCCGAGCGCAATATCACCCTCGGCAAGCTGCACTGGGACGACGTACCCGCGCGCGAGCTGGGGGATCACGACGGCCTGCCCGACAAGCTGCGCGAGAGCAACGGCCCCTTCTAGCGCAGGGGAGGGCCGCCCGATGGGGCGTTTCCCGCTCTGGCGACTATCCTTTGGGACTCAATCCAGCAAGGAGGTGAACATGACAACAGGAACAGTGCGACTTCATCGCGTCATCAAGGCGCCGCCGATGCGGGTCTATCGGGCCTTTACCGAGGCGCAGGCGCTGGCCAAATGGCTGCCGCCCCACGGCTTTACCTGTCAGGTGGAGCATCTGGATGCCCGGGTTGGCGGCTCGTTCCGGATGTCCTTCACCAACTTCGCCAGCGGCCATAGCCAGACCTTCGGTGGCGAATATCTGGAGCTGGTGCCGGGCGAGCGGATTCGCTACACCGATCGCTTCGATGAGCCCGGCCTCGCCGGGGTGATCCATGTATCCATCATCCTGACCGCGGTGAGCTGCGGCAGCGAGCTGGCGGTGGTGCAGGAGGGGATCCCCGCCGCCATCCCGCTGGAGATGTGCTATCTCGGCTGGCAGGAGTCGCTGACCCAGCTGGTGGCACTGGTGGAGCCGGATATCCCCGCTTAATGGCCGGTGGCGGGCAGGGCCTTCACCCCGCGCGCCAGCCGCTTGCAATAAAAAGAGCCTGCCAGATGGCAGGCTCTCGTCATTCTGGTCGGGGCGACCTTATTGCATATTGAGCCCGCCCAGATAGTCGCGCTTGCCGAGATCGACCCCGGCGCGGCGCAGCAGGGCGTAGGCCATGGTGAGGTGGAAGTAGAAGTTGGGAATGCCGTACTCATGGACGCAGGTATGGCCATCCATCCCCTTGCCGCCCGCCCAGTGGGGTACGTAACGGCCGCTGGCATACTGGCTGTAGTCCGCGTCCAGCTTGCCTTGCAGATAGGTGATGGTCTTGCCGATATGGGCGCGCAGATCGGCGATGGTTTTGGGCTCATCGCCCATGGCCGGCAGCTCGCTGTGGCTGGCGGTGGCGACCACGGTACGGGCCGAATCGCAGCAGATCAGCACCTGCTTGCTGAAAGGCAGCATATCGACAATCAGCCGATCGCCGAAGAAGTTATCCACGTTGAACTGCTTCGCCGCGGCGTGGGCCTCGGCCTTGGCCAGACAGTGATCCAGATTGGTCAGCATCTTGATGAACTGGGCGGTGATATCGCGATTCATGAGCACTCTCCATCTTGTTGAAACAGCGGCCCGCGTGCGCGGCCACGGTGAATGAGACTGGCTAATCGGCCACCAATATACCCCAACCGCTGCCGGGTTCGAGCCCGGCGCGCACAAAAGAGCGGGGCAGGGGTCTGTGATACGACAGGAGGTGGCGATCAGCGGGCGGCGCGCTGCCAGAGCAGGGTCAGGCCGATGCCAAGCACCACAATGACGCCGAACACGAACTCCAGCCCGTCGGGCGAATCCTGAGTGCGGGCAAGCAGCGCGCAGGCGCCAAGGGTGCAGAGAAGCCCCACATAGACCCGCCAGAAGCGCGGGAAGTCGGTAATGAAATCGACAAGGTCGAGCAGGTCGTCGAGCAGTTGCAGCAGTGACATCATCCCCTCCGGTGGCGCCGTCGTACCAAGTTCCCCTCAGCTTGGCACGACCGGGTGGCGGGCGATATCCGCGCGAGTGATAGCGAGCCGGGCCAACGCAGGGACTGGCCGCAGCAACGCTGACTTTTTCGCCCTGTGAGTCCCTCTCTGCCCCTTTTTTGATCTGTGACATAAATCACCTTTTTTCAGAGGCGTAGGCTGATCCCGCTGCCCGGAGCACCCACCCGGGTACAAGAAAAGGAGAGTGTAATGAAGATCTATGACCGGAACCGAAATGTGCTGAACCAGGGTCAGCGCGTCATGATTGCCGCCACCGGCGCCATCGACTTCCTGAAAGAGGCTCATACCGACAACATGACTCCCTATCAGGCGGAGCACGAGAAGTGCGTGCTGCTGGCAAACTCCGGGGAGCGCTACGCCCCCATCGAGTTGATTAGATTAGGCTGATCTCCTTCCCTGTCACCCTACTCTTTACAATTCACCCGGCCGCCGCGCCTGACGGCCGGGTTTTTGATCTCCCTTCCTCTATTGCCGCCATCTCGCTTGGCCACCCTTGTCAGCCGCTACGCACCGCATGCCGTGCCTGTGTCACTCCCTCGTCCTGTGGGAGAGGGTCGGGGTGAGGGGAGCGGTTGTCACGAGCTGACCGGGGTTGCTCCCTCGCCCTGCGGGAGAGGGCTGGGGTGAGGGCATTGCTTGCCACCAACTGGCTGCCAATATCATCCGCCCGCTAACCCATCCCATCTCACCACCCTGTAAATCGGCCAACCCCTTGTTGGTGCCTGTGATGGCAGCCCCGAGCCTGAGTGACAGCCAAAATGGTTGATATAAATTTAATTTATAGGTTTTGCCAAAATACCATCGTTTTTCTTATACAGGCAGGCGGCAAGCCACAAGCTCCCGTTTGGCTGCCAGTGGGGCTCTAGAGGGCAATGGCCGATTTGGCGAGAGGGATGATAGCGACAGGGGAGGCTGCCAAATGCTGAAAAATTGAGCCGAGTCACACCCCGCTCGATTTGAGCGATTGTCAGCCAGCGCAGGCTCATGCGAACCTTTAAACCCCGTTAACCCACTAAAAAATAAAGACTATGTTCAGGCAAATAATGATGGGTGCCGCCCTGCTGTCGGCGGCGCTGCTTTCCGGTTGTGCTTCCGTACCCATGGCCGATGCCACCGCCGACGCACAGGCCAAGCAGTTTGTGGCGCCCAAAGATGCGGCCAACCTCTATATCTATCGCAACGAGACCTTCGGCACGGCGGTGAAAATGCCGGTGCTGGTGGATGGCGTGGCGGTTGGCGATACCGTGGCCCACAGCTATATCCTCAAGCAGGTGACGCCGGGCAGCCACACCATCACCTCCAAGTCGGAGAACGATGCCACTCTGACCCTCAGCACCGAGGCGGGTAAAAATTACTACGTATGGCAGGAGGTCAAAATGGGCCTGCTAATGGCCCGCTCCAAGCTGAGCCAAGTCAGTGAAGAGGAGGGCAAGCAAGGGGTGATGGAGAGCAAGCTGGTTAAGTAAGTTAAGCCCAGCCATTATATGTGGCTGGGATCAATATATTGAGACGAATAGAGCTTGGATAGTATTAATTATGATGTTTAGAAATGGATATGGAACTGCGGTTTTATCGATTATAAATAACCACTATCGTTATGAAATACGAAAAAGAAATACAGTTCTAAAAAAGAAGGAGCGGTGGTCAAATATAATGTTCAAGGCATTAGTTGTTTTACCTCTAACATTGTCATTTTTATGTCTTGGTATTAACTTATACTTTGATAGCAGTGGTATTGCATTCACAGGTTTGATATTCCTCTTTACTTCATATATTGGTACTATACTGCAGCACCTATTTATACTATTCGCAAACTGGCAAGATTTTATAAAGGTTTTATCTAAGCCATTTAGCTTGATTATCCATAACACTAAAGTCACCGTTCGCTATGATGCTTTGCTTTATAAAGCTCTATTGTATTTTCCAATACAAGAGCTTAAATACATATCAAACAGAATGAAAACTGAAAGGAATACTCTCAATAGCAAGGTATCTCTATTAATAGGTGGGATTGATAAGATAGGTATCTTCCCCGGTTTGGTTGCCGTATTAATATCACTTAACCAAATCAGTAATAGTGGAGCCTCATCATGGGCACAACCGATAGCATATGCATCTATCATTCTTTATATATTCGGCTTTTTATTTCAGAATGCAATAATAAGAGCCGATGAAAAAATACAGCTTATTGACTTCATCATCGATGTGAAGAGCTGTCACGTTAATGAACCAGATAGATAGACAGATAGAACGGCCACATATTCTTATGAGCTATATCAGCATGGGCATGTAAATTTGTGGTCGGATTATCTTCTGCTGCCTCGTGACGAACGACATCTATCCACCGGATTGGTGCGGGTCGACGGATGGAGGTAAACTCCTGAAAGGACTTGCCCGTAGCAAGCACGAATCACGCGATCGTCCGATTACGATTCGCTAATCGAACCTACAGTCTTAGTTATAATCTTGGTTGATAAGTGATTTTCTCATCTCTGCAGGTGGCTTATGTGTTGACCAAGAGAAATTACTTCCAGCATGTTTCAGGAATAGGTCATACAGTTTCACTGTTTTCACACCAAGCCAATCTGCTGCATCTGGTAACTTTATTTCTCTTTTACTATCAGGAGCAGACCTCTCATTTGTTACAATGACAAAGTCACCTTTGCTCGCTGCAAAGGATATAAGCCATGCATCTGCTTTACTATCATCCACAAACTTATTTATGGCGAAATCTTTATAGCCTCTACTTGGCTCTCTTGCTAATCTACCTAACTTACCCCAGGTTGCAGCTACCTCGTTACTTTTCATGAAAAAATCTTTCATTTCCGGTAAGGAGACCCATTTTGAAAGAGGGTCATCATTACCATCCATTAGCTCTTCTTTGACTTTATCTATGCTATAAAAAACACCATTTTTGTGGCCCTGCAATAGCCAATCCCAGAACACCTGACAAAACTCTGGTGAATAATGGATACGAGCTGCTGATATCATTACATCAGAGTCAAATAGATAGCGAGTGTTGCTTAGCATAGAATTTCACCACATTATTTGGGTTTGTATTCAGCAATCTTCCTGCCTGTCCAAGAGTAATTTTTCCTGATATAGCTAAATTTGTTACTTCTTTAGTAAATCGTTTGCTATTCCTTATCGCCAGTGTTCTATAGAAATCACCACCGGAACTTGCTTCCCTATTTTGCTTCGCAATAAATCGCAATCTTTTATAGACTTCTTCATATACATCTATATCAATAAATTTAAGCTCATATGCTTTTCTTGCAACTACAAATTCGCTTACTTTAAATGCCTTTTTTATTTCGGATATTTTTATGAATGCATTTTCACTTTTAAGTGAAAGCCATGTGGAAATAAAGTGTTGGGATGGGAGAAGGAATTCTGCCGCAACAGAATTGCAAAATCTTTCAACATCAATCTGCGTTGCGGCGGCTCCATCAGATATTCCAGTTTCACCGATCCAAATATGAGCTAGCTCATGCGCCAGCGTAAAAACCCATGCTGCTGGGGCATCACAACCATTTACAAATATGACAGGTGCATACCTATCACAAATGGCAAAGCCACGGAACTGATTAACAGATATTGGTCGCCTTGTATTATTTCCTACCACACCATTTTTAAAAATGAGAATGCCAATATCCTCGGATTTTTTAGATAGCAATGAAAACAAATCATCAGGTTTATTTAATGACTCGAGTTCACTTAGTGAATATCCTAGTGTTTCCCTGATATCATTAGCTAATTCTGAAACATTTCTTGTCTTATTAAAACGCCCAACAAAATCTAATTCCGAATATCCGTTGTTTTTACGCTCATCATGGTACCAAGACTGCTTAAATATGATGTCATCATAAACATCAAAGAAATCATCATTGATCTCCTCTGCGTATTGCACTGTTCTAAAATCTGCAATAGGCAAGCGCCTTGGCGGTGGTGGTGAGTCAAGAAAAAGATCAGCAACACGGATACCAGTAAGCTGTGAAAACTTCTTAACCTGAGCATAGGTCATTATTCCAGATACAATTTTCTCTACACCTAGACTCTTTTTTGATATTTTTTGAGCCACATCTGACAAAGAACTACCACTGGATCTAGCAGCCCAATCTAGTACCGTCGTTGATAACTCAATAGTTTCCATTTAAAAGCTCAATCGTATACATAATCTACTCGACTATTTATTGCATAAAGGCGGCAATAAACACAATACAAAAATAGGGGCTAGATCACAGTTACAGAATAACAAATTAGAGATCAAATCCCGCACTCAGAAGATATTTATCACGCTAAGGTTTGATTAGCTAAGTTCGTATGATTGGATACAAACACCAACCCGGCCTAAGCCGGGTTGGTTGCATCAAAAGGCAGGAAAAATCAGAGCGCTTCCAATCTGGCATACGCCGTCACCAGCCACTTGGCGCCGACGTCATCGAACTGGATCTGCACCCGGCTCTGCTGGCCGACCCCTTCGAAGTTCAGCACTATGCCTTCGCCGAATTTCGGATGGAGCACCCGCTGGCCGAGCTTGATGCCGCTGGCGTCGAAGCTCTGCTGCACCTCGTTCTGGCTGAAGCGGCCGTACTGGGTGGGGCGGCTGACCTGAGTGCGCAGCCGGATCTCTTCCAGACACTCGGCGGGCATCTCGCGGATAAAGCGGCTCGGCTTGTGGAACATCTCGCGGCCGTAGATGCGGCGGCTCTCGGCATAACAGATGTAGAGCTTCTCCATGGCGCGGGTCATGCCGACGTAACAGAGGCGGCGCTCCTCTTCCAGCCGGCCAGACTCCTCGGTGGATTGCTGGCTGGGGAACATCCCTTCTTCGACGCCGACCAGCAGCACCAGCGGGAATTCCAAGCCCTTGGCACTGTGCAATGTCATCAGCTGCACCGCATCGGCATATTCGTCCGCCTGATTCTCGCCGGACTCCAGCGCCGCGTGGGCGAGGAAGGCGGAGAGATCGCTCATATCTTCCAGCTCGTCCGGGCGCTGGTACTGGCGGCAGGCGGTGACCAGTTCGTCCAGGTTCTCTACCCGCGCCTGGGATTTCTCGCCCTTTTCCGCCAGATACATCGCCTTGAGGCCGGAGTTCTGGATGGCGATATCCGCTTGCTGGTGCAGCGGCAGCATGGCGACCTGCTCCTCCAGCGCGTCGATCAGCTCGACAAAGCCGCGCACCGCGTTGCCGGCGCGACCGGTCAGCACCTTGTCGTTGAGCAGCGCCTTGGCCGATTGCCACAGGTTGAGCCCCTGATCGCGGGCGTTGCCGCGCAGGATCTCGAGGGTGCGATCGCCGATGCCGCGGGTCGGGGTGTTGACCACCCGCTCGAAGCTGGCGTCGTCGCCACGGTTGTTGATAAGACGCAGGTAGGCCATTGCGTCTTTAATCTCTTGCCGTTCGAAGAACCGCAGGCCGCCGTAGATGCGATACGGCATGGCGTCCTGCATCAGCGCCTCTTCCAGCACCCGTGACTGGGCGTTGGAGCGATAGAGGATGGCGCAGTCGGCCAGGAGGCCGCCCTTTTCCTTCCAATCCTTGAGACGGCCGACCACGAAGCGCGCTTCGTCCACCTCGTTGAAGGCGGCGTAGAGGGAGATCGGCTCACCCTCGGCTCCTTCGGTCCACAGCTCCTTGCCAAGGCGTTCGGCGTTGTTGGCGATGACGCTGTTGGCGGCCTTGAGGATATTGGCGGTGGAGCGGTAGTTCTGCTCGAGGCGGATGGTCTCGGCCCCCTGATAGTCGGTCAGGAAGCGCTGGATGTTCTCGATCTTGGCGCCGCGCCAGCCGTAGATGGACTGGTCATCGTCGCCGACGATCATCACCTTGCCGCTGTTGCCCGCCAGCATCCGCAGCCAGGCGTACTGGATGCCGTTGGTATCCTGAAACTCGTCCACCAGGATGTTCTGGAAGCGGTCACGGTAGTGCTCGAGGATGTGGGGTTTGTTCAGCCACAGTTCGTGGGCGCGCAGCAGCAGCTCGGCAAAGTCCACCAGACCGGAGCGATCGCAGGTCTCCTGATAGGTCTTGTAGATCTGCTGATAAGTGCGGGTGACGGGGTCGCCGTAGAGGTCGATGTCGCCGGGGCGCAGCCCCTCGTCCTTCTTGCCGTTGATGTAGCCCATCACGGCGCGCGGGGCCCAGTGCTTCTCGTCGAGGTTGAGCGCCTTGAGCACCCGGCGGATCAGCCGGTACTGGTCGTCGGAGTCGAGGATCTGGAAATCCTGCGGCAGCCCCGCATCCAGATGGTGGGCGCGCAGCAGGCGGTGGGCGATACCGTGGAAGGTGCCGATCCACATGCCGCGCACGCCGTCGCCGATCACTTTTTCGACCCGGCCGCGCATCTCGGCCGCCGCCTTGTTGGTAAAGGTGACCGCGATGATGGAGAAGGGTGAACAGCGTTCCACCTGCATCAGCCAGGCGATACGGTGCACCAGTACCCGGGTCTTGCCCGAACCGGCACCGGCCAGCACCAGCAGGTTGCTGCGGGGCGCCGCAACGGCATCTCTTTGCTTGTCGTTGAGCCCGTCGAGCAGGGTTGAAACGTCCATCACCACTCCTGTTTATTTATACAGGCGGCGATTATACGGCCATCCCCCCGTCAGACCAACTGCAAACTCCGCACGACGGGCAGGTGAGGGGAGTCGGGCAGGGCGGCTGCGGCGGTTTCTGGTCGGCAAAATGGTTGCGGAGAGGAGATGGTTTCCAGCTGTAGCCAGTGGCCGGATGGCGCGCCGCGCGGTTATTTTGCGAGCCGGATCACGGGGTGATGGTTGGGGCGGATGCCCAACCGGGGAAAACGGTTTAGAGTAACCAATTGAACAATAAGAGAAATGTCGTTTGGGTCTTTTTGTTTGTAGCATAAAAAACTGAAAAGCAGCTAAAAAACAACTGCTTATAACGTTATTTGCTTATAATTCAAACCGTTAACGCAAACGTTTTTCCCTTATCATTTGCTTGACCCGCACCGGGGCTGACTTAGAGTAACCCTGCGTGCTAGATGACCCGCTTCGGCGGGCAAACAAGTTCCCTCACTTAATAACAATCAAGGATACGATCGTGACTAAAGTGCTCAAACTGGCCACCGTGGCCTCCCTCACTCTCGCTGCTCTCTCTGCTCAGGCTGCTTCCGAGCCGGCCGTGATCTATGACACCGCGGGCAAGTACGACAAATCATTCAACGAAGCCGTGTTCCGTAACGGCGTCGAGCTTTACAACAAGGACAAAGGGGTAAAGGTCAAAGAGTTTGAGCCCCAGAACGAAGCCCAGCGCGAGCAGGGTCTGCGTCGTCTGGCCAGCCGTGGCAACGGCCCGATCGTAGCGGTCGGCTTCAACATGGGTTCTGCGGTAGAGAAGGTTGCGACCGAATTCCCGAAAACCCAGTTCACCATCATCGACATGGTGGTCGACAAGCCGAACGTCCAGTCCGTCATCTTCAAGGAGCATGAAGGTTCCTTCCTGGTGGGCGCACTGGCTGCCATCGCCTCCAAAACCGGCAAGGTCGGTTTCGTGGGCGGCATGGACATCCCGCTGATCCGCAAGTTCGAGTGTGGCTACGAGCAGGGTGCCAAGTACGTCAATCCGAAGATCGAAGTGTTCCAGAACATGGCAGGCTCCACCCCGGCCGCGTTTGCTGACCCGGCCAAAGGTGCCGAGCTGGCCAAGTCCCAGTTTGCCAAGGGCGCTGACGTGGTTTACGCCGCAGCCGGCGGTACCGGTATCGGTGTCTATCAGGCAGCCAAGGACAGCGGCAAGTTTGCCATCGGCGTAGACTCCAACCAGAACCACCTGCAACCGGGCACCATGCTGACCTCCATGGTCAAGTCTGTGGGTCTGGCTGCTTACCAAACCTGGGATGACGCGGCCAAAGGCCAGTGGAAACCGGGTATCAAGAACCTGGGTCTGGCCGAAGGTGGTGTGGATTGGGCGCTCGACAAGGACAACGAGAAGCTGATCACCCCGGAGATGAAAGCCAAGGTGGATGCCATCAAGGCCGAGATTATTTCAGGCAAGGTCAAGGTTCATGACTACATGAGCGACAATACCTGCAAATACTAATTAGATAGTTGCTGCTACGACTCTCAACGCACCGACCGGCCCGCACGGGCCGGTTTTTACAGTCTTATTTCATGAAACGCAGGGCTGCATCATGGACCAGACAGATCGCTATGCCATCGAATTAAGAGGTATCGATAAGCGGTTCGGCGAAGTGTACGCCAACAAGCTGATCGACCTTAAGGTTCGGAAAGGCAGTATTCACGGCATCGTTGGCGAAAACGGCGCCGGTAAATCCACCCTGATGAGCATCATTTACGGCTTCTACCATGCCGATAAAGGCGAGATGTTCATCGACGGGAATCCTTTCAAACCCCACGGTTCACAAGATGCGATTGCCGCAGGCGTGGGCATGGTGCACCAGCACTTCATGCTGGTGAACAACTTTACGGTTTTGGAAAACGTCATCCTCGGCGCTGAAAATGGCTGGCACCTTCAGCAGAGCGTGGCGTCGGCAGAGAAGCTGCTCGGCGAGCTGGCGCGGGACTATGGTCTCGAGGTGCCGTTGCACGAGAAGGTGGAAGATCTGCCAGTGGGCCTGCAACAGCGGGTCGAAATTCTCAAGGCGCTCTATCGCGGTGCCCGCATCCTGATCCTCGACGAGCCGACCGGGGTTCTCACCCCGCAAGAGGCGGATCACCTGTTCAAGGTGCTGGAGAAGCTGCGGGATCAGGGGGCGACCATCATCCTCATCACTCACAAGCTGCGCGAGATCCTGGCCATCACGGATCAGGTCTCCATCATGCGCCGCGGCGAGATGGTGGCGCACGTTGCCACCAAGGATACCGACAAGGAGCAGCTGGCCGAACTGATGGTGGGCCGCAAGGTGCGCCTCAAGGTCGACAAGGGGCCGACCCAGCCGGGCGAAGCCAAGCTGAAGGTCGAGGGGCTCAGCTACTTCGACGCCAGCAAGGTGGAGCGGGTCAAATCGGTCAGCTTCGAGGTGCGCGCCGGTGAAGTGGTCGGCATCGCCGGGGTCTCTGGCAACGGTCAGTCCGAGCTGCTCAGCCTGCTTGGCGGCATCATCAAACCGAGCAAGGGCGGCTTTACCATCAGCAGCCGCAGCGGCGTGCACAAGGTGAGCGCCGAGCAGGCAGCCGATCCCGAGATGGTACGCAACTTCGGTCTCGGCCATGTGCCGGAAGATCGCCACAAGATGGGTCTCATCAACCGCTTCGAGGCGAAAGAGGCCTTTATCCTCGGTTATCACCGCCGTCCGCAGTACAACAAGGGGTGGCTGCAAAACAAGGAGGCGATCCTGCAGGATTGCCAGGCCAAGATGGAGAAGTGGGACGTGCGCCCGCCCCATCCCGACCACAAGACCGCCAACTTCTCCGGTGGCAACCAGCAGAAGCTGGTGATCGCCCGTGAAGTGGAGCAGGACCCGGATGTGCTGTTGATCGGCCAGCCGACCCGCGGGGTCGACATCGGTGCCATCGAGTATATCCACCAGCAGATCATCGCCATGCGCGACAAGGGCAAGGCGGTGCTGCTGGTCTCGGTGGAGCTGGACGAGATCATGAGTCTCTCTGACCGCATTCTGGTTATTGCCGACGGTCGCATCGTCGGCGAGCTGGATGCCGCCAAAGCGGACGAGCGCACTATCGGTCTGATGATGGCGAACATAGTGCCGGATGAAGTTGCCAAGGAGGCCCACTGATGAGCCAAGTACGTATTCCTGCCTGGGTCTCCGTGGGCGTCGTGTCTGCGGTCAACATCCTGCTGGCCTTCCTGGTGTCGGCCATCCTGTTCTACTACCTCGAGATCAACCCGGTCGATGCCGCCAAGATTATGTGGTACGGCGCGTTCGGCACCGGTGAAGGGTTTGGCTTCACCCTCTACTACGCAACCGGCTTTATCTTTACCGGTCTGTCGGTGGCTGTCGCCTTCCACGCCGGTCTGTTCAACATCGGTGGTGAAGGTCAGGCCTATATCGGCGGTCTCGGTGTGGGTCTGGTCTGTCTGATGCTCGGCGATGTGCTGCCGTTTGCCCTGCTGTTGCCGCTCTCCATCATTGCCGGTGGTCTGTTCGGTGCGGCCTGGGCCTTTATTCCGGCCTGGCTGCAAGCCAAGCGCGGCAGCCATATCGTTATCACCACCATCATGTTCAACTTCATCGCCGCCTCGCTGATGGCCTATCTGCTGGTGGAGGTGTTCAAGCCGCCCGGCTCGATGGCGACCGAGAGCAAGGTGTTTGCCGAAGCAAGCTGGCTGCCCAAGATGAGCGGGCTGGCGAACCTGTTCGGGATGGAGATCCCCAACAGCCCGCTCAATATCAGCTTCTTCTGGGCGCTGATCTGTGCGGCGCTGGTGTGGGTCTTTATCTGGCACACCCGCTGGGGTTACGAGATCCGCTCGGTCGGCGCCAGCCAAAGCGCCTCCGCCTACGCCGGTATCTCCTATCCCAAGGTGGTGATCCTGGCGATGGTCATCTCCGGCATGCTGTCGGGCTTCTTTGCCCTCAACGTGCTGCAGGGTGAGCTGCACCAAATCAAGCTCAACTTTGTGGAAGGGTTCGGCTTCACCGGTATCGCGGTGGCGCTGATGGGGCGCAACCATCCGGTCGGCGTCATCATTGCCAGCCTGCTGTTTGGCTTCCTCTATCAGGGGGGCGCCGAGCTCAGCTTCGAGTTCGGTGTCGACCGCAACATCGTGGTGGTGTTGCAGGGTCTGGTGATCCTGTTCTGTGGCGCCCTTGAGCACATGATGCGTCCGCGCATCGAGCAGCTCTATCTGGCGTTTGCCAACCGCTCAGCCGCGCAAGCTAAAGGAGTCTGATCATGTTTGAAATTCTGATCCTGATGCTGGATGCGACCATCCGTACCGCGCCGCCGCTCATTCTGGCCGCCATGGCGGGCATGTTTTGCGAGCGCTCCGGGGTGGTCAACATCGCGCTGGAAGGCAAACTGCTGGCGGCGGCGTTCGCCAGTGGTGCGGCTGCGGCGGTCTCCGGTTCTGCCTGGGTAGGTCTGGGTGCCGGGGTGGGTGTTTCCATCCTGTTTGCTCTGATGCACGGCTTTGCCACCATCACCCACCGCGGTGATCAGGTGGTGAGCGGCATGGCCATCAACATTCTGGCGGCCGGTCTGACCGTGACCCTGGGTCGTTACTGGTTCGATCAGGGGGGCCAGACTCCAGCGCTCTCCGGTGATGCCCGTTTCGCCCCCATCGATCTGCCCTATGCCAAGGAGCTGTGGGATGTGCCGGTGATCGGCCAGCTCTACAGCGAACTGCTGAGCGGCCACTCCCTGCTGGAGTACGTGGCGTTCGCCTGCGTACCGCTGGCCTGGTGGGTGATGTTCCGTACCCGCTTCGGTCTGCGTCTGCGGGCGGTGGGCGAGGCGCCCGCAGCGGTCGATACCGCCGGTATCTCTGTGGTGCGGATGCGCTACACCGCGCTCCTCATCGGCGGCCTGCTGGCCGGTATCGGTGGCACCTATCTGGCGGTGGCCCAGACGGCCCAGTTCATCCCCAATATGAGTGCGGGCAAGGGCTTTATGGCACTGGCGGCGCTGGTGTTCGGCAAGTGGCGTCCCTGGAATGCCATGGCCGCCTGTCTGCTGTTCGGCTTCCTCGATGCGGTCGCCATCCGCCTGCAAGGGGTCAGCATCGGTGGCTTCGCCATTCCGGTGCAGGCCATCGAGGCACTGCCCTACATCCTGACCGTGTTCCTGCTGGCCGGCTTTATCGGCCGCGCTGTGGCCCCCAAGGCACTTGGTACACCTTATGTGAAGGAGCGGGAGTAGCGCCCTTTAGCGCGATACTCCCACCCACGCAGATAACAGCAGGCCCACTTCGGTGGGCCTGTTTTTTTATGGGCGGGATGGGGCAGACCAGCCGGGATCTGGATGGTGTGATAGAGGGGGATGATGGCGTGAAGGGATAAACGGGCTGCGTGAGTTGCTGCGGGGAGCGGCTGGCGTACAAGAGCTGACCCTCTGCCTGCACCATCAAAAACCCCCTCGTATCAGGAGGGGGGTGCAGAGGTTATTGCCGGATTAACCCTGAGGTTCAGGGTGCCAGCACCAGCTTGTAGACGCCAAAGCCGGGGTGTTTGGCATCGGTGGGCGGCAGGGTCTCTACATAGTTCAGCTTGCCGCCGGTCAGGGCTTGCGCTTCGCTGCGTGGCGAGCTGTAGATGCGCAGATCCAGATTGGCGGGCAGGGGGGCCAGCTGCCAGTTGTTGTCTGCCGGGGGCTCGAAACCGGCCGGATTCTTCTCTGCCAGATCCTTGAGGTATTCGGAGAGCACTTCGCGGGTTTCGAACTGATCTTCATGGACGATCACCTTGGCGTTGATGCCCGGGAAGTTGCCACCACCGCTGGCGCGGTAGTTGTTGGTCACCACGTAGAACATCTGGGTCGGGTCGATTGCCTTGCCCTGATAGGTGAGGTTGGTGATGCGGTAGCTGTCGCTCACCTTGTTGCCATCCACATCGTAACGGGCAGGTTTGGTCACATCGACCTGATAGTTCACTCCGTCGATCACGTCGAAGTTGTAGGTGCGGTACTTCTCGTTCACCAGCCACTGGGTAGCGGTGCTGGCGGCATCGATCTTGTTGAACTGGACGGCGCTCTTCTCCAGCCACTCCTGTACGGTCGCGCCATTGATGGCGACCACCTGCAGGGTGTTGGGGTAGACATAGAGGTCGGCCACGTTGCGCAGGGAGATATCGCCAGCCGGTACATAGGTGAAGTCGGTCGGACCGTTGCGACCGCCACGGAATGGCGCGGCGGCGGAGAGGATGGGCCATTTCTCCTTGAGCTGACCATCCTGTTGCAGCTTCTTGGCGTGCCACAGCTGGGCGTCGCTGACGATCTGGATGGAGGGGTCATCCTGTACCAGCGCGAAGAAGCTGTGGATTGGCTTGGTGATCTTGCTGAGGGGCTCGTCCAGCCACTGGTTGGCCTGCTCGTGCTCGGCAATGACCTGATCGACTACCGCCTGATCTTCGGTGCTGCTGGCGCTGCTGTCGATTTTGCGCAGCTGGGACTGGCTGGAGGTCACTTCCCAGCGACCCTCTTTCCAGGTCATGTGCAGGTCGATGATGCCGAGGTGGTTACCCCAGACACCCGGCATCACGGTCGGTACCCCCGCCAGGGTGCCTTTCTCGTTGTCCACGTCGGTCATGTTGGGGTAGTCACCTGGGAAGGTGCGGTGGGCGTGACCCAGCAGCAGGGCATCGACCCCCTTCACCTTGGCCAGCGGCAGTGCGGCGTTCTCCATCATGGGTTCGCGCGGGTCACCTATGATGCCGGTATGGGCCACGACCACGACGATGTCTGCGCCCTTGGCGCGGATTTCGGGTACATAGTGCTCGGCGGTCTCGACCATATCGGCCACCACCACCTTGCCTTCCAGATTGCGCTTGTCCCACTGGGTGATCTGGGGCGGGGTCAGGCCCAGCACACCGACTTTGATGGTCTGGGTATTGCCGTTGGCATCCTTCACCTGACGATCCAGCACCACATAGGGTTTGAACTTCTGCTTGCTCCAGTCGATGGTGCCCTTGCCATCACGGCTGAAGGCATCGGCCTGGAAGACGTTGGCGTTGATGTAGGGGTAGTTGGCCCCTTTCAGGGTCTCTGAGAGGAAGTCGAGACCGAAGTTGAATTCGTGGTTGCCCAGGTTGCCGACATCATAGCTCATGGTGTTGAGCGCCTTGATGGCGGGGTGGGTCTGCTTGCTCAGCCACTGCTGTTTGACCTGCTGGTCGTGGATATAGTCGGCCAGCGGGGTGCCCTGGATCAGGTCGCCGTTGTCGATCAGCAAGTTGTTGGCGTTCTCTTCGCGGGCCTTGCGGATCAGCACAGCGGTGCGGGCAAAGCCCAGCGAGGCATCCGGCTTGTTCTGGTAGTAGTCGTAGCTCAGCAGGTTGGAGTGGATATCAGAGGTTTCGATCAGCCGCAGGGTGAGATCACCGGGGGCCTGAGAGTTGTTGTCGTCACAGCCGGACAGCAAAAAGATAACTGCCACCGCGCTCAGTTTGAGGGTGGTTTTCATTGTTGAATTCTCTTGTTATGGGTATGCCAGCGTGGTGCATTCTATCGATAGCAAAAGAATCCTATTGTGAGCCGGCTGGCAATTCGGGTTAATTGCCTTCCTGTTAATAGAGTTATGGCTCTGATTTTCATCTCTTTTTTTCTCTTCCTTCAGGGCCACCACCCTCGCTGCTTTTCCGCAGTGAGTCACTTGGTAGTCACCGCCGTGCGGTCGGGGCAAGCGGCGCGGTCTGCCGCTCCTGCGAGGCTGTAATGGTTGGTTACAGATCTCCATTCGACTGATAGATGACCTTTCCCTTAAATTCAGCGGCGATTGATTGCATCTAAAAATTACAAAGCGACAGCAAGGAATAAAAACTCATGAAAATGCACAACAAAGCGCTGCTGGCCATCGCCTGCGCCGCCGCCCTGTCTGCCTGTGACAGCGAAAAAGCTGCCAACAGTATCGCCAAGCGGGTGCCGCTGGCTCTGCCGGAGGCGGGTCTTTACCATGCGAATCTGCTGAGCCGCGACGGCGACAAGGCGACGCCGCGCATGATCAAGGATCTGGATGGTCTGGCGCTGGTCTACCCGAAGGGTGAAACCGTGCAGTACTGGGGTGTCTGGGTGGATCATCAGGTGGGCAAGGTCGAGACCAACAGCCAGTGGCTGGGCCAGGCTGACCAGAAAGCCGACAAAGACGGGATCTACCCGGTGCAGTTGATCCGCAACAGCGAACGGCTCGGTACCAGCACGGCGCTCAGCTCGGTGACCAACGACCACAACCTCATCACCTTCCAGGATCAGCCGGTCATCGATCTGCAGGGCAAGGAGATCAAGCGCTGGGTTTTTGATTTCACCCGGACCGGCACCAAGTTCTCCGACAACTCACCCATCTATTCCGGTTTCAGCGGTCATGTGGCGGTGACGGCCCTGACCACCAAAGCGGTGACCACGGCCAGCTGGAGTGCCACGGACAGCGATGGCTTCAGTAGCGACATGGTGGGCAAGGTGGATACCACCAACAACGGCGGCAAGCTGACGGTAGCGATCGAGTTTCCGGCGGCAGGTTGTACGCTGGTGGGCGAGGGGAGTGCCACTACCGGTTTGAGCAAGCTGACCATGACCGGGTTTGGCAAGTGCAACTTCAAGCAATCCGCTGCCGCCACGCCGATCGAAAACCTCTGGAATGCCGCTCTGGCCCGGGCGATGGATAACCGCGTCGCCTATGTCGCCACCTATACCACGGATGCCAAAAAAGAGGCGCTGGTCATCGGCTTCCCCGACACCAATGGCTTGCTGATCACCGCTGACAAGCGATAAGCAGCTAACGGCAGGGGTGGGCAAACGCGCCTGAAACAACAAGGGAGCCAGTGGCTCCCTTGTTGTTTTCAACGCACGGTTTACAGCAGGAACAGGGTCGCCAGCCCGAGGAAGATAAAGAAGCCGCCGGTATCGGTGATGGCGGTGATCATCACGCTGGCACCGACTGCCGGGTCGCGGCCGAGGCGGGTCATGGTCATGGGGATAATCACCCCCATCAGGGCGGCCACCAGCAGGTTGAGCATCATGGCCAGGGTCATCACGGCGCCGAGCGCTGCATCCTGATAGAGCAGATAGGTGGCAATGCCCATGGTGCCGCCCCACACCAGCCCGTTGATAAAGGCGACGCCGAGTTCCCGCAGCAGCAGGAAGGAGAGGTTGCCTGCCTGAATGTGCTGTAGCGCCAGCGCCCGCACTATCATGGTGATGGTCTGGTTGCCGGTGTTGCCGCCGATCCCGGCGACGATGGGCATCAGCGCCGCCAGCGCCACCAGCTGGGAGATGGTGTGCTCGAACAGGCCGATCACCCGCGAGGCGACAAAGGCGGTGCAGAGGTTGATGGCAAGCCAGGCCCAGCGGGTCTTGACCGCCTTGGAGACAGGGGCGAACACATCTTCATCCTCGCTGATACCCCCCATCCGGCGCAGGTCGGTGTCACTCTCCTCATAGACCAGATCTACTACTTCTTCGACGGTGAGGCGGCCCATCAGCTTGCCCTTGCCATCCACCACGGCGGCGGAGAGCAGGTCATCCCGCTCGAAGGTGCGGGCGGCCGCTTCGTCGTTATCCTCCGGATCGAAGGTGACCGGATCTCGCTCCATCACATCGCTCACCAGAGTGGCGGGTTTGTGCAGCAGGACAGTGGTGAGGGCCAGCTCCCCCAGCAGGTGGTTGCGCCGATCGATGACGAACAGCTTGTCGGTGTTGGCGGGGATCTTGCCGCGCAGCCGCAGATAGCGCTGCACCGTGGCCAGACTCACCTCGGGGCGGATGGTGATGATCTCGAAGTCCATCATGGCGCCGACGGTGTGCTTGCCGTAGCGGATCACCTCCCGCACCCGATCCCGGTCGGCGGGGGCCATATAGGTGAGCAGCCGCCCCATCAGGTTGCGGGGCAGGTACTGGCCCAGATAGATCTGGTCGTCGATATCCAGGGTGCGCAGGGCGTGCAGCAGCTCCTTGTCGCTCATCCCGCTGATAAGGCTGTCCCACACCGTCTCTGAGGCCTCGACCAGGATCTGGCCGCGCTTATCCTCCTCCACCAGTGCCCACAGGGCATGACGTTCATCAGGCGGCAGCGACTCCAGCGCATCGGCGACGTCGGCGGCAGGCAGCCCGTTGACCAGTGTGGTGAGTTCGCTGGTCTGATCGCGCTGCTCGGCATCCTGCACCACCTGCGGATCGAGCAGGCTGTCGGTGAGGGCATCATCGCGCAGCAGCAGGGTGAGAATGCGGGATCTGTCATCCGCGCGCTGCCGGGCGCTGTTCTTGATGGGAAGAGACATGGGATGAATTCCTGAGATGGTAGCCAAGGGCTCAATGCCCATAGGATACCAGACTTAAAACAACAGGTTATGACCGTGATGGGAGAAGAGGGAGGTAAAAGTGAGGCCACCTGCTGGTGGCCTCATGGTGAGTTGCCGAGGATACCTCAGGCGAGGGCTCGCTGAGCCTGTGGTGCCTCGCCAAACCAGGCGAGCCGGTCGGCCAGGGTCACCACCGAGCCCACCATGATGAGGGCAGGACTCTCGACCCCCACCGCCAGTGCGGGCAGCTCATCGAGAGTACCGCGAATGACCCGCTGGCAGGGCTGGGTGCCGCGCTCGATCAGCGCCACCGGGGTGTCGCCTGCCTTGCCGTGGGCCAGCAGCTCTTCACGGATGGTGGCGCAGGATGAGAGCCCCATGTAGAAGACCAGCGTCTGCCGGTCTTTGGCCAGCAGTGGCCAGTCGAGATCCCGGGCGCCCCCCTTGCCGTGGGCGGTGACGAAGCGCACGCTCTGGGCGTGATCGCGGTGGGTCAGCGGAATGCCGGCGTAGGCGGCGCAGCCGCTGGCCGCAGTGATCCCCGGCACCACCTGAAAGCCAATCCCAGTACCAACGAGCGTCTCCAGTTCCTCGCCGCCACGGCCGAAGATAAAGGGGTCGCCCCCCTTCAGCCGCACCACCCGTTGCCCCTTTTTCGCCTCCTCCAGCAAGAGCTGGTTGATCCCCTCCTGCGGCACGCAGTGGTTGCCCGCCTGCTTGCCGACGAAGATGCGCTTGGCGTCGCGGCGCACCAGCGCCATCACTTCGTCAGAGACCAGCCGGTCATAGACCACCACGTCAGCCTGCTGCATCTGGCGCAGGGCGTGCAGGGTGAGCAGGCCCGGATCGCCGGGGCCAGCCCCCACCAGCACCACCTCGCCACGGGAGTGACTTTCATCGGCAAACAGGTTGTCGGCCAGCTGGTGGGCAGAGGCGTGATCGCCCCGCGCCAGTGCCTGCCCGAGTTGGTCTGCCCCGAGCAGCCGCTCCCAGAAGCGGCGCCGCTCCCCCATGCTGGCGAAGCGGGCCTTGACCCGCTCCCGCAGGCTGCCGGCGAAGGCCGCGACGGCACCCAGATGCTGGGGCAGCAGGGCTTCCAGTTTTTCCCGCAGCAGCCGGGCCAGCACCGGCGCCTTGCCACCGGAGGAGATGGCCACCATCAGCGGCGAGCGGTCGATGATCGACGGCATGATGAAGCTGGAGCGTTTCGGGTCGTCCACCACGTTGGCAAAGATCCGCCCCTGATTGGCGCTTTGGTAGACCAGCGCATTCACCTCGCGCCGATCGGTGGCGGCCACCACCAGCCACTTGCCCGCCAGTTGCTGCGGCGCAAATTCACCGGCCAGCCACTCGATGCTGCCGTTGGCAGCCAGCTCCGCCAGCTCGGGGTCGAGCTTGGGCGCGACCACTGTGAGCTGGGCACCGGCATCCAGCAGCAGGCGCGCCTTGCGCTCCGCCACCTCGCCGCCGCCGACCAGCAGCACGGGTTTGTTGTCGAGTCGGCAAAAGATGGGCAAGTAGTCCATGGGGCCTCCGGATCAGGCGGTTCGGGTCTGGTTGGCGGTGCTGGTGGTTTCGCTCACCGCGACCGGTCGCTCGGCCTTGGGGGTGGCATACCAGTAGCCGAGGCCCATAAAGAGGGCGCCGGAGACGGTGTTGCCCAGGGTCACCCACAGCAGGTTGTGGCCGATGCCGCCTAGGGTGTAGGCCTCCGAGTGGACGCCAAACCAGGAGAGGGCGAACAGGGTCATGTTGGCGATGGAGTGCTCGTAGCCGGAGGCGATAAAGGCCAGCAGGCACCACCAGATGGCGATGAAGCGGGCGGCTCCTTCGGTGCGCAGCGCCATCCAGATGGCGAGGCAGACCAGCCAGTTGCAGAGGATCCCTTTCATGAACAGGGTCAGCGCCGGTGCCTGGGTCTTGGCCAGCGCCACCTTGTGGGCCAGGCTGCCCGCGTCCGGCAGCAGGCTGCCGCCGTAGGAGTAGATCAGCGCCACCACGATGGAGCCAATCAGGTTGCCAGCCCAGGTTTGCGGCAGGATGCGCAGCAGGTCGACCATGGCGATCTTGCCGGTCTTCACCCCGAAGGTGAGGAACATGGTGTGGCCGGTGTAGAGCTCGGAGCCGGCGATGATGACCAGGGTCAGGGCGATGCCGAAGGTGGCCCCCATCACCAGCGGACGGATGGTGGGATCCACCAGGTTGCCCAGGGTGAAGATGAGGATGATGCCAAGGCCCACATAGGCCCCCGCCATGGCGGAGCTGAGCCAGAAGCCGAGCTTGTCGCTGCGCTCGAAGCGGTTGATGCGGGCCGCGTTGGCGGCGCACTTGTTGATGGTTTCGGTATACATCTTTGTTTCCTTCAAGAGGGCCGCCCGCAGGCAGCCCTGATGTTCATGGTGTTAGACGGCGACCCAGACCTGCTGATCGCGCACTTCGACGGGATAGCTCTGTACCGACATAGATCTGGGGGTTGTCGACATCAGACCGCGACCCAGACTTGCTGATCACGCACTTCAACGGGGTAGCTCTGCACCGACATGGCCGGGTTATCGAAGCAGTGGCCATCGCTCAGGCGAAAGCGCTGCTTCTTGAGGGGGCTGGCCACCCAGAGCTCGCCGTCGTGTTCGCAGATCAGGCCCCGCGACAGCACGTTGGCGGCGAAGAAGGGATCCCGGTTGTCGATGGCGAACACCTCGGCGGCTGCGCTCGGGCGGAACAGGGCGATCTGGCGGCCCTCAATGAGTGCGCACACACCGGTTCCCGGCAGGATGTCGTTGAGTTGGCAGGCTAATTTCATCATTTGGTCTCCACCTCGATCTGGTAGACGGGGATGCGCTCGGCCGGGGTGGCCGGTCGATGCTGGTCGCGCTCGGCGACGAACTGAACGTCCGGGTCGCGCTTGTCGCTGTTGATGAAGTGGCTGAAGCGCTGCAACGCCTGCTCTTCGTTGAGGGTGCGCGACCATTCGCACTCGTAGCTGTCGATGAGGGTCTGGATATCGCGCTCCAGCGTCTCGGCCAGTCCCAGCTTGTCGTCGACGATCACTTCGCGCAGGTAGTCGACGCCCCCTTCCAGATTGCCGAGCCAGACCGAGGTGCGCTGCAGTTTGTCGGCGCTGGTGACGTAGAACATCATAAAGCGGTCTATCAACCGGACTAACGTCTCGCGGTCGAGGTCAGACGCCAGCAGATCGGCGTGGCGCGGCTTCATGCCGCCGTTGCCGCCCACATAGAGGTTCCAGCCCGCGTCGGTGGCGATGATACCGACGTCCTTGCCCTGGGCTTCCGCACATTCGCGGGTACAGCCGGAAACACCGAACTTCATCTTGTGCGGGGTGCGAATGCCCTTGTAGCGGTTCTCGAGGAAGACCCCGAGGCCGACGCTGTCCTGCACGCCGAAGCGGCACCAGGTGCTGCCAACGCAGGTCTTGGCCATGCGCAGTGCCTTGGCGTAGGCCTGACCGGTCTCGAAGCCGGCCGCCAGCAGCTTGCGCCAAATGGCGGGCAGATCATCCTTCTGGGCCCCGAACAGACCGATGCGCTGGGCGCCGGTGATCTTGGTGTAGAGCTTGTAGTCGCGGGCCACTTCGGCCACCGCCAGCAGCCCCTCCGGGGTCACCTCGCCACCGGCCATGCGCGGGATGACGGAGTAGGTCCCGTCCTTTTGCATGTTGCCGAGGAAGATGTCGTTGGTGTCCTGCAACGGGGTGTTGCGCGGGCTCAGCACATGCTCGTTCCAGCAGGAGGCGAGAATGGAGCCGACGGTCGGTTTGCACACCTCGCAGCCATAGCCCTGACCGTGCTTGGCCAGCAGTTCGTCGAAGCTCTTGATCCCCTCCACCTTGACCAGATGGAACAGCTCCTGACGGGAGTGGGGGAAGTGGGCGCAGAGGTGGTTGTTGACCTCGATACCCTGCTTCACCAGCTCGGCGTTGAGCACCTGGCTGATGAGCGGCACGCAGCCGCCGCAGCCGGTACCAGCCTTGGTGTGCTGCTTGATGGCGGCGAGGGTGGTGTGCCCCTCGGCGACGGCCTGGGCGATGTCGCCCTTGGAGACGTCGAAGCAGGAGCAGATCTGGGCGCTCTCAGGCAGGGCATCCACCCCCAGGGTCGGTTTGGCACCGGCGTAGGCGGGCAGGATCAGGGTGTCCGGGTGGCTCGGCAGCGGCAGGGCGTTGAGCATCATCTGCAGCAGGTTGCCGTAATCTTCCACGTCACCCACCAGCACGGCGCCGAGCAGGCGGCTGTTGTCTTCGCTCACCACTATCTTCTTGTAGACGCCGGCCTGGTCATCCTGGAACACATAGCTGTGGCTGCCAGGGGTGCGGCCGTGGGCATCACCGATGGAGCCGACGGAGACGCCGAGCAGCTTGAGCTTGGCGCTCATGTCCGCCCCTTCGAAGCGGCTGTCGCCACCGAGCAGATGGTCGACGGTGATCTGGGCCATCTTGTAGCCCGGTGCCACCAGCCCGAAGAAGCGGCCCTGCCAGGCGGCGCACTCGCCGATGGCATAGATGTCGGGGTCGGAGGTGAGACAGTGATCGTCGATCAGCACGCCGCCACGGTCGGCGATGGCCAGTTCACAGTAACGGCCCAGGGTATCCTGCGGGCGGATGCCGGTGGAGAAGACCACCACATCTACTTCAAGCTGGCTGCCGTCGGCGAAGGCGAGGCGGTGCTGGGCGTCGCGGCCGCCGTGCATCAGGATCTCGCTGGTGCTCTTGCTGGTGTGTACCTGCACCCCCATGGATTCAATCTTGCGGCGCAGCAGCTGGCCGCCCTGACCGTCGAGCTGCTCGGCCATCAGCACAGGGGCAAATTCCACCACGTGGGTCTCGAGACCCAGCGCCTTGAGGGCACCGGCGGCTTCGAGGCCAAGCAGGCCGCCCCCGATCACCACCCCGCTCTTGCCGCTCCTGGCGGCGCTGCGGATGGCTTTCAGATCCTCGATGGTGCGATAGACGAAGCACTCGTGGTGCTGACTGCCCGCAATGGGCGGCACCCAGGGGTAGGAGCCGGTGGCCAGCACCAGTTTGTCGTACCCGACCACAGTGCCCTTGTTGGAGTGCACTTCGCGGTTGGCCCTGTCGATTTTTTTCACCGCTTCGCCGAGCAGCAGGCGGATGCCGTGCTTGTCGTAGAAGCCGGGTTTGACGAGGGAGAGATCTTCGCTGGTGTGATGGGAGAAGTAGGAGGAGAGATGGACGCGATCGTAGGCGGGACGGGGTTCTGCACCGAAGACGGTGATCTCGTAGCGGCCCGGGTCGGCTCGCTCGATCAACTCTTCGATGAAGCGGTGCCCCACCATGCCGTTGCCCACAACGACCAGTCTGACTTTGCTCATGATTGCCTCTAGTTTGGAGTAATAAAACATCATTCTGGGGCTAGGCTACCCAGTCAGTCGGGGCGGGCAATTGATGCAAATCAAGTGTCTATTTATATATCTCGTCAGGGGTAATTCGATAAAATTCAAAGATATACAAAAATAGGTATACCAGTTGATGATTTCTGCGTTGGCTCGGGGTGAGGGGTGGCTGAGAGCAAGAGCGCTTTAGCAAAAGCCGGGGAGTGAAAACTTCTGGCGGAAAAGGCTGGCCTCGCGCTGGGCGAGACAGGCATCAATGGGCATCAGCCGAGCAAGGCTGCGCGTCAGGCGATATGGCGGCGGAACATGGCGAGCGCCAGCGACAGGGTGACGCCGGCGATGGCGAGCAGCGGCCAGAGCAGGGGCCAGGCGGCCGACCAGTCGAACCCCTTGAGGAAGACCCCCTTGAGCAGCACGATGAAGTGGGTGAGGGGGTCGATGGCCGCCAGCCACTGGAACACCTGCGGCATGTTCTCCACCGGCGAGATGTAGCCCGAGAGGATCACCGCCGGTACTGTGAAGGAGAAGACTCCGAGAAAGGCCTGCTGCTGGGTCGAGCAGAACGACGAGATGAAGAGCCCGATCCCGGCCAGTGCCAGCCCGTAGCAGACCATGCCCGCCATCAGCAGGCTGAGGCTGCCGGCAAAGGGGAGGTGAAAGACAAAACGGGCGGCCAGCGCGACTATGCACCCTTGCCCCACCGCCACCATGATGCCGGGCACCGCCTTGCCCGCCATGATCCAGCCCGCGGTGAGGGGGGAGACCAGCAGCTGATCGAAGGTGCCCTCTTCCCGCTCCCGAGCGACCGAGAGGGCGGTGACAATCAGACAGCCGGTGGTGGTGATGATAGCGACCAGTGCAGGCAGGATATGCCAGTGGAACTCGACGTTGGGGTTGTAGAGGTTGCGTACCGCCAGCTCGGGTTGCCCCTTGCCCTCACTTTGCCAGCGGGCGATCACCTGACTGATGTAGCCCGCCGCCACCTGACCACCGTTGGAGCGGCGTCCGTCGATGATCAGCTGTACCTTGGCCGGTTCGCCGCGCGCCAGCCGGCGCGAGAAATCCCCCGGAATAATCAGCCCGAGCAGTGCCTGCTGCCCGGTGATGGCCTCGGTCATGCCCGCCTCGCCCTGCACCGGGATGATGGTGGTAAAGGCGGGCATATGGGTGAGACGCTCCAGCAGCTCGCGGCTCTGGGCACCGCCATCTTGGTTGTAGATGGCCAGCGTGTTGCCGGTCACCTCCAGAGTGGCGGCGAACGGGAAGAGGGCGGTCTGCAGCAGCACCGGCATGATGAGCAGAAAGCGCCCCTGGGTATTGCCCATCAGGGCCTGCAGCTCTTTTCGGATCAGCCACCAGAGTCGGATCAGCATGGGTTACTCCAGAGTGCGCCGCGTCTTGCGGGCGGTCAGGGCCAGCCAGAAACCGGCCAGCAGCAGCAGACAGAAACCGTTGACCAACAGGATCGAGAAGACGCTGCCCGCCTGATAGAGGGTCTGCAGGGAGCTCGCGAAGTAGCGGGCCGGAATGAGGTGAGTGATGGCCCGCAGCAGCGGCGGCATGCTGGCGATCTCGAACACGAAGCCCGACAGCATCACGGCGGGCAGAAAGGCTGCGATCAGCGCTGCCTGCGCGGCATTGAACTGGCTGCGCATCACGGTGGAGAGAAACAACCCGAGCCCGAGGGCGCTGCCGAGAAAGACGCTGGTGACCAGAAAGAGCAGCAGCAGGGAGCCGCGCCATGGCACACCCATTACCGCCACCGAGAAGAGCAGGCAGAGCAGCATGGCAATGATGCCGAGGCCATAGTAGGGCAGCAGCTTGGAGAGCAGCAGCTCCCCCTTGGTGACCGGGGTGGCGAGCAGCGCCTCCATGGTGCCGCGCTCCCACTCCCGCGCCACCACCAACGAGGTGAGCAGGGCGCCTATGATGGTCATCACCACCGCAATGGAGCCCGGCACCAGAAAGTTGCGGCTCACCAGCGCCGGGTTGAACCAGGCGCGGCTCTCTATCGACACCGGCATGGCAACCCCCTCGCCAGCGAGCCACCCCTGCCAGATCCCCTGCACATAGTTGGTGACGAAGTTGGCGGTGTTGGGCTCGGAGCCGTCGGTCAGCAGCAGCGCCTGCGGCGTGCCATTGCCCTGACCGGCCAGCGCGCGGGAGAAGCCGTCATCGATCACCAGCAGGCCGCGGATCTCGCCACGGGCCAGACTGGCGAGCAGGGACTCCTTGCTCGGGCCGCTGTGGATCTCCAGCGCGGTAGAGCCGCGCAGGGCCTGCTCCAGCCGCACCGCCGGAGCGCCGCTGTCGGTACGCCAGATGCCGAGGCGCAGGTGGTCCACATCCAGATTGATGGCGTAACCCATCACCACCAGCAGCACCACCGGCATGATGAAGGCGATGAGGATGCTGCTCGGGTCACGGACGATTTGCAGCGTCTCCTTGCGGCAGAGGGCCAGCAGTCGCCGACGGTTGATGCTCATGCGTCCTCCTCGCTGGCCCGCTCGACCAGGGTGATAAAGGCCTCTTCCATTGTTGGCAAAGAACAGGTCGGCAAGGAGCCGGTTGGCAAAGAGGTCGCCGCCTCTTTGGCGGCCAGCCCCTTGAGATCGTCCGGAGTGCCGAGCGCCAGCAGCTTGCCGCGATAGATGAGGGCGATGCGGTCGCAATACTCCGCCTCATCCATAAAGTGGGTGGTGACCAGTACGGTGACGCCGTGGTCGGCCAGCGCGTTGATGTGCGACCAGAACTCGCGCCGGGTCACTGGATCGACCCCGGAGGTGGGCTCGTCGAGAAACAGCAGCGGCGGCTCGTGCAGCAGGGCGCAGGCCAGCGATAAGCGCTGGCGCAGGCCGAGCGGCAGGGATTCCGCCTTCTGATCGAGCCAGGGGGCGAGGGCAAAAGCGGTCACCATGGCATCGATCCGCGTCTGCTGGTGGCGGCCGAACAGGCCGTAGATACCGGCGAAGAAGGAGAGGTTCTGGGCCACGGTGAGCTGCTTGTAGAGGGAGAACTTCTGCGCCATGTAACCGAGGCGCTGACGTGCCGCCGAGGGGCTGTGGGCCAGATCGATGCCGGTCACCAGCGCCTGCCCCTCGCTCGGGCGCAGCAGGCCGCACTCCATCTTGAAGGTGGTGGACTTGCCCGCCCCGTTGGGGCCGAGCAGGCCGAAGATCTCGCCGCGGCGCACCGCAAAGCTGACATCATCGGTGGCGGCGAAATCGCCGAAGCGCTTGGTGAGGTGGCGCGCCTCGATCACTGCCTCGGGAGAGACCCCCTGCGGCAGTTCGGCTTCCCGCATCCCGGCCGCCAGACTCGACTCTCCGCCGGGGCCGCCACCGAGCAGGTCGATAAAGGCATCCTCCAGCCGGGGCTGGGCCGGTTGAAAGGCGCCGTTGGCGAGATGCAGCTCCGCCAGCGGCGGGGGCGTCATGCCCGGGTGCAGCAGCAGGCGAACCCGCTCCCCCGCCACCGCGCCATCCATCACCGCCGGGTGAGCCAGTGCCCGGCGCAGCAGGGCGCGCCGCTCGCGGCCATCCAGTTGCCCCGCCTCCAGCAGCCAGCAGCGGCTGGCCATGGCCCCCATCAGAGCGGCTGGCGTGCCACTGGTGCGCACCTCGCCATCTGCCATCAGCAGCACGTGGTCGCACAGCTCCGCCTCGTCGAGATAGGCGGTGCTCCAGAGCACCGTCATCCCCCCCTTGGCCAGCTCGCGCACCATCTGCCAGAGGGCGCGGCGGGAGATGGGATCGACCCCGACCCCAGGTTCGTCCAGCAGCAGCACATCCGGGGTGCCGAGCAGGGCGCAGGCCAGCCCGAGTTTCTGCTTCATCCCGCCAGAGAGCTTGCCTGCCGGCCTTGCGGTGAAGCGGGCAAGATCGGTGAAGGCGAGCAGCCGCGCGAAGGTGGGCGTGCGTTCGGGCTCCAGTACGCCGCGCAAGTCAGCGTAGAGGGTGAGGTTCTCCAGCACGCTGAGATCCTCGTAGAGGCCGAACTGCTGGGGCATGTAGCCGAGGCGCTGGCGCAGCAGATCCCCCTCGCTTACCGGATCCAGCCCCAGCACCCGGATGGTGCCCGCTTCGGGGATCAGCAGACCGGCCAGCAGGCGCAGCAAAGTGCTCTTGCCCGCGCCGTCGGGGCCGACCAGCCCGGTGATGCCGCCAGCCGGAATGGTGGCCGAGATGGCGTTGAGGGCGACCCGCTCGCCAAAGCGTTTGGTGAGCCCCTCAAGGGAGATGGCGCAGCTCATGGCACCAGCCTGACGGTGACCGGCATCCCCTGGCGCAGGGCCGGGTCGGGGTCCTGCACCACGATGCGCAGCCGGTAGACGAGGTGAGTGCGCAAGTCAGGCGTCTCCACCGATTTCGGGGTGAACTCGGCGGTCGGCGAGACAAAGCCCACCACCCCGTGATAGGGCTGATCAGGCCGCGAGTCGGTGGTGAGGGTGACTTTGGCGCCGCTCGGGAAGTGGCCGAGCCAGGGCTCCTCCACATAGGCGCGCACCCAGACCGGCGCGGTCAGGGAGAGGTTGAAGGCGGTCGCTCCACTCTGGACCATGCTGCCGTTCTCGATGGCGCGACTGATGATGATGCCATCGCTGGGGGCGGTCAGGTTGGCATCTGCCAGCGCCAGTTCGGCACTGGCGAGCGCCGCTTTGGCCCCTTCCAGCTGGGCATCGGACTGGGCAATCTCTTCCGGGCGGTAGCCGGTTTCGAGCTGGGCGAGCTGCTCGCGGGCGGAGCGCACTTGTGCCTGGGTCTGATCTCGCTGGGAGCGGGCGGTATCGAGCTGACCGCGGGAGATGGCGCCGGTGGCTGCCAATGCGCTCTGGCGGCGCCACTGCTGGTCGGCTTCCAGTGCAGCGGCTTCGGCGGCGGCCAGTGCGGCCCGGGCGCGGTCGGTCTCTTCGCTGCGATAGCCTTTGTGGATCAAGGTGTTGGCGGCGGTGAGCGCAGCCAGATTGGCGCGGGCGCTGTCGCGGCTGTGGGTGAGGGGAATCGGATCGAGGCGGGCCAGCAGTTGACCGGCTTTTACCCTATCCCCCTCATCGACCAGCACCTGATCGACGCGACCGCCGACTCGAAAGGCCAGATTGACGTCGCGAATATCGACATTGCCGTAAAGGATGGAGCCGTCGGCGGGGCGCCCCTGCCACCAGAGGTAGCCACCGATAACGGTTAGCAGCAGGGCCACGATTGCAATGCGTTGCTTCATACCGTTTCTCCTTGAAGAGGACACTGCAACCAGAAGTAACCACTGAGAGCGGCCAGCAGCAGAGCTGCCATCGCGATGCGTTGTTTCATGCAGCGTCTCCTTCTTTGATGTCGGTGGGGCGCAGGCCGCGCAGGGCCCATACCAGCCGCTGTCTGGCGGCCTCGGGGTTGTCTATCTGGCTCAGAAACGGGGCGGCCTGTTCGGGCAGCCAGCCGAGCTGACGATCGCTGCCGGCGATCACCAGCGGCAGGCCGACCGACCCCATGATGAAGATCATCAGCTGGAGCGGGTGACCCGCGACCAGCGACCCTTCCGCCTGTGCCATCCGTACCTGCTCGATCAGCAGCAGGGGATGACGGCGCGGCAGGCTGAGCAGAAAACGCTGGGCCGCCCCTTCGCCTGCCAGCGCATCGCCAAACAGGTGGTTGATAAAGCCGCGCTGGCGCGCCACCAGCCCGATCAGCGCCTCCATGGTCGCCTCGAACATGGCGATGGCAGAGGGGTAGGAGCCTTTGGCTGCCACCGATTTGAGCTCGTCATAGAGGGGGGCGTACCAGAGCTCGACCAGCTCGTCGATAAAGGCGTCGCGGTTGCCGAAGTGGTAGACGAAGGAGCCGAGGTTCACCTCGGCCGCCGCCGCCAGCTCGCGTACCGTCAGGCCGCGCAGCCCCTTCTCGGTGGCGATGGCGAGGCCGGTATCGAGCAGTTTCTGCCGGGTTGGATTCATCTTTCTGGTTCCTGCTGCACAGATTTCGATCTGATTTATACATATGTATAAATCAACCGCACAGAAGTAGACAGATCTTTTTATGAGCAAATTTCAGCAGAGATGAAAAACGGCGGGCGTTCGAAAGAGATGGTTTGAAAACGTCTTTGGATTAAATGGGTTGTCGCAGATAAGGGTCAGAATTCGGGCGATGGGGGTGAGATGGAGGAGGCGATTGAGAAATAAAAACGCCTCCGCGAAGGGAGGCGTTTTATCGGGAGGGGCGCGTTTACAGAATAAAGCGGCTCAGATCCTCATCCTCGACAAGCGCACCGAGGTGGGCGTTGACGTAGTCGGTGTCGATGACAAAGGTCTCGCCGGACTTCTCGGAGGCGTCGTAGGAGATATCTTCCATCAGGCGTTCCATCACGGTGTGCAGGCGACGGGCACCGATGTTCTCGGTACGCTCGTTGACCTGCCAGGCCGCTTCGGCCAGACGGCGGATGCCATCCTTGGTGAACTCGATATTGACCCCTTCGGTGGCCATCAGCGCCTTGTACTGATCGGTCAGCGAGGCGTTCGGTTCGGTCAGGATGCGCTCGAAGTCATCGGTGGTCAGCGCGGTCAGCTCGACCCGGATCGGCAGACGGCCCTGCAGCTCGGGGATGAGGTCGGACGGCTTGGCGATCTGGAAGGCGCCGGAGGCGACAAACAGGATGTGGTCGGTCTTGACCATGCCGTGCTTGGTGTTGACGGTGCAGCCCTCGACCAGCGGCAGCAGGTCGCGCTGTACCCCTTCACGGGAGACATCGGGGCCCGAGCTCTCGCCGCGCTTGCAGATCTTGTCGATCTCGTCGAGGAAGACGATGCCGTTGTTCTCGACAGCGGCGATGGCTTTCTGCTTCAGCTCTTCAGGATTGACCAGACGGGCCGCTTCCTCTTCGATCAGCGCCTTCATGGCCTCTTTGACCTTGATCTTGCGCTTCTTCTTCTGGTTCTGGCCCAGGTTCTGGAACAGTCCCTGCAGCTGGTTGGCCATCTCTTCCATGCCCGGCGGGGTCATGATTTCGACGCCCATCGGGGAGGCGGAGAGTTCCAGCTCGATCTCTTTGTCATCCAGCTGACCTTCCCGCAGTTTCTTGCGGAAGATCTGGCGGGTGTTGGAGTTGTCGGCTTTCTCTTCCTCACCCCAGGTGTTGCGCGGGTTGGGCAACAGGGCGTCGAGGATGCGCTCCTCGGCGGCTTCCTCGGCGCGATATTTCATCTTCTCCATCTCGGTTTCGCGCACCAGCTTGATGGCGGCATCGGTCAGATCGCGGATGATGCTGTCCACTTCCTTGCCGACGTAGCCCACCTCAGTGAACTTGGTCGCTTCCACCTTGATGAAGGGGGCGTTGGCCAGTTTGGCCAGACGACGGGCGATCTCGGTCTTGCCGACACCGGTCGGGCCGATCATCAGGATGTTTTTCGGGGTCACTTCATGGCGCATCTCTTCGTTGAGCTGCATCCGGCGCCAGCGGTTGCGCAGGGCAACGGCAACGGCACGCTTGGCATCGGCCTGACCAATGATGTGACGATCCAGCTCGTGGACGATTTCTCTCGGGGTCATCTCGGACATGATGGTGTTCCTGTATCCGGGGCGGGCAGTGCCCACCCCTTGGGAAATTGGGTTGGCTGGCGCCTTATTTGGCGACGTAGTCCAGCACTTCGATGGTGTGGTTGCCGTTGGTGAAGACGCAGATGTCGCCCGCAATCTTGAGGGACTTCTCGACAATGCTCCTGGCATCCAGCTCGGTGTTTTCCAGCAGCGCGATGGCGGCGGACTGGGCGAAGTTGCCACCGCTGCCGATGGCGATGAGATCGTGCTCCGGCTGCACCACGTCACCGTTGCCGGTGATGATGAAGGATTTGTGTTCGTCGGCCACGGCCAGCAGTGCTTCGAGGCGGCGCAGGGCGCGATCGGTGCGCCAATCTTTGGCCAGCGCCACGGCGGCGCGCTCCAGATTACCCTGATGGGCCTGCAGTTTTGCTTCGAAACGTTCGAGCAGGGTGAAGGCGTCGGCGGTACCGCCAGCGAAACCGGCCAGCACCTTGCCGTTATAGAGGCGATGAACCTTGCGGGCGTTGCCCTTCATGACGGTGTTGCCAAGAGAGACCTGGCCATCGCCACCGATGACGACCTGACCGTTGCGGCGAACTGAAACTATGGTAGTCACTTTACTTACCTCGCTTGAGCCGAATGACGGCCTGAATGTGCATGGCAAGAAAGATGGGGATGGCAAACGGGCTTTTCAACCCTGCCTTTGGTCGGGATAAACGGGGTAGCAATCAGGGTGGGTGCGAGTGACACCAAAAGAACAGGGCCGGGTGTTGCCACCCGGCCCTGCTGCAAACTGTCCGCATTATGTTGTTTCAGACCAGACTACCGCTTGGCACACGATCACAGTTTGGCCATTGAACGTCGCCGAGGGAGAACCATACAGCGTGTAGCCTTGAGCTAGTGCTTCGCTGACACGAAAACAAAATGCCGCGTCATCAGGCCCAGTAATCAAGCGGTAAACCGGAAGGCCATTTGGTGGCTGTTTCGAATTTGTCATGTTCTGGTTCTCTGCTGGTTCAGCCTGACAGTATGCTAACCCTTCTTGGCAATGCAGCCGCTGATGCCGGAGCTCTGCAGCTTGCCGTTGGCCGCGTCGGCGGCCGCCTTGCCGTTGAAGGGGCCCACCATCACCTTGTAGACCGTGCCGTTGGCCGTGTTGACCACCTGCAGGCTGGAAGAGAGACCGGCGGTGAAGGCGATACGTGCCTTGAGCGACTCTGCGGAATCCTGCGAGCGCAGAGCCGCGCACTGCATCATATAGCGACCGCTGTCGGCGGCTGCGGTCTGGGCTGGCGGGGTAGCCGCTTTGGCCTTGGCCGCTTCGGCCCGCTCCCGCTCCAGCTCGGCACGGATCTCCCGCTCCATCCGTTCCCGTTCGGCCTGGCGATCGATCACCTGTTCCCGAGCGCTGGCAACGGGCGCACCGTTGTCAGGCGTTGTCGCCGGATTGGTCTGATAGGGTTTGGACTGGCCGATGGGCGTCCCCGGTTGGGGAATCTCGGTCGGTACCGGTTGCGGCAGCTTTTCCGGCTGCAGTGTCAGAGTATCGGCGGGGGGCGGTGGCAGCACGCCCGGCTGGGGCGGTGGCTCGATAACATCGACCTGCTTGTTCTCAAGCCGTTCGATGTAGCTCCACTTCTCCTGTGGCAACCCGTTGTTCTGTGGTTTTGGCTTGTTGGCCTTTACCTGCTCTTCGATGGTGGGGGCGTCGCTGCCCTTGCCATTGATCATGTAAAGGAAGCCACCAAAGCCTGCCAGCAGTGCCACGACCAGCAGCACTGGAATAACAGGAAAGCGGCGAGGGGCCGCTTTCTTGGTATTGCGGCCACCCGCCCGACGTCGCGGGCGGCTGCCGACATAATCCCGGGTTGCCATCTATTACATGCGCTCCAGGGTATGGATGCCCAGTACGCCGAGGCCCAGTTTCAGTACCTTGGCGGTGGCGGCGCACAGCAGCAGACGGCTCTGACGGGTTGCCTCGTCCACGCCATCCTTGTTGATCGGGCAGGCTTCATAGAAGGTCATGAAGTTGCCTGACAACTCGTACAGGTAGGTACAGAGCAGGTGTGGCATGCCTTTGTCGGCCACGCCGTTGACCGCGTCGGAGAACTGGATCAGCTTCTGGGCCAGCACCTCTTCGGCCTCTTCGTTCAGGGTCACGTTGCCGGTCAGCGTCTCGGCATCGATGTTGGCCTTGCGGAAGATGGACTGGATACGGGTGTAGGCGTACTGCAGGTAAGGGGCAGTGTTGCCTTCAAACGACAGCATCAGATCCCAGTCGAAGATGTAGTCGGTAGTACGGTTCTTGGAGAGATCCGCATACTTGACCGCGCCCATGGCGATGGCGTTGACCACATTGGCCTTCTCTTCGGCAGAGAGGTCGCTGTTGCGGCTCTCCAGCAGCGCAGCGGCGCGCTCTTCGGCTTCGTTCAGCAGGTCAACCAGCTTGACGGTGCCACCAGAGCGGGTCTTGTAGGGACGACCATCCTTGCCCAGCATCATGCCGAAGGCGTGGTGCTCAAGCGGCACGGATTCCGGCACATAACCCGCCTTGCGGGTGATGGTCCAGGCCTGCATCAGGTGCTGGTGCTGACGGGAGTCGATGAAGTACATGACACGGTCGGCGCCCAGGGTTTCATAACGGTATTTGGCACAGGCGATGTCGGTGGTGGTGTAGAGGAAACCGCCATCGCTCTTCTGGATGATGACGCCCATGGGCTCGCCATCCTTGTTCTTGAACTCGTCCAGGAAGACAACGGTGGCGCCTTCGCTCTCGACCGCCAGCCCCTTGGCTTTCAGGTCGGCAACGATTTCCGGCAGCATGTCGTTGTACATGGACTCGCCCATGATGTCCTTGTTGGTCAGGGAGACATTCAGGCGGTCGTAGTTGATCTGGTTCTGTTCCATGGTCATGTCGACCAGCTTCTTCCACATGGTACGGCAGTACTCGTCGCCGCCCTGCAGCTTGACCACGTAGTTACGGGCACGCTCGGCGAAGGCTTCGTCTTCGTCGTAGCAACGCTTGGCCTGGGTGTAGAAGGCTTCCAGATCCTTGAGTGCCATGTCGCTGGCGTGTTCGTTGGACATCTTCTCCAGATAGGCGATCAGCATGCCGAACTGGGTGCCCCAGTCACCGATGTGGTTGGCGCGGATCACTTTGTGGCCGAGGAACTCCAGCGCGCGCGCAGCCACGTCACCGAGTACGGTGGAGCGGATGTGGTGCACCGCCATCTCTTTGGCCACGTTGGGGGCGGAGTAGTCCACCACCACGGTTTGTGGCGCGGGCAACCGTACGTTGGCGTTGGCAGAGGTCACCATGGCTTCGACCTGACCGGCCAGCCAGCGCTGGTCGAAGAAGAAGTTGATGAAGCCGGGACCGGCGATCTCGACCTTGGCGATCAGGTCGGAGGCGGGCAGGTGCTCGATGATGGCAGCCGCCAGCTCACGGGGATTCTTGCGGGCCGGTTTGGCCAGCAGCATGGCCAGGTTGGTAGCCAGGTCGCCGTGAGCTTTTTCCTTGCATCGGTCTACTTGCACGCGGGCTTCCAGGTCCGCCGGCAGGACGCCTGCTGACTTGAGATTGGCTACCGTTTGTTCAAGTAGATGATGAATATGCTCTTTCATAACTGACCACCAAGGTTGCGCGTCGAAAAATGACTGATATATAAGGGCGTGAATTTTACCCGCATCGGCCCGAGAAAACTATAGGGATGACCCGCCGCTCGCTGTCGGGCGGATATTTCACTGCGTTTAGCGCCATATTCCAGAATATTGGGCGGAAATTACGGTGCTTATCCATTTCTACTGCATATCGAAGCGGCTTGTCCAGGCTATTTTCCCCTGATTGTTAAGGGTTTTTCCTTTCCGATGACGGGAATGATCTCCTCCCTCTGGCCCGGCGTATCAACAGAGGTTCCCAACCGAGGAGTTTGCGATGCGACTGGCGCTGTTTCCCCTATCTGCCCACCTGCTGCCCGGCGGCGTCATGCCGCTGCGGATCTTCGAACCGAGATACCAGCGGATGATCGCCGAGGCGGGGGAGTCCGGCTTTGCCCTCTGCATGGTGGACCCTCGCCAGCCCGACGCCCTGCGCAACATGCTGCCCATCGCCACCCGGGTCACCATCATCGATTTCGACCGGCTGCCGGACGGCATGCTGGGGATCACGGTGCAGGGGATGGAGCGGGTGCAGATAGAGGATCTGTGGCAGGAGCCCGATGGCCTGCGTATCGGCGAGGTGACGCCGCTGACGGCCTGGCCGCCCCGCCGGCTCCATCCCGATCAGCAACCGCTGGTCGAGGCATTGCGGGAGGTGTTTGCCGACTATCCCGACTATGCCGCCCTCTATCCCGCCCCCCGCTGGGACGATGGCAACTGGGTGGCCCAGCGCTGGCTGGAGGTGCTGCCGATCCCCCCTGAACAGAAACAACTGCTGCTGGCCGCCGCCGACAATCAGCCCGCCATCGCTTTGCTCAAGGGGGTACTGGTGGCCAGCCACTGATTTTTTCTGACCCGCTGATCCGCCAGCGCCGCAGCGCCGTACAAGTCATCACCACAGCATGTTCGACAGCACACCAAAGGGATGGCGCAATGGCATATACTGGCCAACCACACTCGACCATACGCAGGACCTCGCCCGTGATGGATAACCCGGATGGCGACCTCAAATCTCTGCTGATCAGGGTGGCAGAGCAGGCCGACAAGGCTGCTTTTGCCCGCCTGTTCCAACACTTTGCGCCGCGTATTCGCAGCTACGGCCTGCGCCACCTCGGCAGCGAAGCCAACGCCATGGAGCTGGTGCAGGAGACCATGCTGCTGGTGTGGCAGAAGGCGCGTCTCTACCACCCCGAGAAGGGGGCGCCGACCACCTGGATCTACACCGTGATGCGCAACCAGTGCTTCGACATGCTGCGCCGTCGTCGCGCCAGCAAGGAGGATCTCTGTGCCGAGGAGCTGTGGCCGGTGCTGGAGTTTCAGGCCGAAGAGGAGCATCTGAGCGGGGGGGAGGATGCGGTGCTGACCCGTCAGATGGCCCACTATCTGGGCACCCTGCCGGAGCCGCAACAGCAGGTGGTGCGTGGCATCTATCTGCAGGAGTTCTCCCAGCAGGAGTTGGCGGAGCGACTCGGCGTGCCGCTCGGCACCATCAAGTCCCGCCTCCGGTTGGCGTTACAGAAACTGAAAGAGCAAGTGGAGCAAGGCCATGATTAAAGCCCATCCGACCGACCCTATGCTGCGTGCCTTCGCCGCCGACGAGCTCCCTCTGCCGCTGGCGGTGGGGCTCTCCGCCCACTGTGAACTCTGCCTCGATTGTGCTGCCCGATTGAAGACATTCGAAGAGGAGCTGGCGCAGCAATATCTTGCTTCGCCAGCAGAGCCCGAGCTGGACTCCCGCGATGAAGTGGGACTGGACGCCGGATTCGACGCCATGCTGGCGGATATTCTGGCGCAGCCGCTGGCAGAGCCCCTCTCCGAGCCCCTGTCCGAGCCAACATATGACCAGCCCCGAGCCCAGCCCAGCGAGTTGGAGGTAGCCGGTCACGCCTACCGTTTGCCACGGGTGCTGGCCCGCTATCGTTCGCCCAAGTGGCGCCATATCGGGGCTATTCGTCAGCAGAGTCTTCCGCTGGACGAGATGGGGGCGCGCGCCAGCCTGCTCCATATCGAAGCGGGCGGTCGCATCCCCGAGCACACCCATCAGGGCTATGAGCTGACCTTGCTGCTGGCTGGCAACATTCAGGATGGCGATACCCTTTACAAGGCGGGGGATTTCATTTGGCGCGATGCCAGCCACTCCCACAGCCCGCATACGCCAGATGGTTGCCTCTGCTACACGGTGCAGGATGCGCCGGTGCAGTTCACCAAGGGGTTGTCGCGGCTGCTGAATGGCATCAGCCAGCACCTCTATTGAGCACCATGACGCTATAGAAAAAGGGACCAGATTGGTCCCTTTTTTCATTTGATTGCTGGTTGCCGGTCAGGCGACAAACACCAGATAGACGGCGAATGCCACGATAAAGCGGTAGATGGCGAACGGGATAAAGTCGATGCGGCGGATCAATGTCAGGAAGGTCTTGATCGCAAACATCGCTACCACGAAAGCGGTGATAAAGCCCACGGCAAACATAGGGAAGTCGGCCATCGAGAGGAAATCGCGGCTCTTGTAGAGATCAAGCCCGCTGGCCGCCACCATCATGGGCACCGCCATGATGAAGGAGAACTCGGCGGCGGCGTGACGGCTGATCCCCATCAGCATGCCACCACTGATGGTTGCGCCCGAGCGGGAGAAGCCGGGCCACAGGGCCAGACACTGGAACAGACCGATGCCGAACGCCTGTTTGTAGCTGATGTCATCCAGGGTTTCGGCTGTGACGGCCGGGCGGAACTTCTCGGCGATGATGAGCAGGATGCCCCCCGCGACCAGTGCATACATTACGGTCTGCGGACCAAACAGGTTGGCCTTGATCCAGCTGTGGATGGCCAGACCGACCACGATGGCGGGCATCATGCCGAGGATGACATGCACCAGCGACAGGGTGGCGTGATCCCGGGACGGCTTCTGGCCGAAGTGGATGCCAATCAGGCTAAACAGGCGGCGCCAGAAGACGGCGACCACGGCGAGGATGGAGCCAAGCTGGATCACCACTTCGAAAGTGGCAGCCTTGGGCCCTTCAAAGCCCAGCAGATGGCCGACGATAATCATGTGGCCGGTGGAGGAGACGGGGAGGAACTCGGTCAGCCCCTCGACGACGCCCAGAATAAAGGCGACCAGCAGGCTATAAGTGTCAGTCATCGAACAGAATCCTTGCTACGTTGATGCAAAAACGTCCCGGAAGGAGCTCGGGGCGGCTTATCTTGCTCGAATGTTGCTGGCGCTGCTACGGAAAAATTGTGAAACCTTTAAGTCAGTCGCGGATAAAACGGTAGCGGGTCTGATGGTGATAGCGCTCGCCCGGCAGCAGCCAGGGGTTGCCCAGCTCGGGGCGATTGGGGCTGTCCGGCAGCTGTTGTGCCTCAAGACAGAAGCCGTCGTGATCCCGGTGCGCCAAACCCTGGCGATTCGGGGTATTGGCCAGCCAGTTGCCGGTATAGAGCTGCAGCGAGGGCTGGTTGGTGTAGACCTCCATTGCCAGCTGTCTGTCACCCGATACCACGCGAGCAGCCCACTCCTGCGGCGGGCCGTTTAGCACAAAGGCGTGGTCGTATCCCTTGGCTTGTTGCTGCTGGGGATGGCTCAGCCAATCCAGCCCGACAAGGCGCTCTTGGCGCAGATCGAATGGCCCCTCCACCGGGGTGATGGCGATCGGCAAACCGCTCGGGTCGGTCGGCAGGAAGTGGTCGGCATTGATGCTGATGAGGTGGTCACGCACATCGCCGCCGTCGGGTTTGTCATCGAGATTGAAGTAGGCGTGGCTGGTGAGGCTGACCGGCGTAGCGGCATCCGTGCTGGCGATGAAATCCACCACCAGATCGCTCTGCTCCAGCCGGTACTCCAGGGTTACCCGCAGATTGCCGGGAAAGCCCTGATCCCCCGCCCGGGAGAGCAGCACCAGCTTGACCCGATCCGCTTCCAGCTCTTTGATTTGCCACCGCTGGCGATGAAAGCCCGCCTGCCCGCCATGCAGGCAGTTGGGTGCCTGATTGGCATCCAGCGGCCAGCGCTGGCCATCGCGTAGCAGCTCGGCGCCGCCGATGCGGTTGGCAAAACGTCCCGCCACCGCGCCCAGCCACACCTGTTGGGCTGGATAGGCGTTGTCGGCACAACCCAGCAGCACTTCGCGCCGTTTGCCCGCCACCGGCAGGGTGAGGGATGTGAGGGTGGCGCCGAAGTCGAGGCCGCGCAGGCGCAACCCCTCCTCGTTTTCCAGTTCGAATGGTGTCATGGCTCTGCTCATAGCTTGCCTGCACCGGCGCTGGCAGAGCAGACGTAGCAGTCAGCCTTGAGGCCGAAGCGGGTCGGATACTCGGCTTCAACCGCGGCGATCACCTCGGCCACCTTCTCGGGGCGCAGCAGGGCGACCACGCAGCCGCCGAAGCCGCCGCCAGTCATCCGTACGCCGCCTTCGGTGCCGATCCTGGCCTTGATGATCTCCACCAGACCGTCGATGGCGGGCACTGTGATTTCGAAGTCATCGCGCATGGCGGCGTGTGAATCGGCCATCAGCTCGCCGAGACGAACCAGATCCCCTTGTGCCAGCGCATCGGCGGCGGCCAGGGTGCGGGTATTGTCGCCTACCACGTGGCGCGCTCGGCGGTAGCAGACCTCATCCAGTCCTGCCTTGCCTGCTTCGAGAGCCGCCAGATCGAGATCGCGCAGCGCCTTGACCCCGTAGTGGCGGGCGGCCGCTTCGCACTGCTGGCGACGGGTGTTGTATTCGCTGTCTACCAGACCGCGGCGCACATTGGAGTTGACGATCAGCACCGCCAGATCGGTAGGCATGGGGATGAGGCGGGTCTCCAGCGAGCGGCAGTCGAGCAGCAGGGCGTGATTGGTTTTGCCGCTGGCGGATATCATCTGATCCATGATGCCGCAGTTGCAGCCGACGAACTTGTTCTCCGCCTGCTGACCGTTGAGGGCGATCTCCGCTTGGTTGATATCGAGCCCCAGCGCCTCCTTGAAGGCCTGACCGATGGCCACTTCCAGCGAGGCGGAGGAGGAGAGCCCAGCCCCCTGCGGCACGTTGCCGGAAACCACCAGATCGAGGCCGCGCAGGGCATAACCGCGCTCCTGCAGATATTTCACCACGCCGCGGATGTAGTCGCTCCAGCGCTGGCTGGGGTGGTGCTCGATGGGCTGGTCGAGGTCGAACTGGTCGCGCTGGTTGTCGTAGTCGGCGGCGATCACCTGTACTTGCCGGTCATCGCGCAGGCCGATGGCAACGCAGGTCTCGTAGTCGATGGCGCAGGGCAGTACGAAGCCGTCGTTGTAGTCGGTATGTTCACCGATGAGGTTGACGCGGCCGGGGGCGCGCACCAGCAGATCGGGCGCTTTGGCAAATTGCTCGGCAAAAACGGTGCTGACGCGTTGGCTCGGGGTCATAGGGCCTCCTCATTGGTTTGATTGGTCTGGTTGTAGTGAATGGGGCTCAGCGCGCGCAGCCGCTCGGCGGCCTGCTCCGGAGTCAGGTCGCGCTGGGTTTCGGCCAGCATCTCGAAGCCGACCATGAATTTGCGTACGGTGGCGGAGCGCAGCAGGGGCGGATAGAAGTGGGCATGCAGCTGCCACGCCTCGGGGCAATCCGATTTGGGCGGCGCAAAGTGCCAGCCCATGGAGTAGGGGAAGCTGCACTCGAACAGGTTGTCGTAGCGGCTGGTGAGCTCCTTGAGCGCCACCGCCAGATCCTGTTGCTGGGCCTTGGTCAGGTTGAGCATGGAGGGGACGTGCGCCTTGGGCAGCAGCAGGGTTTCGAACGGCCAGGCGGCCCAGAAGGGAACTACGGCGAGCCAGTGCTCGGTCTCAACCACAATGCGCGAGCGATCCGCCAGCTCCCGCTCCACATACTCCAGCAGCATGGGACGGCCATGCTCGGCCAGCCAGTCACGCTGGTGCTGCTCTTCGCGGGCGATCTCGTTGGGCAGGAAGTCGCTGCCCCAGATCTGGCCGTGGGGGTGCGGGTTGGAGCAGCCCATGACGGCCCCTTTGTTTTCAAAGACCTGCACCCACTCCCACTGGGCCGACAGCTCGGCGACCTGATCCATCCAAGTGGTGATCGCCCCTTCGATGGCGGGCAGCGGCAGCTCGGGCAGGGTCTTGCCGTGATCCGGCGAGAAGCAGATCACCCGGCTGGTGCCGCGGGCGGCTTCCAGCTTCAACAGGGGATCGCTGGCACTATCGGCGGCCGGGGTATCTTGCATCAGAGCGGCGAAGTCGTTGGTAAAGACGAAGGTGCCCTTGTAGTCGGGGTTGATGTCGCCAGTGACCCGGGTGTTGCCCGCGCAGAGGAAGCAGTCGGGATCGTGGGCCTGTTTGGGGGCCTGACTCACCTTCTCTACCTGTCCCTGCCAGGGGCGTTTGGCCCGGTGGGGGGAGACCAGCACATACTGGCCGGTCAGCGGGTTGAAGCGGCGATGGGGATGATCGACGGGGTTGAACATCATCTCTCCTGAATAAGGTATTGAAAAATAAGGTCGTCTATTAACAGGGAGCAGGCAGGCCTACTCCTCGTAACCGTTCGGGTTGGCGGATTGCCAGCGCCAGCTGTCGGCGCACATGGCGTCTATGTCCCGGGTTGCCTGCCAGCCCAGCTCGCGCTCGGCCTTGGCCGGATCGGCCCAGCAGGCGGCGATGTCGCCCGGGCGGCGCGGTTCGATGCGAAACGGCAGCGGCTTGCCGCAGGCATTGGAGAAGGCGGCGACCAGCTGCAATACGCTCTGGCCCTGGCCTGTGCCCAGGTTGTAGGTGTGCACGCCACCCTTGCCGGCGCAGTGTTGCAGTGCCTTGACGTGCCCCTCGGCGAGATCCATCACGTGGATGTAGTCGCGCACGCCGGTGCCATCAACAGTTGGGTAATCGTTTCCAAAGACCGACAGGCAGTCGCGACGGCCGATGGCGACCTGAGTGATATAGGGCATCAGATTGTTGGGAATGCCTTGTGGATCTTCCCCCATAGTGCCCGACTCGTGGGCGCCGACCGGGTTGAAGTAGCGCAGCAGGATCATGCTCCAGTGCGGCTCGGCCAGCTGCAGATCCTCGAGGATCTCCTCGATGATCAGCTTGGAGCGACCGTAGGGGTTGGTAGCGCTGCGGGGGAAATCCTCACGGATCGGCAGACTGGCGGGATCGCCGTAGACGGTCGCCGAGGAGCTGAACACCAGATTGTGCACCCCGGCCCGTTTCATCGCCTGCAGCAGGGTGAGGGTGCCGCCGAGGTTGTTCTCGTAGTAATCCAGTGGAATGCGGGTCGACTCGCCGACCGCCTTGAGGGCGGCAAAGTGGATTACTGCGTCGATCTGCTGCTCGGCGAAGATCCGGTCCAGCAGGGCGGCATCGCGAATATCCCCTTGATAGAACACGGGTTGCTGGCCGCTGATAGCGGCGACTCGAGTCAACACGCTGCGCTTGCTGTTGCAGAGGTTGTCCACCACGACTGGGGTCATGCCTGCGGCTTGCAGGGCCAGAGAGGTATGGCTGCCGATATATCCGCAGCCGCCGGTGACCAGAACCTTCATCTTGCTCTCCACTGAAAATGACGCTGCAAGCAGTCTAGCCGAGGGGTTGGCTTGCAAACTGTGAACTTGCTTGCAAAACAGTGTAAACGATTACACAATTTTTGTGATCGCTTCTCTGGCAGATCGTGCGTTATCCCCTGTTTTCAATGGGGTTGGTCGGTATAATGGTCCATCTGTCGCAGAGTGAAATAAGTGAAAACAGCATGAGTACCATCAAGGATGTCGCCCGTTTGGCCAATGTATCGGTGGCAACGGTTTCACGGGTGATGAACAACTCCCCCAAGGCCAGCGCCGCATCTCGCGAAGTGGTGCAGAAGGCCATGGCCGAACTGGGCTACACCCCCAACGCCAACGCGCGGGCACTGGTCAGCCAGACCTGCGACACCATGGGGGTAGTGGTCGGTGACGTGGCGGATCCCTTCTTCGGCGCACTGGTGAAGGGGGTCTCCGGCATCGCCGTCGAGCAGAACCTTCACCTGCTGATGGGTAACGGTTTTCACAAGGCGCGTCAGGAGCGTGAAGCGATCGAGCTGCTGATCGGCAAGCGTTGCGAGGCGCTGGTGGTGCACAGCAAGGCGCTGAGCGACGAGGAACTGTGCGATTACGCCATGCGGGTGCCCGGCATGGTGTTGATCAACCGCGATATTCCTGCCCTCAAGGGGCGCTGCATCGCCCTCAACAACCGGCTTGGTGCGGCCACGGCAACTCGCCACCTGATCGAACTGGGTCACCGCCATATTGCCTTTATCAGCTCGGATCACGCCATTGAGGATGCCACCTTGCGCCTGCAGGGTTATCAGGATGGACTGATGGAAGCGGGTCTGGCAGCCGATCCCGAGCTTATCGAGAGCGGCACGCCGAACGAGGAGGGGGGCGAGCGCGCCATGCTCAACCTGCTGGCCAAGGGGCTCAAGGTGACCGCCGTGGTAGCCTATAACGATGCCATGGCGGCGGGCGCCATCTCAGTGCTGGCGGATAACGGCCTGCGAGTGCCGGAGGAGGTCTCGGTAGTGGGCTTCGATGACATCATCTATGCCAGATATTTGCGCCCCAAGCTCTCCACCATGCGCTATCCCATCGAGCTGATGGCGGCCCAGGCGGCCAAGCTGGCCATTCAGCTGGCGGCGGGGGAGAGTGACGCGACCCAGAGCCGGATCTATACCCCCACCCTGATCAATCGCCACTCGGTGGCACCGGTTCGGGCCGGATAGCCCCCTTTTGCGGCCCTGTTCGGGGCCGTTTCTTGCACAGTTATTGTTTTACCTATTTTTAATCATTTTTACTCCGCTTTACTTAACAAAATTGGTGTAATCGTTTACATCTGTGTGAGCGAGATCGCCGTTCCCTGCGTCATACTTCTCTAGACTGAATACGTTTTCCAATCAGCAGGGAGAGAGTGAATGCTCAGGGAGATAGTGGCGCGTCAGGATTGGCAGACTCAGGCCATTACATCGGTAAACCGGCTGGCTGCCCATACCCCCATGTTCAGCTGGCGCAGCGAAGCGGATGCCAGGGGGGATCTGGCCTCTTCCTCCCGTCTCTTGCTCGATGGCGAGTGGCGCTTCTCCTTCTTTGCCGCTCCCGAATTGGTGCCCGAGAGCTGGCTGGCGCAGGATCTGGTGGATGCTTGCCCCATTACAGTGCCGGGCAACTGGCAGCTGGATGCCGCCTATCCAGCTGCGCGGCCGCTCACCGATGGCCCCATCTACACCAATATCAAGTACCCCTTTCCCTGCGATCCACCGCGAGTGCCGGCAGACAATCCTACTGGCTGCTACTCCCGCGAGTTCGAGCTGCCCGCCGACTGGCTGGCCAGCGGCCAGAGCCGGATCATCTTTGACGGGGTGAGCAGTGCCTTCTATCTCTTCTGCAACGGCCGCTGGGTCGGCTACTCCCAGGACAGCCGGCTGCCCGCCGAATTCGATCTGACTCCTTATCTGCAAGCCGGTCGCAACCGGCTGGCGGTGCTGGTGCTGCGCTGGTCCGATGGCTCCTATCTGGAAGATCAGGATATGTGGTGGCTGTCAGGGATCTTCCGCTCCGTCAGCCTGCTGCACAAACCGTCCCGTTATCTTATGGATATGCGGGTGACCCCCGAGCTGGATGCCTGCTATCGGGATGGCCGTCTCAAGATTGCACTGCAGGTAGCCAATGGGGCTGGTCTGTCGGTAGAGGCCAATCTCTATGACGGTAGCGAGCGGGTCGTGACCCTGCGCCAGCCAATCGGCACCCAAGCCATTGATGAAAAAGGGGCGTATGACGATCGCGCCGAGTTCTGGCTCGACGTGGCTGCGCCGCGCAAGTGGAGCGCCGAGACGCCTCATCTCTATCGCCTGACCCTGACCCTGCTGGACGAGCAGGGCCGCGCCATCGAGAGTGAGGCGTGCGATGTGGGCTTTCGGGTGGTGGAGATCCGTGGTGGCCTGCTGCTGGTCAACGGCCAGCCGCTGCTGATCCGTGGTGCCAACCGTCACGAACACCACCCCGCCAAAGGGTATGCCATTGATCGCGCCACCATGGAGCGGGATCTGCTGCTGATGAAGCGCCATAACTTCAACGCGGTGCGCTGCTCCCATTATCCCAACCACCCCGACTTCTATCGCCTGTGCGATCGGCTCGGCCTCTATGTGGTGGACGAGGCGAATCTGGAGACCCACGGCATGACCCCCATGGGGCGGCTGGCGCGGGATCCCGCCTGGAGTAACGCCTTTCTGGAGCGGGCGACCCGCATGGTGGCACGGGATTTCAACAACCCCTCGATCATCATCTGGTCGCTGGGCAACGAGTCGGGTTACGGCCCGGCCCACGATGCCATGTATGGCTGGATCAAGCGCAGCGACCCGAGCCGCCCGGTGCAGTACGAGGGGGGTGGGGCCGATACCCCGGCCACCGACATCATCTGCCCCATGTATGCCAGAACCCATCAGGATCAACCCTTCCCGGCGGTGCCCAAGTGGGCGCTGGCCAAGTGGATCGGCCTGCCCGGCGAGCACCGGCCGTTGATCCTCTGCGAATATGCCCACGCCATGGGCAACAGTCTGGGGGGCTACGCCCACTACTGGCAGGCGTTTCGCGCTCATCCACGCCTGCAAGGCGGGTTTGTCTGGGATTGGGTCGATCAGGGGCTCGACAAATACACCGCCGATGGCCGCCACTACTGGGGCTATGGTGGCGACTTCGGTGATGTGCAAAACGATCGCCAGTTCTGCTGCAACGGCCTGCTGTTCCCGGATCGCACCCCCCATCCAGCCCTGTGCGAGGCAAAGCGTGCCCAGCAGCCGTTCCGCTTCACTCTGCTTGAGCACACCCCGTTGCGGGTGCGGATCGAGAGCGAATACCTGTTCCGCTCCACCGATAACGAGCGGCTGTGCTGGCAGCTGTGCGAGAACGGCCATGTGCAGCTGCAGGGGGAGGTTTCCCTCATGCTGGTGCCGCAAGGGGTGGTCGAGTTGACCCTGAGCGGGACGCTGCCCGCCTTTGCGGCAGGCTCACTGGCCTGGCTCGATCTGGCCATCGTTCAGCCGCAGGCCACCCCTTGGTCGCAGGCGGGTCACAAGGTCGCCCGTCAGCAGTTCACCCTGCCGACGCCCCTCGCCCTGCCAGCGCCAGTCGCTGCCGCCACCCTGAGCGAGCAGCCGGATGGCTGGCGGATCACCGCCGCAAACAGCCAGTGGTGGCTCGACAAGCTGAGCGGCCGCATCACCAGTTGGCAAAAATCGGGGCAGGAGCAGTTGCTGGCGCCGATCATGGATCACTTCTACCGCGCGCCGCTCGACAACGACATCGGCACCAGCGAAGCGGATCACGCCGACCCCAGCTCCTGGATTGCTCGCTGGCAGGCGTGTGGTCTCGGTCAGTGGCAGCACCGCTGTCTGGGGATCGCGGTCGCCGGAGGGGAGATCCGGGTCAGCCATGGCTACTTCCATCACGATGAGCTGCTGCTGGTGAGTTACTGGCATCACCGCTTTACCGACGATGGCGCCATGAGCCTGGAGATAGAGACCGAGCTGGCGCAGGCGCTGCCTTCGCTGCCGCGGATTGGCCTGTTGCTCCATCTGGCCGAGGTGCCAGCGCGAGCCGAATGGTTGGGACGCGGCCCTCACGAGAACTATCCGGATCGTCTGCTGGGCGCTGATCTTGGTCGCTGGAGCCTGCCGCTGGAGGCCATGCACACCCCTTATGTTTTCCCGAGCGACAACGGCTTGCGCTGCGATACCAGCCAGTTGCAGCTGGGCAGCACGACGGTGAACGGCAGCTTCCATTTCAGTGCCAGCCGCTTCAGTCAGCAGCAGTTAGCCGCCGCCCGTCACCAGAGCGATCTGGTGGCTGAAGAGGGGCTGTGGGTCTGCCTCGATGGCGCTCACATGGGGGTGGGCGGGGATGACTCCTGGAGCCAGAGCGTGCGTCCCGAGTATCAACTGCTCGAGCGTCGTTACCGTTGGGGCTGCACTCTCCGTTAAGCCAGCTATGGAGGCGACTGTCGAGCCAGTGCGCCATTTTGACAACAGACCAGTAACGACTAGCCTCAATGCTGTGGGAAAGATTGAGTCTCAAATCTGATTTTTATTTATATGTATTTGAAAAATAAATATAAAGTTTCAATGTAACAGAGTGTAAACGTTTTCATTTTGTCGTCATGATCACAGAAGAAATGACAACAAACTGATTACATTGATTGGCGCTTGCTCAATTGCTCGCCACCCTACAACACAGATAGACACATCGGAGCACACATAATGAAAAAACTGACCACAGTTGCCGCCCTGCTGATGGGCATGATGGCTGGAGCCAATGCCCAGGCTGACACCCGTATCGGGGTAACCGTCTACAAGTACGACGACAACTTCATGGCGGTCGTGCGCAAGGCCATCGAGAAGGAGGCGGCAGCCACTCCGGGGGTGGAACTGCTGATGAACGACTCCCAGAACGACCAGTCCAAGCAGAACGACCAGATCGACGTGCTGCTGGCCAAAGGGGTGAAGGCGCTGGCCATCAACCTGGTTGACCCGGCGGCGGCGCCGGTGGTGATTGAGAAAGCCCGTGGCGAAGATATCCCAGTTGTCTTCTACAACAAGGAGCCGAGCGCTACCGATCTGGCCAGCTACGACAAGGCCTACTACGTGGGTACCGACTCCAAGGAGTCAGGGATCATCCAGGGCCAGCTGATTGCCAAACACTGGAAAGCCCATCCGGAGTGGGATCTGAACAAGGATGGCGTGATCCAGTTCGTGCTGCTGAAAGGGGAGCCGGGCCACCCGGATGCCGAAGCGCGCACCTCCTACGTGGTCAAGACCCTGAACGATGGCGGCGTCAAGACTGAACAACTGCACATGGATACCGGTATGTGGGATACCGCCATGGCGAAAGACAAGATGGACGCCTGGATCTCCGGCCCCAACGCCAACAAGATCGAAGTGGTCATCGCCAACAACGACGGCATGGCAATGGGCGCAGTCGAATCACTGAAAGCCCAGGGCAAGACTGCCATTCCGGTGTTTGGCGTCGATGCGCTGCCGGAAGCGCTGGCCATGGTCAAGAGCGGTGCCATGGCGGGTACCGTGCTGAACGATGCGGCCAACCAGGCCAAAGCCACCTTCGAGCTGACCAAGAATCTGGCTGAAGGCAAACCGGCCGGTGAAGGCACCAAGTGGAATATCGTCGACAAGGTAGTACGTGTTGCCTACGTCGGTGTGGATAAAGACAACCTGTCCCAATTCGAGTAATTCCCTCCTCCAGGGCAAGGGAGATCCCCTTGCCCTTTTTTCAACCAGATGTGATGGCTGATATGACAACACAGCAACAATCAGAATGGCTGTTGGAGATGATTGACGTCAGTAAGAGCTTTCCCGGCGTCAAGGCACTCGATAATGTCAATTTACGGGTCCGTCCTCATTCTGTGCATGCGTTGATGGGCGAGAACGGAGCGGGAAAATCGACACTGCTCAAGTGCCTGTTCGGCATTTACGAGAAGGATCAGGGCAAGATCTTCTTCAAGGGGCAGGAGATCAACTTCACCTCCTCCAAAGAGGCGCTGGAAAATGGCGTCTCCATGGTGCATCAGGAGCTCAACCTGGTGTTGCAGCGTACCGTGATGGACAACATGTGGCTCGGCCGCTACCCCACCAAGGGGTGGTTTATCGACCACGGCAAGATGTATGACGACACCAAGCGCATCTTTGATGAGCTGGATATCGACATCGATCCCAAGGTGAAGGTCGCGACCCTGTCGGTCTCCCAGATGCAGATGATCGAGATCGCCAAGGCGTTCTCCTACGATGCCAAGATCGTCATCATGGACGAACCCACCTCCTCCCTGACCGAGAAAGAGGTGAACCACCTCTTCAAGATTATCAACAAGTTGAAGGATAAGGGGTGCGGCATCGTCTACATCTCTCACAAGATGGAGGAGATCTTCCAGCTCTGTGACGAGATCACCATATTGCGGGATGGCCAGTGGGTGGCAACCCAGCCGCTCAAGGGCATGACCATGGATCAGATCATCGGCATGATGGTCGGCCGTGAACTGACCCAGCGTTTCCCGGAAAAGACCAACCAGCCGAAAGAGGTGATCCTCGAGATCGAACACCTGACGGCGAAGAACCAGCCCTCCATTCAGGACATCACTTTCAACCTGCACAAGGGGGAGATCCTCGGCATCGCCGGACTGGTCGGGGCCAAGCGCACCGATATCGTCGAGACCCTGTTCGGTATTCGCGATCGCAGCCAGGGCAGCATCAAGCTGCACGGCAAAGAGGTGGCCAACCACAACGCCCACGAAGCGATCCGCAACGGCTTTGCGCTGGTGACGGAAGAGCGCCGCTCCACCGGTATCTACTCCCGACTCGATATCGCCTTCAACTCCCTGATCGCCAACATGGACAGCTACAAGGGCTCCATGGGGCTGCTCAGCGACAACAAGATGAAGAGCGATACCCAGTGGGTGATCGACTCCATGCGGGTCAAGACGCCGACCCAGCAGACCCAGATCGGTTCCCTCTCCGGGGGCAACCAGCAGAAGGTGATCATCGGTCGCTGGCTGCTGACCCAGCCGGAGATCCTGATGCTCGACGAGCCCACCCGCGGCATCGACGTCGGGGCCAAGTTCGAGATCTACCAGCTCATCCTGGAGCTGGCGAAGAAGGACAAGGGGATCATCATCATCTCGTCAGAGATGCCGGAATTGCTGGGGATCACCGACCGCATCATGGTGATGAGCAACGGCCGGGTCGCCGGGATCGTCAATACCAAAGAAACTGACCAGAGCGAGATACTGCGCCTGGCATCTCTGTACCTCTAGAGACAGGAAGACATTTATGGAGTCGGCTAAAAATTTCAATCTGATGCAGGCGCTCAAGGAAAACGCCATCTATCTGGTGCTGCTGGTGCTGCTCATGGTCATCGTGATCCAGGAGCCCTCCTTCCTGAGCCTCACCAACTTCAGCAACATCCTGACCCAGTCCTCGGTGCGGGTCATCATCGCGCTGGGGGTGGCGGGCATCATCATCACCCAGGGGACGGATCTCTCGGCAGGTCGTCAGGTCGGTCTGGCGGCACTCATAGCAGCCACCATGTTGCAGGCGCTGACCAACGTCAACAAGGTGTTCCCGACGCTGGGGGAGGTGCCCATTCCTGCGGTGATCCTGCTGGTGTGTGTGGTGGGTGCCCTGATTGGTCTGGTCAACGGTCTCATCGTGGCCTACCTGAACGTTACCCCGTTCATTACCACCCTGGGCACCATGATCATCGTCTACGGTATCAACTCCCTCTACTTTGACTCGGTAGGGGCCTCGCCGGTGGCCGGGTTTGATCCCCGCTTCTCCAGCTTCGCCCAGGGGTTTATCCGGATAGGAGGATTCAAGCTCTCCTATCTCACCTTCTACGCGGCCATCGCCAGCGTCTTTGTCTGGGTGCTGTGGAACAAGACCCGCTTTGGCAAAAACATCTTCGCCATCGGTGGCAACCCCGAGGCGGCCAAGGTCTCCGGTGTCAACGTAGCCGTCAATTTGGTGATGATCTATGCGCTGGCTGGGGTCTTCTACGCCTTCGGCGGCATGCTGGAAGCGGGCCGGATCGGCAGTGCCACCAACAACCTGGGCTTCATGTACGAGCTGGATGCTATCGCAGCGTGCGTGGTGGGCGGCGTGTCGTTTGCTGGCGGGGTGGGAACGGTTGCGGGTGTGATCACCGGCGTACTCATTTTCACTCTGATCAACTATGGTTTGACCTATATCGGGGTCAGCCCTTACTGGCAGTTCATCATCAAGGGCGGCATCATCATTCTGGCGGTGGCATTGGATTCCATGAAGTACGCCAAGAAGAAATAACGATTGGCAGAGAGGGTTGGCGTTGCCAGCCCTCTCTTCTGGAGGGAACCCATGCCATTCAAGGTCAAGATTTACCTCTTGCTGCTACTGGCCATTCTGGTCACCATCGGCACCGCCGGGCTCAGCGTCAACCACTTCATCAGTGGCTACATTCGCACTCAAGCCACCCACAACATCAACGAACAGATCACTCTGGTCAAAGAGAAGCTGGCCAGCGACATCAATCAGAAAATCCTGCTGGCCGCCAACCTCAACTTCGGGGTGACCAACGTCAAGAAGACCCTGCAAGAGACCGGCTTTCACAACATCGTCAAAGTGATCGGCGACATGGCATTCGACGTGAGCGGCGTCATCAACGACAGCGCCAGGGTCGATGCCCTGCGCAAGCTGATCCCTGCAGCCAACAACCAGATTACCGTCAGCCCGCTGCAACAGGTGGATGGCAAGCCGGTTATCACCATTCTGGTGCCGCGCGGCGCCGATTCCGCCTATCTCTACTACCTCGACATGAGCGAGTTCAAGAGCCTGCTGGAGAAGATGAGCGGCGAGGGGCGCTACTTCTCGCTGGCCGACGGCCAGGGCAATGAGCTCTACAGCAGCAAACCGCAGGGGGAGAGCGAAGCGCGCCCCAACCAGCTGGATATTCGCGGTAACAGCTGGACCCTGACCGGCTACATCGATCTTGACTATATCCGTGCCATGACCCGGTCACTCAACGGCCAGATCATCATGGCGCTGTTTGGTGTGGCGATAGTGGTGATGGTGCTGGCAATGCTGGCGCTCAACGTGGCTTATCGACCCATTGTTTCGTTACGGGATCTTGTGCTGGAGCTCTCTCGCGGCAGCGGCGATCTCACCCGCCGGTTGGCGGTGACCAGCAAGGATGACCTGGGCCAGATCTCGGCCGGGATCAACCGTTTTATCGAACGCTTGCAGGAGATGATGGGGGAGGTGCAACAGGCGAGCGGCCAGCTCAACAGCGGCATCGAGGGGCTGGCCAGCCAGACCGGCGCCGCCCAGTCCCTATTGGCGGACCACGTGCGCGAGACCGAGCAGGTGGTGACCGCCATCAACGAGATGAGCCGCACCGCGGTCTCCGTCTCCGAGAGTGCGGCCAGCACCGCCCAGCTTACCGGCCAGAGCCAGCAGCTGGCGAGCCAGTCCCGCCAGGTAGTGGATCAGGCGATGGCCAGCGTGATGGCGCTGGTGGACGAGGTGGAGGAGACCGCCCGTTCCATCGAGGCGATGCAGCAGGATGTGCAGCAGATTGGCTCTGTATTGGGGGTGATCGGCAGCATTGCCGAACAGACCAACCTGCTGGCGCTCAACGCCGCCATCGAGGCGGCTCGCGCCGGGGAACAGGGTCGTGGCTTTGCGGTGGTGGCGGATGAGGTACGCTCGCTTGCGGCCCGTACCCAGAAGAGCACTGCAGAGATCCAGACCATGCTGGCCAGCCTGCAGCGGGGCACCCGGACTGTGGTGGAGGCCATGGGCAACACCAAGCAGAGCTGTCAGGGGGCTGCCGAGAACACCACTAAAGTCAACGAGTCGCTGGATCTGATGGCGGGGGAAGTGGTGGAGATCAACGATCTCATCAGCCATATCGCCACGGCAGCGGAGCAGCAGAGTGCGGTGGCTGAAGAGATCAATCGCAACATGAGTGCCATTGCCGAAGTGATCCGCCAGCTGACCCACAATGGCGAAGCGACGGTTGCCAGTTCCGCCGCGATGCAGCAAACCTACGACCGGCTGCGGGAGATCGTGGGCCACTTCCGACTGGAGTAAGGCCGATGTTGAGCCAATAACAAAACAGGGCCATCCGGCCCTGTTGTTGTTTTCCTGTCTGCCTTAATCAATCGGCCTTGCGACGCAGATAGACCCCGGCTTCCATGTGATGGGTCCAGGGGAACTGGTCGAACAGGGCGAAACGGGCGATCTCGTGGGTTTCGCCCAGCACGGTCATGTTGGCCTGCAGGGTTTCGGGGTTGCAGGAGATGTAGAGGATGTTGTCGTACTCCTGTACCAGCTTGACGGTCGCATCGTCGAGACCGGCGCGGGGCGGGTCGACGAAGATGGTGTTGCACTGGTAGCTCTTGAGATCGACCCCCTTGAGGCGGTTGAACTCCCGCTCGCCACGCATCGCCATGGTGAACTCCTCGGCCGACATGCGCAGGATAATCAGGTTGTCGACGCCGTTGGCGGCGATGTTGAACTGGGCGGAGTCGACGCTTGGCTTGGCGATCTCGGTGGCCAGCACCTTGCGGAAGTTCTGCGCCAGCGCGATGGAGAAGTTGCCGTTACCGCAATAGAGCTCCAGCAGATCCCCTTCGCTCCCCTTGGTCACATCCAGCGCCCAGGCCAGCATCTGCTCGTTGATGGCAGCGTTGGGCTGGGTGAAGCTGTTCTCCACCTGCTTGTAGATGAGCTGGCGACCTGCCACGTTGAGCTGCTCGATGACGAAGTCATCCCCCAGACAGATCTTCTGCTTGTGGGCGCGGCCAATCAGCTGCAGCTCGAACCCCTTGGCGCGCAGGTCGGCCTGCAGCGCTTCGGCGGCTTGTTGCCATTCGGCCTCCAGCTTGCGGTGATAGAGCAGGCTGACAATGATCTGGCCGGACTGGGTGGAGAGGTAGTCAATCTGGAACAGCTTGCGGCGCAGCACCGGGTGTGGGCGCAGCACCTCCAGCAGCAGCGGCATCAACTGGTTGATGAGGCGGCTGGCGGTGGGGAAGTGGTCTATCTTGATGATCTCTTTAGTCGCCGGGGCATACATGCAGTGGAAGAGGTCATCCCCTTCGTGCCAGATGCGAAATTCGGCGCGCATCCGGTAGTACTCCGCCGGTGAGCTGTGCACTTCCAGCGCCGGGAGGGTGAAGCCGGCAAACAGCTCGGTGAGGCGAGCGCGCTTTTCGTCGAGTTGGGCCTGATAGTCGGCCGCGGTTCTAGGCGCCGGAGCGTTCGCGGAAGGCTGTTGGGATTGGGTCATAAATACCTCACATGCACACCGGCCGGGCCGGGTCGAAATCGGGGGAAGGCAACAGGCCACCCAAAGGGGCCCGATTTTAAAAGCCAGCCGCAGATTGTCCAGCATTTTGTGGTTAAGAAGTGTTCAGTCAGGCCGATAGCTGATCTACAGGCATGGTGGGAGGACACATTATGCAGATCGAAGGCGTGGGCGCAGCCCAACCCAAGGGAGTGGGTGTTTCTCCCAAATCGCCCCAACAGGCGGAGCCGAAACAGGTCAAGAGCGAGGAAGAGGTCTCCTTGCACAAGCCGCCCAAGTGGGCGCAGGTGCTGATCCAGCAGGCGCTGCAGTTTTCGCTGGAGATTAACGGCCAGGGCTATCAGGCTCCCAAAATGAAGGAGCCCGAAGAGATCACTCCGGAGACCCTGTTCGACTTCCAGTCGGTGGCGGACAACGTGTTGCAGTTCGTGACCGGGCGGCTTGGTGCCGCGCGGGCCGATGGTAAATCCGATGACGACCTGACCGGGATGATGGAACAGGCCCGCAAGGGGATCGAAAATGGTTTTGGCGAGGCAAAAAAACAGCTCGGCAAGTGGGCGACCGACAACGAGGATATCAAGACCGGTATCGATCAGAGCTACAAGCTGATCCAGAAGGGGCTCGAGGAGTTCGAGAAGGAGTTCTTCGGCAAGGTCTCCCCGACCGACATGGGGCAGGCCGAGATGGCCAGCCGCCAGCAGGGCTATCTGGAAATCCAGACCAAGGATGGCGACAAGGTGGTGCTGCGCTTCAACGACAGCTGGCAGACCAAGTCCCAGAAGGATGAGAGCGGCAGTCAGTTCAGCCTCAAATCGAGTCAGAGCTTCAGCTTCTCACTGGAGGGGGATCTCAACAGCGACGAGATGGAGTCCATCGGCAAGCTGGTCAAGGGGATCGACGAGCTGGCGGGGAACTTCTTCTCCGGCAACTTCGAGGATCTGCTGGATAAGGCGAATGAACTGAAGCTGGACGACAGTCAGCTGGCCTCCTATTCCCTCAAACTCAAGCAGAGCGTCAAGTTGAGCCAGACCTATCAGGGGGCCAGCTCCCTGCAGGATCTGCTCAAGCCGTTTGCCGACTATCTGCCCAAGCTGGATCAGGTACAGAAGCAGGCAGATACCCTGCTGCCGGAGTCCCAGCAACAGGCGCTGACCCCGGCAGTGCTGGCCGCTCGCGGTCAGAGCGATCCGGCACAGATCAGCAGCTTCACCAACTTCAACCAGCGCATGCTGGAGGCGCTGCGGATGATCGGCCAGTTCCAGCCCTCCACCGAGCCCGCCAGTAAGAACGCCTGAGCCACAGCGCGTAACGCAAGTAATGAGCTGCCGTTTGCCAGCCCTTCCCGGGGCTGGCAAACTGGCCTTTTCTCCAATCCGGTTGCCCCATGAACCCCAAGAAGCCAAGAGACAAGCGCGAGCTCTGCTACCCCTTTATCTTTGAAAGCTCGCTCAAATGTGATTTTGAAATCGCCACCGACGAGCTCTGTTGTCAGGTTGGGGCCGTGCTGTCACACCTTGCGCCGGATGCGGATACCCGGCCCGTGATGGCGGATCTCGCGGCGTTGCAGCGGCTTATCTACAACCTCAACGGCTCGGTACGCGGCAAGCTGGGGATCTTCGACGCAGATCTTGAGTGGCTCAAGGCCCGTTACGACCACTACAACGAGGCAAGTCGCGGTAGCGTCACCGGTTTTGTGCTGCCACAGGGGCCGCAGCCCATTCCAACCCTCCATCTTTGCCGCTGTGGCAGCAAGAAGGTGGTGCGGCTGCTGGTGCGGCTGGAAGAGAGCGAGGTGGCCTTCGATCCCATTCTCTATCGCTTCGCTAACCTGCTGGCCAACTTCTTCTTCGTGCTCACCGTCTACCTCAAGCAGCGCTGGCAGGTGCCGGAAGTACCCTACGTCAGCATCAATTACTGATGTCGGCAGGCAAAGAGCCGAACGCCATGGTGGATTGAACGGAATAAAAAACCGGAGCCTTGGACTCCGGTTTTGTTTTTCAGCGCGTAAGTTGCCCGCTCAGCTGGAGATCAGCACCCGGGCCGAGTTGGCCGGGATGGTGAGCTGCAATTCGCCTTGTACTACTTCGAACTTTTCGCCGTTGAAGGCGTCTGTGAAGCGGCTGGCCGGGCTCGCGGTCTGCCACAGGGGCAGGCTGATGGTGCGCGGCTCGTTCGGGTGACGGTTGCAGGCCACCACCACCTGATCGCTTTGCAGGGTACGGGCGAACACATAGCTGTGGGGCCCGGCGTAGAGGGTCTGGATATCGCCACGGCGCAGGGAGGGGCGCTGGCGGCGGATCTGGATCAGCCGACGATAGTGGTCGTGCAGCACGTGATCCCAATCAGTGGTATCCCACGGGAAGCAGCGGCGGCAGTCCGGATCGTTGCCGCCGGAGAGCCCTACTTCATCGCCGTAGTAGATGGAGGGCACACCGATATAGGTGAGCAGCAGGGTGGCGGCCAGCTGCATCCGCTGCTTGTCTTCACCCAGCAGGTGGAGGAAGCGGGCGGTATCGTGGCTGTCCAGCAGGTTGAACTGGGCCAGCTGGTTCTTGAACGGGATATGGGCCCGCGCCAGCTTGAGCCAGCGATCCAGCTCTTCGGCGCTGATCTTGATGGGATGGTAGGCGATATCCTGCCCCGCAAGGAAGGCGCGGATCGGGTGAGCGAAGCCGTAGTAGTTCATGGCGCCGTCCTCCTGATCCCCCTGTAGCCACTGGCTCGCCTCGAAGAAGTGTTCGCCCAGCACATAGGCATCCGGGTTCTCCTGCTTCACTGCCCCGCGAATGGCGCGCACGTGACTGCGGTTACCCTCGGCGGTGCCGCGCTCCCCCAGCATGTGGATGACGTCAAAGCGCCAGCCGTCGATCTGGTAGGGGGCGCGCATCCAGTAACGGAGGATGGCGTCGTCGGCCCGATAGACGGCGTCCTGTACCTTCTCGCAGGAGAAGTCGAGCTTGGGCAGGCTGCGAATGCCCTTCCAGCTGACGTAATCCCCTTCTTTGTCAAAGGTGTAGAAGCTGCGCCACGGGGAGTCCGGGTTGCTCTGGGCTCCCAGTGGCGGGCAGAACCAGGGGTGTTCGGTAGAGGTGTGGTTGACCACCGCATCGAGGATGATCTTCATGCCGCGCTGGTGCAGGTTGCGGGTCAGCTCGGCGAACTGCTCGTTGCTGCCGAGATGGGCATCCACCTTAAAGTAGTTCTGGGTGTCGTACTTGTGGTTGCTCGGTGAATCGAAGATTGGGTTGAGGTAGAGCGCCGTCACCCCGAGGGATTGCAGGTAGTGCAGCTTGGCATCGATCCCCGCCAGATCCCCACCATAGAATTCGCAGGCGCCGTGGCCCTCTTCGTGACGGCTGACCGGCTCGCCCCACGCCTTGCTGATCACAGCCTTGCCACGGTACTCGTACTCGTGATGCTTGACGCTGAGGGACGGATCACCGTTGCAGAAGCGGTCGGGAAAGATCTGGTAGAACACCTGATCCTGCACCCAGGCCGGTGGCTGGTGCAGGCTGTTGAAGCGAAAATGCTGCTCCCGTGGCGGCATGGACGCGCTGACACCCGCCCCGTGCAGCCACCACTGCTCCTCGTCGGTGAGGCACTTGAAGCTGTAGAGGTGGATATCCTGTCCTTTGCTGAGCGGCAGTGTCCCTTGCCACACCTGTAGCCGGTCGCGAGTCGAGATCGCCGTCATCGGGATCAGATACTCCTCGTTATCCGGCTCGTGGCGCAGCCACACCTCGCGGATTGGCGAATCCAGCTCGCTAAAGAGGGTCAATTGCAGTGCGTCGGCGCTCTCTTTGAACCAGGGCGCCACCTGGGGATGAAACAGAAACGGATGGGTCATGATGCTTATTGAGTCAGAAGATCGGCAAGGGCATTACCCTGTTCATGCAGTGTTTCGAGCTGGCCTGCCAGCGACTTGGGATCCAGTCCCAACTGGTCGGCGAGCGGTTTCGGGAAGCGGGCGATGATGGCCTGGGCAGGCACGCCCGCGTTCCAGGCGAAGGAGATAAAGACCGCCAGACGGATCAGCACCGCCTCCTTGCTGACCGGATCGTGGGAGAGCGGGTCAAGCTGCTGGGAGATGGCATCGACGAAGGCCTCGGAGAGGTTCCAGCGCCGCGCCAGCTCGGCACCAAGCTGGGCATAGTCATAGCCCAGCATCTCGCGCTGGGCCTCGACCCGGCTGCTACCGTTCTGGATCGCCATGTTGATGAGCTCGGCCTCTTCCGGCAATGTGCTCTGGATAAGCAGCTCGCCGATGTTGTGGATCAACGCGCAGGTGAAGGCGGTCTCGGGGTCGAGCACCTTGGCCTCTTGGGCCAGGGTTCGGGCTATGGTGGCGACCTGGAAGGTCTCGGTCCAGAACTTGTTCTTGTCGAAGCTGGGCGGGGCCTTGAAGGTGCCGATGATGCCGGAGGCGACCACCACGGAGCGAAGCCGGTTGAAGCCGAGCCGGATCACCGCCTGTTCGATGGAGGTCACTTCGTTGCCCCGGCGCAGGGCAGCCGAGTTGGCCATCCGCAGCACCTTGACGCTGATCACCTGATCCATGGCGATCTTGGCCGCAATCTCGTCGATGCGGGCATTTTCGTCGTTGAAGCTCTGCATCAACTCGTGCAGCAGCTTGGGAATAGTGGGAAGTTGTTTGATCTTGTCAAACAGGCGATCCATCGACATGGCTGAGGCAGCCTCCATTGCGAACTCTGCCTCATATTGTGCCACAGCCGGACAACATGTTCCTGTTTGTGATGCGGCTTTGTGAGCGTTAGAACACCCAGTCGCGCAAGGTGTATTCCAAACGGTGCTTTTTGCCTTGCAGGATCAGGCTCTGGCTGGTGCCGCTCAAGGTCGCCCCCTCGGTAAGGGTGGTCAGTACGGCCTGTTCTATGGTGTCCAGCGGCGGCATACAGGCCATTTCAGTACTGCCCAGACTGGTGACCCACAGCTTGTCATCTTCCAGATGGCCCTGACCGAAATAGCGGTTGCAGCCAGCGATGCCGTTGACGGTGAAGTGTTCGCCGATCTCGAAATCGGGGGGATTATCGCGGGGGGCCTCGATCGGTTCGCCATCCAGTTTGCTCAGAACCCAGTGGTGGTGTTGCAGATCTTGCTGAACAAAGGCGGTCGAGCTGCAGCCAGCGAGTAGTAACAGGGGGATCAGCAACAAAAAGGGCAATCTGGGCATGAGGGGGGCTCCGGTTGGGGGAGCGTCAAGAATACCCTTTTTGGGCAGTCGGGAGCAGGGCGGGAGAGGGAGCGACCGACCGCTTCTGTCGCCCCTTGTCCCGCACGACTGTCGCTTAATGGCAACACCTTGGTTATGTTGCCATCGATTTACGCTATCTCAGGGCTCAGTTGGCAAACAACCGCTCGGCATAACGGGCAAGCCCCGCGGCCACCGAGCCGAAGTCATCGCCACCCTCAAGCGGGATGGTCGGCAGCTTCTGGCGGATAAAGCTGGCGATCAGCGGCGAGCGGGCACTACCGCCGGTGACGAAGATGCGATCCGGCTGCACACCGGCGGCGGCAATCGCTTCGTCCATCAGCTCGCCAATCTTCTCCAGCAGCAGGGCCGAGGCGTTGGCCAGCTGTTCGCGGGTCAGCTCCGCTTCCAGCCCTTTTTCCAGCTCGGCCAGCGACTGGCGATTGAGTTCCTGCTCCGAGAGGGCGATCTTGCCCTGCTCGGCACGCCACACCAGCTGGTGGCTCAGCTTGTGGGCCCGCAGGTTGGCCAGACGCCCCAGCTTGCTGCCGGGTTGGCTGTCGAGCTGCAGATCCTGCAGCTGGCGGGCGGTGTCGAGGCTGTAGAAACGGCTCTGGGCGCTGACGTCGTTGATGGCTGCCGCATCCCAGAACAGCGGGTGGGGCAGCGGCTTGCCGGTCTTGAGGGTTTCGTGCATGCCGAGCAGCGGCATCATCCCCTCCACCGTCAGGCGGATATCGAAGTCGTTGCCGCCGATCCGCTGGCCGCTGTGGCCGAGCAGATCGCCGCTGCGATCCAGCTGATCGCGGTAGCTGGGGCCCATCCGTAGCATGGAGCAGTCGGTGGTACCGCCGCCGATATCCACCACCAGTACCACGGCGTCTTCGGTGAGGCGCGCCTCGAATTCAAACCCGGCGGCCACCGGTTCATAGAGGAACTCCACTTGCTCGAAACCGGCCAGACGGGCCGCCTCGGTCAGGATGGCGATAGCTTGCTGGTTGCTCTCTTCCCCCGCCAGACCCTGGAAGTTGACCGGACGGCCGATCACCGCCTGGCGGATAGGGGCGCCGAGCTGTTGCTCCGCCTGCTGGCGAACGTGGAGCATCATGGCGCAGACGATATCTTCAAACAGGGCGATCTGGGGGGCCTTGAGGCCATAAGCGCCGAGGAAGGATTTCGGCGATTTGATGTAGTAGCCGTCGTCCGGCTCTTCCAGATAGCGCTCCAGCGCGGCACCGCCAAAGCTCAGCTCGTCGATCAGTCCCTCTTCGCGCATCTGGCGGCGAACCATCTGGGCACGGGTGACCACGGGGCCACGCAGCTTGAGGTACTCCGCCTGCTGGGCGGGGGCCAGCCCTTCGGCCAACAGACCGGCGATAGCATCCCGGTGGGGGGCATGCAGGGTGGAGGGGAGATAGCGGGATGCGCCAAGATTCAGCAGCCTGGGGCTACCTTGTTCCATCACGGCCACGGCACAGTTGGAGGTGCCGTAATCAAATCCGATAAACATGGGCGCCAGACTCCTGAATAAAAAAGGGGGGCTAGCCTACCCGAAGGCGCCGGGTCTCACAACCCGGCACCCGGGATATTGAGGGAGCAGGGGAAAATACACAGGGGGGAGTATGTCGGTGCGGAAAACAGAGGGAATGGCTCCCTCTGTTGTTCATGGCTACGGGGGCGAGAGGATTACTCCACTTCGTTGTCGCAGCGGCCCTGGCTCTCGATGGCGCGGATATTGCTGAGGGTGGTATCGGCGATGGCGTGCAGTGCCTCGCGGGTCAGGAATGCCTGATGGCCGGTGAACAGCACGTTGTGGCAGGCGGACAGACGGCGGAACACGTCATCGGTGATCACTTCGTTGGACTTATCGGAGAAGAAGAGATCCTCTTCCTCTTCGTAGACGTCTAGCCCCAGCGCGCCGATGCGGGAGGTCTTGAGCGCCTCGATGGCGGCGTTGGAGTCGAGCAGGCCACCACGACTGGTGTTGATGATCATCACCCCGTCCTTCATCTTGGCGAACGCCTCCTTGTTCAGCAGGTGGTAGTTCTCTTTGAACAGCGGGCAGTGCAGGCTGATGATGTCGGATTGGCGGAACAGGGTGTCGAGATCCACGTACTCGGCCCCCAGCTCGATGGCTGCCGGATTCTGGTACGGGTCGTTCACTAGCAGGCGAACCCCGAAGCCCTTTAGGATGCGCAGGGCGGCCAGACCGATCTTGCCAGTACCGATAACACCGACCGTCTTGCCATGCATGTTGAAGCCGACCAGCCCTTCCAGCGAGAAGTTGGCATCGCGGGTGCGCTGATAAGCCTTATGGATGCGGCGGTTGAGGCACATCATCATGCCGATGGCGTGCTCGGCGGTCGCCTCGGGGGAGTAGGCAGGCACCCGCACTACTTTCAGCCCCAGCTCTTTGGCGGCGGCCAGATCCACGTTGTTGTAACCGGCGCAGCGCAGGGCGATCACCCGGGTGCCGTTGGCAGCCAGTTCAGTCAATACCTCGCGATCGGCGTCGTCATTGACGAACAGACACACCACCGGGAAGCCGTGAGCCAGTCGGGCCGTTTTGGCCTCCAGCCGCACATCGAAAAACTCTAGGTCGAAACCGTACTGGCTGTTGGCCTGGTTGAAATGCTCTTTGTCATAGCTCTTGGTGCTGAATACGGCGACTTTCATGGTATGTGCTCCGTAGTATGTGTGTCGTCAAATTACAACAAAATGGGTCGGCCATCACCGGACAAACCGACTGGTTATTGTCCCCACGGCATGATGGGAACGGCGCTGACTGCACTCTTGTACGAACCATCCACCAGTTTGGTGCTGTAGGTCAGGTAAACCAGCGCATTGCGTTTCTTGTCGTAAAAACGCACCACTTTCTGCTCCTTGAACACCAGCGAGGTGCTGACATCGAACACCTCTTCCCCTGCCTTCAGCTTCTCGGGCAGGGTGATGGGGCCGATCTGGTGGCACGACAGGGAGGCGTGGGAGGGATCTTCCGCCAGTCCCAGCCCGCCCTTGACGCCACCGGTTTTGGGGCGAGCCAGATAGCAGGCGACGCCGTTAATGCGCGGGTCGTCGAACGCCTCGACCAGGATCTTGTGGTTCGGGCCAAACAGCTTGAAGGCAGTGCTCACTTCACCGACCGGGTCGGCCTTGTCGGCCAGCGCCGGGCCGGCAAACAGGGCTCCCAGCAGCAGGGGCAGGGCGCGGCGAAGGGTGTTATTGCTCGTGTGGCGATGTGTCATGGTCTCTCCTGTTGGTCCTCCTCAGTAGGGAAGGCGCACGTGACGATAGAGGCTGGCAAGCACCCAGGCGGGGCCGATCAGCAGAAATTGCAGGTCGGCGAGGAAGGAGGGGCGCTTGCCCTCGATCTTGTGGCCGACAAACTGGGCTATCCAGAGCAGCACGAACCCTGCCACTGCGGGCCACAGCAGCGGCCCCTGCCACTGGTGGCAGAGCCACAGTCCCAGCGCGGTCAGCCCGGTCATCCCCGCGAACAGCGAAAACGACAGCTGCAGATAGAACAGCAACACCGGAATGGCTGCCACTGCCGCCCAGTTGAGGGGCTCTGGCAAGGGGCCGTGTGGCAGACACCAGAGCAGTGCCAGCGAGCAGAGATAGATGCCCGGTACCGCCAGCTTGTGGATGGCGACGTTGACCGGATGGCGATAGCTCTGGCCGTACTCCTCAAACCACTCCCGGATTCCCTTCATGGCAACTCCCTGGCGTACTGTGCTCACGCAGCCCGACCCTCATGGTCAGGCGCTCGGGATGCTTATCCCTGCGGTGGATAATCCCAATATTGGGCCGGAATGGATTTTAGCAACGGGGTCATGTCCGGATTGGGCAGGGCGATGGTGACCCGTTGATCGAGGTTGGCGCTGGCAAGCGCTTCACGGATCTTGGGGTTTTCATGGAAGAACTTCATAAAGCTACCATCGGCATAGGCCCGCTCCAGCCCGGTCTGAATCGCTTTGGCCAGCTTGGGGTATTCGGGGCTGACGAAGAAGAACTGGGCGAAGGGGTAGCGGATCAGCAGGTGCTGCTCGATGGCGAGGTTGGGATACTGCGCCACCAGCTCGCTGCGCTCCGCGAAGATCTCCACCATGGCGCGCGGGAAAAAGTCCAGCTTGTCGCCGTCGTTGATGAGGCGAAACAGATTGCTGTAGCGACCGGAGTAGGTCGGGATGCCGGCATTTTCGAGCACCTTGTTGTCGGCCCAGCCGACCCCTTGCGCCGCTTTCATTTTTTTCAGGTCAGCCAGGGTATTGATTTGGTTGAATTTCTCCTGAGCATCGGCGTGGATGAAGGACAGCCGCAATCCTTCCAGCCCGCGAAACAGCGGAATGGGGATGGCAATCAGGGAGGATTCGAGTGCGCTGGAGGTGCCCATCCAGAAGACGTTGATGGTCTTGCCCTTGCTCAGCTGTTGCTGGAGGGTGAACTGGTTGAGGTCGAGTTCGACAGGCTGGATGCGAAAGGGTTGTCCGGAGCGGGTCAGCGCCAGTTCCAGCAGTTTGAGCTGGTACTCCTGATCAAGATTGTTGACTGGACGGCTGGGAACCTTGACCGTCAGAACCTGTGCTTGTGCCAGCAGTGGCAGGCACAAACACAGTTTGATGAGCCATTTCACTCTCTATTCTCCTGTAGATTCCGGAAGGTGTCCGGAGTCTAACAGAACTTGTCACCATCTTGCTGCGAGGCGTTGTGCAAGGTTTGAGCGCAGGCCCTGCCTTGGTGGCGTCTGTTGCACCAGAATGGCGACAGTTCTTCGAAGAATCAGGCGACGCGGCGGAACACGTGGGTATCGTTAAATTCCTTGGTGCTCTGGCATTCGACGCAGAAACGGGACTCGGGACGAGCTTGCAGCCGCTTGAGAGAGATCTCGTCACCGCAAGATTCACAGTAACCGAAATCTCCATCGTTCATTCGCTTCAATGCACCTCTCAGCTTGCGCAGGTGCAGCTTGTCGTGCTCGATGCGGTTCAGCTCCAGACGGCGGGCTTCCTCGATACTGGCACGGTCAATTTCATCGGCCATCTCGTTGGTGTCGGTGGCGATGGCCTGGCTGGCCTGGGAATTCAGGCGCTCTTCGAGCTCGGCGATCTGCTGCTCGATCTGCCCCTTGTAAAAGGCCAGTTGGTCTTCAGTCATGAAATCACACATACGATTTACTACCAGTCAGTTTACTAACCCAATGATCCCTGTTTATGGGGGCTGTCTGCCTACAGACCAAGCCCTTCTCGTCTGATTTGCACCGTTTCCATGCAAGAGAGTGCAAATCAGGGCGGGCCTTGTACCAAAAAAATGCAGCCAAGCAAAGCAAATAGGATAAGGATTGTGCGTCCTTGCAAAAAAATGGCCCCGTCAGAAGGAGATTCGCCCCTTTTTTATCCGTTATTGGCATTGGCCTTGCAGAGGGTTGATTGGCACGTCGAGTGTTTAGTATTTGGTGCCGACTTGGTCATTATATGCGCCGTTATTTATAGTTTTTTAAACACCATAGCTTGACATTACCCCTGATAGCGGGCTTTCATGGTGGTGCTGATTACAATTTGATAACAAGGGTGTTCCATATATTAGACACCCTTGCCAATGGCAACCGTAGAGTCGGGGTTTAACATGGACAGTATCAAGGGCTGGATGGAGAGCAATCGCATCACGGAAGTGGAGTGCCTCTTCCCTGATTTCACCGGTAACGCCCGGGGCAAGATCATCCCAGCCAACAAGTTTTTGCGAGAAGGGGGCATGCGTCTGCCCGAGGTGATCTTCACCCAGACTGTGACCGGCGAATATCCGGATGACGACAGCATGATCGATCCGCTGGAGCGGGACATGCAGCTCTATCCCGACCCCAACACCATTCGTTTTGTCCCCTGGGCGCTGGAGCCAACCGCTCAGGTTATCCACGACTGTTACGACGTCAACGGCAAGCTGATCGACATCGCGCCGCGCTCCGTGCTGCGTCGGGTTCTGTCATTTTACGAGGCGCAGGGCTGGAAGCCGGTGGTGGCTCCCGAGTTGGAGTTTTATCTGGTTACCCGCAACGAAGACCCAGACTATCCGCTGATGCCGCCGGTCGGTCGCAACGGCCGCCCTGAGACCGCCCGCCAGTCGTTCAGTATCGATGCGGTCAACGAATTCGACCCCATCTTCGAGGACATGTATGACTACTGTGAAGCGCAGGAGCTGGAGGTGGACACGCTGATCCACGAGTCGGGTGCTGCCCAGATGGAGATCAACTTCCTGCACGGAGATGCCATCGATCTGGCGGATCAGGTGTTCCTGTTCAAGCGCACCATGCGTGAGGCGGCTCATCGCCACGGTATTTATGCCACCTTTATGGCCAAACCGATGAGCAACGAGCCAGGCTCCGCCATGCACATCCACCAGAGTCTGGAAGATATGAATGGCCGCAACCTGTTTGGTACCCCGGATGGCGGCAACTCCGAACTCTTCATGCATTTCATCGCTGGTCTGCAGAAGTACACACCGGCGGTGACCGCCCTGCTGGCACCCAACGTCAACTCCTATCGCCGCCTCACCTTCGGCGAGAGTGCGCCACGCAACGTCCAGTGGGGTGTCGAGAACCGCACCTGTGGTCTGCGGGTCCCCTTCTCCGACCCGAGTGCCCGCAGGGTGGAGAACCGCTTCGCCGGTGCCGATGCCAACCCTTATCTTGCTCTGGCCGCCACCCTGGCGTGTGGCTACCTCGGCATGATGGAGAAGCTGGAGCCCATGCAGGAGATGAAATCCAGCGCCTACGATCTGCCCTACAGTCTGCCCCGTTCACTCGAAGAGGCGCTCAGCCATCTCGAACAGTGCGAGCCCATCAAGGAGATGCTGGGGGAGCGCTTCACCCGCGCCTTTGTCGCGGTCAAGCGCAAGGAGTACGAGACCTACTTCGGGGTGATCAGCCGCTGGGAGCGTGAGTTCCTGCTGCTGAACGTCTGACCCGGATGCGTGCCAGCCACGCATCGTCCGACCCGGGGAGGCTAGCTGCCTCCCCAGCCTGTACAACCGGTGAGACGGGATGGGGATGCCCTGCCCGCGACCGCTTGCGGGTGCAAGTGGTGGTCGCCGTCCCGGTTGAAGGGGACGACCATTTTTCGCTTTAGTAGAAGAAACCGGGGAGCAAGCCTTGCCGCAGACCGCCCGAGAGTGGCTGTGAGCATGTCGGACATTCCCCACTAATTGATAAAAATCCTGCCAAATCGAAGGAACCGAGGAGCAACAAATGCAGCATACCACCCGTGAGTGGCAGCAACTGGATGCCAGCCACCACCTGCACCCCTTTACCGACTTTCAGGCCCTGAACAAGAAGGGCTCGCGCATCATTACCAAAGCCAGCGGTGTCTATCTGGAAGACTCCGAGGGCAAACGCATTCTCGACGGCATGGCGGGCCTGTGGTGCGTCAATATGGGCTATGGCCGCCAGGAGCTGGTGGATGCCGCTACCCGCCAGATGCAGCAGTTGCCCTACTACAACCTCTTCTTCCAGACCGCTCACCCGCCGGTGATCGAGCTGGCGACCCTGCTGGCCGAGGTGACGCCAGCCCATCTCAACCACGTCTTCTTCACCGGCTCCGGCTCCGAGTGCAACGATACCGTGCTGCGGATGGTGCGCCACTACTGGGCCAGCAAGGGTCAGCCTGACAAACAGGTGATCATCAGCCGCCACAACGCCTATCACGGCTCCACCGTGGCGGGGGCGAGTCTGGGTGGCATGAAGGGGATGCATGCCCAGGGCGGCCTGCCCATTCCCGGCATAGTGCACATCGATCAGCCCTACCACTTCGGTGAGGGGCAGGGGATGAGTGCCCACGAGTTCGGGCTGGAGCGGGCCCGTCAGCTGGAGCAGAAGATTCTGGAGCTGGGGGTGGACAAGGTGGCTGCCTTTATCGGCGAGCCGATCCAGGGGGCGGGCGGCGTCATCATTCCGCCTGACAGCTACTGGCCGGAGATCCAGCGTATCTGCGATCACTACGGCATTCTGCTGATCGCTGACGAGGTGATCTGCGGCTTTGGCCGCACCGGCCACTGGTTTGCCAGCGAAGGGTTTGGCATCAAGCCGGACCTGATGTGTCTGGCCAAGGGGATCACCTCTGGCTATCTGCCACTTGGTGCCGTCATGGTAAGCGACCGGGTCGCCAAGGTACTGGTGGAGGAGGGGGGCGAGTTCAACCACGGCTTCACCTATTCGGGTCACCCGGTCTCTTGCGCCGTTGCGGTGGCCAATATCCAGCTTATGCAGAAAGAGAGCATAGTTAAGCGAGTGCATGATACTATCGGCCCCTATTTGCAGCGCCGCTGGGCGGAGCTGGCCGATCATCCTCTGGTGGGAGAAACCCGAGGCAAAGGATTGGTCGCCGCGCTGGAAATCGTTGAGGACAAGCAGACCAACCGGCGTTTCCCTGCTCAGGCAAATGCGGGGATGACTTGCCGGGAGTTCTGCTTTAACAATGGCTTGGTGATGAGGGCGGTAGGCGATACCATGATCATATCGCCCCCCTTGGTCATCACCGAGGAACAGGTTGATGAATTGGTCGATCTGGCCAGGCGCAGTCTGGATCTGACAGCCGCAAAGCTGAAGGGTTGAGGTGGGTCGGGCAGGTTGGCATGCGCATACAATTTGCTTAGGAGACAAGGATGATGTCTTTCAAAACAGGAGTGATCGCTGCCTCTGTGGCTCTGGTCATGGCAAGTGCCGGAGCAATGGCTGAAGAGAAGGTGCTGCACGTCTACAACTGGAGCGACTACATAGCGCCGGATACCCTGGATAACTTCCAGAAGGAGACGGGGATCAAGGTGGTCTATGACGTGTTCGACAGTAACGAGGTACTGGAAGCCAAGTTGCTGGCGGGTAGTTCGGGCTACGACATCGTGGTGCCATCCAACCCCTTCCTGGCCAAGCAGATCAAGGCGGGCGTGTTCCAGAAACTGGACAAGTCCAAGCTCTCCAACTGGCAAAATATGGATGTCGACCTGCTCAAGGCGCTCGAGCCGAGTGATCCGGGCAACCAGTACTCCATCCCCTATCTGTGGGGCACCATCGGCTATGCCTACAACGCCGAGAAGGTGAAAGCCGTGCTGGGGGCCGATGCCCCGGTCAACTCCTGGGATCTGGTGTTCAAGCCGGAGAACATGGCCAAGTTGAAAGAGTGTGGCGTCTCCTTCCTCGATTCACCGACCGAAATGCTGCCGGCTGCCCTGCAATATCTGGGCTTCAAACCGGATAGCCAGAAACCGGCCGACCTGAAGAAGGCTGAGGAGTTGTTCCTCTCCATCCGTCCCTATACCGCCTATTTCCACTCCTCCAAGTACATCTCGGATCTGGCCAACGGCAACCTCTGCGTCGCGGTCGGTTACTCCGGTGACTTGCAGCAGTCCAAGGCGCGGGCAGCCGAGGCCAAGAATGGCGTCGCGCTCACCTACACCATTCCGAAAGAGGGGGCGGGCAGCTTCTTTGACATGATCGCCATTCCGGCGGATGCCAAGAACGTCGAGGCGGCCCACACCTTCATCAACTACCTGATGAAGCCCGAGGTGATCGCCAATATCACCAACGTGGTGCAGTTCCCGAACGGCAACAAGGCGGCGACCCCGCTGGTGGATGAGGCGATCCGCACCGATCCGGGTATCTACCCCGATGCGGCAACCCTGCAGAAGATCTACACCTTCCCGGATCTGCCGGCCAAGGTGCAGCGTGTGATGACCCGCAGCTGGACCAAGATCAAGTCTGGCAAGTAAGTAACGAATGCCCCTCCCGGTCCGCAGTTCGGCCGGGAGGGTAGTGATGCCATCCATCCGGATGGGCCGCGCGAATGGATGCGCAGACGGTCAACCACTGAAACAGGAGAACTGACACCGTGAATACAACCAGATTGCTAACCATAGCGCTGACCATGGGATTGGCGAATGTGGCCCAGGCTGCCCCTGTGCTGCACTTCTACAACTGGTCTGACTATATCGGCGAGACTACCCTCAGCGATTTCCAGCAGGCGACCGGGATCAAGACCGTCTATGACGTGTTTGACTCCAACGAGACCCTGGAAGGCAAGTTGCTGACGGGGCGGACCGGTTACGATTTGGTGGTGCCCTCCAATAATTTTCTGGCCAAGCAGATCAAGGCGGGAGCCTTCCAGAAACTGGATAAATCCCTGCTGCCCAATCTGGCCAACCTGGATCCCGTGCTGCTCAAGCAGCTCGACAAGGTGGATCCGGGTCATCAGTACGCGGTGCCCTATCTGTGGGGGACCAACGGCATCGGCTACAACGTCGACAAAATCAAGGCGGTGCTGGGAGTCGACAAGATTGACTCCTGGGCCACCATCTTCGAACCGGAAAATATGGCGAAACTCTCTCGCTGCGGCGTCGCCTTCCTCGACTCTGCCGACGAGATGATCCCTGCTGCCCTCAACTACCTCGGGCTCGATCCCAACAGTCATGCGACGGGGGATATCAAGCAGGCCGAGGCGCTGCTGCTCAAGGTGCGGCCCTATGTGGCCTACTTCCACTCCTCCAAATACATCGGCGATCTCGCCAATGGCGACATCTGCGTGGCGGCCGGTTTTTCCGGCGACATCCTGCAAGCCGCTGCCCGCGCCGATGAAGCTGGCAAGGGGGTGAAAATTGCCTACAGCATTCCGAAAGAGGGGGGCAATCTCTGGTTCGACATGATGGCGATCCCGTCCGATGCCACCAATGTCAAAGAGGCGCACGCTCTCATCAACTACGTCCTGCAGCCCGAAGTGATCGCCAAGGTCAGCGACTATGTGGGCTACGCGAATCCCAACTCAAGGGCGGGCGAGTTTATGGATGAGGCGGTGCGCAACAATGAGGAGGTTTATCCCCCTCAAGCCGTGCTGGAGCGACTCTATGTGCAGGAAGCACATCCCCGCTCGGTGCAGCGTCTAATCACCCGGAGTTGGACCAAGATCAAGTCCGGTACCTAACCTTGGTGCCCGTTCGGGGGCGCCAAATCGCTTTTATGGATCGGCCGCAAGGCCGGTATCACGTTGGGGAGTTTGGTAATGGCGATAGCCTCCAGTGCCTACAAGAAAGCCCTCGAGGGCAGTCAGCAGCGCAAAGAAGTGCTGGTGAAAATTGATCGGGTAAGCAAGCAGTTCGACGAAACGCTGGCGGTCGATAACGTATCTCTCAATATTCACAAGGGGGAGATTTTCGCCCTGCTCGGTGGGTCCGGTTCCGGCAAATCGACCCTGCTGCGGATGTTGGCCGGTTTCGAGCGCCCGACCGAGGGGCGGCTGTTCCTCGACGGGGTCGACATCACCGACATGCCCCCCTATGAACGCCCCATCAACATGATGTTCCAGTCCTACGCCCTGTTCCCCCATATGACGGTGGCCCAGAACATCGCCTTTGGCCTCAAGCAGGATGGCCTGCCCAAGGCCGAGATCGATGCCCGCGTGGAGGAGATGCTCAAGCTGGTGCAGATGACCCAGTATGCCCGCCGCAAACCGCATCAGCTCTCCGGTGGCCAGCGCCAGCGGGTGGCGTTGGCTCGCTCGCTAGCCAAGCGTCCCAAGTTGCTGCTGCTGGATGAACCCATGGGGGCGCTCGACAAGAAGCTGCGTTCCAAGATGCAACTGGAGCTGGTGGAGATCATCGAGCGGGTCGGGGTTACCTGCGTCATGGTGACTCACGATCAGGAAGAGGCCATGACCATGGCGGAGCGGATCGCCATCATGCACCTCGGCTGCATCGAGCAGATCGGCAGCCCGATGGATATCTATGAGACCCCGGCCAGTCGGCTGGTGTGCGAGTTCATCGGCAACGTCAACCTGTTTGACGGCCTGCTGGTGGAGGATGAGCAGGACCACGCCACCATCGCCTGCGCCGATCTGGAGCAGCCCATCTATGTGGGCCACGGCATCAGCTCCCGCGCCGAAAACAAGAAGGTGACCTACGCCCTGCGGCCGGAAAAACTGCTGATGAGTCTGCAAAAGCCGGAGGAGATCGAGCACCCGGACTTCAACTGGACCAAGGGTGAGGTCTATGACATCGCTTATCTGGGCGGTCACTCGGTTTATCACATTCAGCTGCCCTCGGGCAAAATCGTTCAGGCTTTCATCGCCAATGCCGAACGCCACGGCAAGCGGCCAACCTGGGATGACCAGGTGTTCCTCTACTGGGAAGATGACAGCGGCGTGGTGCTGCAATCATGAAGTTCTTGCAACGACTGAAGCGGGTTGGGGGGCGCCGACTGGTGATCGGCATCCCCTTCTTCTGGCTGTTCCTCTTCTTCCTGCTGCCCTTCGTCATCGTGGTGAAGATCAGTTTTGCGGAAGCGGATGTGGCGATCCCGCCTTACACCGATGTGGTGAGCTGGGCCGACAGTCAGCTCACCATCCTGCTCAATATGGGCAACTACCTGCTGCTGCAGGAGGATGAGCTCTATATCGCGGCCTATCTGGGCTCCCTCAAGATGGCCTTCGTCAGCACTTTGCTCTGCCTGCTGATTGGCTATCCGATGGCCTACTCCATCGCTCGGGCCAACAAGGAGACCCAGACCGTTCTGCTGCTGCTGATCATGATGCCGACCTGGACCGCCATTCTGATCCGGGTCTATGCGTGGATGGGGATCCTCAGCAACAACGGCCTGCTCAACAGCGTCTTGCTGGGGATCGGGGTGATCGACGAACCGCTGCAGATCCTCAACACCAACCTGGCGGTCTATATCGGCATCGTTTACTCCTACCTGCCCTTCATGGTACTGCCGCTCTACGCCAATCTGGTCAAGCATGACCAGAGCCTGCTGGAGGCTGCTTCCGACCTGGGGGCCCGCAACCTGACCCGTTTCTGGCAGATTACGGTGCCGCTCTCCAAAAACGGCATTATCGCCGGCTGCATGCTGGTGTTCATTCCGGTGGTAGGGGAGTTCGTTATTCCGGAAATGCTGGGCGGCCCGGAGACCCTGATGATCGGCAAGGTGTTGTGGCAGGAGTTCTTCAACAACCGCGACTGGCCGGTTGCCTCTGCGCTGGCGGTAGTGATGCTGGCGGTGCTGATTATTCCGATCATCCTCTTCAACCGTAACCAGGCCAAAGAGCTGGAGGGCAAGGCATGATGAAGCGTTTCGGTTTTGCCAAACTGATGCTCTGGCTGGGGCTGCTGTTTATCTACCTGCCCATGATCATCATGGTGGTCTACTCCTTCAACGCCTCCAAGCTGGTGACGGTGTGGGGCGGTTGGTCACTCAAGTGGTACTTCGGCCTGCTCGACAACAAGCAGCTGATCGGGTCTGTGTTCCGTTCGCTGGAGATCGCCTTCTACACCGCGATCGCCGCGGTGGCGCTGGGGACGGTGGCAGCCTTCGTGCTGACCCGAATTCCCCACTTCCGTGGTCGCACCCTGTTCGGCGGCATGGTGACGGCGCCGCTGGTGATGCCCGAGGTGATTACCGGTCTGTCGCTGCTGCTGCTGTTCGTGGCGATGGCCCAGCTGGTGGGCTGGCCCGCCGAGCGGGGCATGCTGACCATCTGGATCGCCCACACCACCTTCTGTACCGCCTACGTGGCGATCGTGGTGTCGGCGCGGTTGCGGGAGCTGGATCTCTCCATCGAGGAGGCGGCGATGGATCTTGGCGCCAAGCCGTGGAAGGTGTTCTTCCTGATCACTATCCCGATGATCGCCCCCTCGCTGGCGGCAGGCGGCATGATGTCGTTCGCCCTGTCGCTGGATGATCTGGTGCTGGCGAGCTTCGTCTCCGGCCCGGGCTCGACCACCTTGCCGATGGAGGTCTTCTCGGCGGTGCGGCTAGGGGTGAAACCCGAGATAAACGCGGTGGCCAGCCTGATCCTGTTGTCGGTATCGCTCTTTACCTTCGGCAGCTGGTATCTGATGGCCAGGGCGGAGAAGCGCCGTCGTGCCGAGATCGCCATGACCACCCAGATGCAGGCCGTCGTCTGACGCCATGATAAGATCCGCCTACTCTCGTCAACCTGGAGGATGAGTATGCGGATCTCCCTTTTTAGCGGTCGTGGCACCGAGCTGGTGCCCGGCCTCACCAGCGCCATTCACAAGCAACCGATCTCTGCACCAGTTCGCTGTACCTTTGCGGGTCTGGAAGGGGATGAGCAGTGTGACCTGCGCCACCACGGTGGCCCGGATCGGGCGCTCCACTACTATCCTGCCGATCACTATCTCTGGTGGCAGACCTGGCAAACCGCACTGGGCTTGCCTGCGCCACGTACACCCTGGCAACCTGCCGCCTTTGGCGAGAACCTCTCCGGTATCGGGCTGACCGAGGCGCAAGCCTGCATTGGCGATGTCTATCGACTCGACGAGGCGCTGATCCAGATAAGTCAGCCAAGATCCCCCTGCTTCAAGCTCAACCAGCGCTTTGGCTATGGCCAGATGTCCCAGGTGATGCAACTGAATGGCCGTTGTGGCTGGCTGCTGCGGGTGCTGGAGGAGGGGATGGTGTCGCCGGAGTCGGCCATGGAGTTGGTGGACAGGCCTTACCCAGAGCTGACGGTGAAGCGTACGGCTGATATCCTGTTCAATCAGGTGCGCAATGAAGCTGATCTGCTGATGTTGCTGGAGAATCCGGCCCTCTCCCCCAACTGGCGCCAGCATGCAGCCGACTGGCTGGAGCATGGCACTGTGGCTGACTGGCAGCGCCGTCTGCTGGGGCCGGCATCCCTGCGCCTGGCCTGACGGCCGGTTGCCGGAATGTCACCAGCTGGCTGCAGTCCGGTAAACGGGTGAAAAGAGTGCTGAATAGTTGAGCGAACAGCACTTTTTTTCCTGCAAAATGCAAAAAAGGCTTGTGTCAGGTCTGGGCTTTCGGTAAATTCCCGTCCCGCAGACATCGGTGTGTAGCGCAGCTTGGTAGCGCACTTCGTTCGGGACGAAGGGGTCGGAGGTTCGAATCCTCTCACACCGACCAAATTTGAAAAGGCCGCTCAATAGAGCGGCCTTTTTGCATTTTCCTTCCAGTTACTCGGTTTTTCATTAGCTGCTGACCTGTTACCTGGCCAAGTGATCTGACTTGATGTATGCAGGGTCGAAGCAAGCCCACAGACATTAAAAGGGCCACCGCTCGGTGGCCCATCGGTGGAGTCTGATCCTGACTCCGGCACTCTAGATTGTGGCAATCTCGCTATGGGTCTTGTCTATGGTGCCCTCCTTGCGCGCCAGGCGCTTACTCAGATATGCCAGTGCTGATGCCGCAAAGCCTTGAAACTGTGTTGAGGCAGCAAGGCCGCGTGCTTGGGGTACTCACTAATGAAATGTTCTATTCCCTCCATCAGTTGTGCACGTAATGAAATAACGGGCTCATGCCAGGCTTGCAGGCATAGATGGCCGGGGATCAACTGCTCCTGATAATCTTCCAGCAGCTGTTCTGGCCAGGGTTCAATACCGGAATTGCGTTGCAGCAAATAGTGGGCGGCGGGGTCACGGGCATAAATGAACTGAATTTGGGCCAGATCGCGTTGGCATAGCGTTTGACTGTTGATATGACAGGTCAAATATTTTCCCGTTTTCAGATCCAGAAAGTGACCGCGTTGCCGACAGGGAACGATGCGATACCAAGGCAGGGGTGAGGAGAGAGAATACCCCTCAAGCTCCTGTTCCAACCAGTGGCGACACTCGGGTGTCTGCACCTCGTCGAGCATGGACTCGAGCTGTGTCAACAAGGCTCTGGATGGTTTGATGGCCAGTTTCGCACTCATCGCCTGCAATCCTCCCTCTGCACACAATCCCGACTATCAGTATGGACCTTGTTCGGCCAGAGGGGGTAAGGAATCTAATGATTAAAAGTGGATTAGCCGCGTGGTTTTTATGCACTAACTTGGTTCAACCCACCAGATAGGTACCGGTGCCGAAGGCGATGTGGGTGCCCTCTTCGTTGTGCAGCTCCATCCGGGCGACGGCCACCTTGCTGCCAGCCCGGATGATGTGGGCGGTGGCGATAAACTCGTTGCCGCGCCCTGGGCGCAGGTAATCCACCCGCAGATCTATGGTGCCGAGGCGGGCGAAGCGCTCCTTGAGATAGCTGGGGGAGAACTCCTCCAGCTCGTCGATGCAGGATGCGGCGACTATCATGCCGCCCGCCACATCCAGCAGCGTGGCGGTGACGCCGCCGTGCAGGATGTTGTGGAAGGGGTTGCCGATCAGCTTGTCGTCCATCTTGATGCGCAACTCCACCTTGTCGAAGTCGTAGTGGGTCACCTGCATGCCGATCAGCTTGTTGAACGGCATCTTCTCGGCAAACAGGTTGGCAATGCCACTGAGCGCCATCTTCTTGAGCATCTGTTTCATTCTCTGATCCCAATCCTTGTCATCAAAGCCGAGTAAAAACTCCAGCCAGTCTGCAACAGTTCCTTAACAGTCGCAATGGCAGGTTTATTGTGGGCGGCGGCTGCTTTAGAATGGCGACCCCAAAGGAGAGCCCATGACCGCGATTGCCGAAACCCTGCCAGATCCTCAGCCAGAGAGTCCGCTTGCCCTGCTGCAGGCGGTCTTCGGCTATCAGCAGTTTCGGCCGGGTCAGCTCGAAATCATCGAGCAGATCGTCGCGGGGCGCGATGCGCTGGTGCTCAAACCCACCGGTGGCGGCAAGTCGCTCTGCTACCAGATCCCGGCACTGCTGCGGCCAGGGCTCGGGGTGGTGGTCTCTCCCCTTATTTCGCTGATGAAGGATCAGGTCGACAGCCTGCGCGCCAACGGCGTAGCGGCGGTCTATATCAACTCGGCCCTGAGTCGGGAGGAGATGATCCAGAACTTCGCCGCCATGCGTCGCGGTGAGATCAAGCTGGTCTATGTCTCCCCCGAACGACTGTTGCAGCACGAGTTTATGGATCGGCTGGCCGAGCTGCCGCTCGGGCTGTTCGCCATCGACGAGGCGCACTGTGTCTCCCAGTGGGGCCACGATTTCCGGCCTGAGTATGCGGCGCTGGGGCGACTCAAGCAGTGGTTCCCGCAGGTGCCGGTGGTAGCGCTTACGGCCACCGCCGACGAGGCGACCCGCAGCGACATGCTGCACCGCCTAGAGCTGAACGATCCCTTCATCCACACCGCCAGCTTCGATCGTCCCAATATCCGCTACAGCCTGGTGGAGAAGTTCAAGGCGGCTGAGCAGCTGCTGCGCTACGTGCAGAGCCAGAAGGGCAACTGCGGCATCGTCTACTGCTCCAGCCGCAACCGGGTGGAGGAGGTGGCCGAGCGGCTATCCCGCCACGGCTGCAAGGCGGCGCCCTATCATGCGGGGCTGCCGCTTGAGCAGCGCCAGCAGACGCAGGATGCTTTCCTCAAGGATGACATCGAGATAGTGGTGGCGACGGTGGCGTTCGGTATGGGCATCGACAAGCCCAATGTGCGCTTCGTGGTGCACTACGACATTCCGAAGAACATCGAATCCTACTATCAGGAGACCGGTCGCGCCGGGCGCGATGGTACCCCCGCAGAGGCGCTGCTGCTCTACGATCCTGCCGACATCGGTCGGGTGCGCCGCCTGCTCGACAACATCGAGAATCCCCAGCAGTTGCAGGTGGAGCAGTACAAGCTCAACGTGATGGCGGCCTTTGCTGAGGCGCAGACCTGCCGCCGTCAGGTGCTGCTCAACTACTTCGGCGAGTACAACGACAAGCCGTGCGGCAACTGCGATATCTGTCTCGATCCGCCCAAGAGCTATGACGGCACCGAAGATGCCCAGAAAGCACTCTCCTGCGTTTGGCGGGTGGGGCAGAACTTCGGGGTGGGCTATGTGGTGGAGGTGCTGCGCGGTTCCCTCAACCAGCGCATCAAGGATCACGGCCATGACAAGCTCTCGACCTACGGCATCGGCAAGGATCAGAGCCATGAATACTGGATGAGCGTGATCCGCCAGCTGATCCACAAGGGGCTGCTGACCCAGAACATCACTCGCAATCTGGTGTTGCAGCTGACCGAAGCGGCCCGCCCTGTGCTGCGTGGTGATGTGAAGCTGGAGCTGGCGGTGCCCCGCCTGCAGCCTATCTCCAGCCGCAAGGAGAAGCGCAACGGCCTGCTCGATAACGCCAACTACGACAAACGGTTGTTCAAGGAGCTGCGAGGCCTGCGCAAGCAGATTGCCGAGGACGAAGAGGTGCCGCCCTACGTGGTGTTCAACGATGCGACCCTGGTTGAGATGGCTCAACTGATGCCGATGACTGAAGACGAGATGCTGGCCATCAACGGTGTCGGGCACCGCAAGCTGGAGCGCTTTGGCGAAGCTTTTATGGATCTGATCATCGACTACTGCCGGCGGTAGGGTCGATTAGGCTGCCTAATCGACCACGGTAAGCGCGGCTCGGAAGAACCAAGGGTTAGACGCGAGGTTATTTCAGGCTGGCGTAGAAGGCGGCCAGATTGTCGATATCCGCATCGGTCAGCGGCGCCATGAAGGGGTCCATCAAGGGCTCTTTGCGAGTGCCATCCTTGAACGCTTTCAACTGTTTCACCAGATAGGCGGCATTCTGACCCGCCAGATGGGGATAGTTGGGGATCATCGCCTTGCCTTCCACGCCGTGACAGGCGGCACAGACCGCCGCTTTGGCTTTGCCGGCTTCAATATCGGCAGCCTTGGCCTGATGACCCCACGCCAGTGCCAGCAAGGGCAGGGCATATACCCATTTTTGCATCTTCTTCTCCTTGAATTGAAAAATGATGGTTGCCAGTGAGCACAAGCATGGCTGACGGCAGTATAAAGAGTGACACGAGCATACGCAGGGACGAATGGCACAACCATGAAGCTGATCAACACTTTTGCGACCGAGTTGCCCTGGGCCTGTGAACCCGTGGTCCCCCAGCCGCTGCAGCAGCCCCGGTTGCTTCATCTCAACCGGGCTTTGCTGGATGAGTTGGGGCTGGGAGGCGTCAGCAAGGCTGACTGGATCGCCTGTTGTGGCGAGGGAAAAGTGCTGCCAGGCATGCAGCCGGTAGCGCAGGTCTATGCGGGCCATCAGTTCGGGGGTTATAGCCCCCGGCTTGGAGATGGTCGCGCGCTGCTGCTGGGTGAGCAGCTGGCGCCGGATGGGCAGCGCTGGGATCTGCACCTGAAGGGGGCAGGAAAGACGCCGTTTTCCCGTTTTGGTGACGGCCGCGCCGTGCTGCGCTCCAGCATCCGCGAATATCTCGCCTCCGAGGCGCTCCATGCTCTCGGCATCCCGACCACCCGTGCGCTGGTATTAGTGGGGAGTCAGGAGCCCGTTTATCGCGAACAGGTGGAGACGGGGGCGACCGTGCTGCGCACCGCCCCCAGCCACGTGCGATTCGGTCATATCGAGTATTTCGCCTGGAGCGGGCAGGGGGAGAAGATCCCGCTGGTTATCGATTATCTGCTGCGCCACCACTTCCCCGAACTGGAGAGTGGTGCCGAACTGTTTGCCGAAGTGGTGCGCCGCACCGCGCGGCTGATTGCCAAATGGCAGGCGGCGGGCTTCTGTCACGGGGTAATGAATACCGACAACATGTCGCTGCTCGGCCTGACGCTGGATTACGGCCCCTACGGCTTTATCGATGCCTACGTGCCGGACTTTGTCTGCAACCACTCGGATCCGGCGGGCCGCTACGCGCTGGATCAGCAGCCTGCGGTCGGTTACTGGAATCTGCAAAAACTGGCGCAGGCGCTGGCTGGCCATGTAGACGGTGATGCGCTGGCTGCTGCGTTGGCCCAGTACGAGCAGCAGCTGATGCTGCACTACTCCGAGCTGATGCGGGCCAAGCTCGGACTGGCAGTGTGGGAGGAGGATGACCCGGCGCTGTTCCGCGAGTTGTTCCGATTGCTGGCGGCCCACAAGGTGGATTACCACCTGTTCCTGCGCCGTCTCGGTGAGGTGACGCAAGAGGGGGCGTGGCCTGCGTCTCTGCTGGCCCTGTTGTCTGGACCAGGTGTTTGGCAGGCGTGGCTGGAGCGCTATCGGGCGCGGCTAATGCGCGAAGGCAGCGAGGATGCCGTGCGCAAGGTGCAGATGGATGCCATCAATCCCAAGTATGTGCTGCGCAATGCGCTGGCCCAGCAGGTGATAGACGCCGCCGACGCAGGGGATATGCAGCCGTTCGAGCGGCTGTTCGCCGCCTTGCAGCGTCCCTTTGATGAACAACCCGAATATGAGGATCTCGCCACCCCGACTCCGGCATGGTATTGCGGTGGTGAGCTCTCCTGCAGTAGCTGAGAGACAGGGAATGAGTTGGCAAATCAAACAGGTAGATAGCGAAGCTGGCGTAGTGACGCTGGATTGTCCGGCACTCGACTGGGACACGTTCCCGCTGTTGGCGCAGGCCTTGCTGCGAGAGTGGGAGCTGCAGCCGCTCGAGCAGGATGCGGGGGCCGACCGCCATAGCTGGTTGCTGGTGTTTGAAGGGAGCCAGTTTCGGTTGGAGTACGAACACTACAGCGGCTGCTGGCTGGAGGCGGTGCGCCCGGCGGATCGGGAGGCGCTGCTCTGGCTCGCCAGACAGCACAAGGTGTGACTATCGCCTGCAAGGCCTGCTCTGCCGCTGGCCAACCTGGACAAGCGTAATCGCATAAAGATTGAACTATCGGTTTGGGGGCGTATAATCTCGCCCCTCGATTATCGCCAATGGTGGCGATATGGGTTCCCTAACCCCATTAACCAAAAAGGTCACAAGATGAATTTGACCCCTGCGCAGTACCAAACGGCGCTCGTTCGCCTGTCGTTGTTCCACATCCTGATCATTGCCAGCAGCAACTATCTGGTGCAGCTGCCGATCACCGTGTTTGGCTTCCATACCACCTGGGGTGCGTTCAGCTTCCCGTTTATCTTCCTGGCGACCGACCTGACAGTGCGGATCTTCGGTGCCGGTTTGGCACGCAAGATTATCCAGACCGTGATGCTGCCAGCGCTAGCGGTCTCCTATGCGCTCTCCGTGCTCTTCTTCGAAGGGAGCTTCCAGGGCGTTGGTCATCTGGCCGAGTTCAACCTGTTCGTAGCGCGTATCGCGCTGGCCAGCTTTATGGCCTATCTGGTAGGGCAGTTCATGGATGTGGTGGTGTTCAACCGCCTGCGTCTGCTCAAGCAGTGGTGGATTGCACCTGCGGCCTCCACCCTATTCGGTAATCTGGTCGATACCATCGCTTTCTTCAGTGTGGCCTTCTGGCGCACCACAGATCCTTTCATGGCAGAGCACTGGGTCGAGATCGCAACCGTCGATTACGTATTCAAGTTGCTGATAAGCCTTGGTTTGTTCGTGCCGCTCTACGGTGTCTTGTTGCGCTACCTCAGCCGCAAGCTGGTGGGCGAGGCCGGATTATCCAGCCTGCAAACGGCCACCCGGCAAGCCTGACCAGATTGACCACCCTTCGCGGTGGTCAATTTTTTTGCACTTTCTGCAAATAGCGCTTGCCTAGTTAAATGAGAATGATTATTGTTAACTTGTTTTCCGGGAAAGACTTCATTCGTTCCAACGTGATGGACTTCTTGTGAAGGCACGACATTGCTCACATTGCTTCCAGTTAAGGGCCAGTTTATCTGGCCCTCTTTTTTTGTCATTTTTCAGCAAGTTGCAGGCATAAAAAACGGGAGCCAAGGCTCCCGTCGTCACGCTGTCTGTGGCTTACTCGATATCGAGTGCCTCGGGGGAGAGGATCACCCCTGTGGTATCGGCGTAGAGGTGGTCGTCAGGCAGGAAGGTCACGCCACCGAAGTTGACCGGCAGATCGGTCTCCCCTACATCCTTGCTGTCGGCACCGACCGGAATGGCTGCCAGTGCCTGAATACCGATATCCAGATCTTCCAGAATATCGACTTCGCGGACGCAGCCGTAGCAGACAATCCCTTCCCAATCGTTCTCGGCCGCCGTGGTGGCGATGTCGCTGTCGATCAGAGCTCGGCGCATGGAGCCACCGCCATCGATCAGCAAGACGCGTCCCAGCCCGTTCTCTTTGACGAGTTCACGGATAAGACCATTCGATTCGAAGCATTTGACGGTGGTGATGACGCCGCCGAAAGAGGCGCGGCCGCCGAAGGAGCAGAGCATGGGTTCAAGCACATCCACCATGTCCTGATAGATGTCGCACAGTTCAGAAGTATTGTATTCCATAGTGTCAAATCCACGGCTGGAAACAGGTGCAACCAGTATAAGGAGTGGGTGTGGCATTTCAATGAATATTCCTTGCACAGATCACCTGTCGCCGCTTTTCTGCATAAGCTCAATGCAGTTCACTGCCAGTTTGCGAGAGGTCCATCGTGCTTATCCGTCATAAGTTGATCCTGAATACCGTGCTGGTTGCCGTTGCCATGCTGGTACTGAGCGGCCTGTTTATCTACTCCAGCCAGGTACACCGTCACCTGACCGAAGCCCAGCGCAATATCGACCAGCTGGAGATCGCCATGCTCAACTTGCGCCGGGCCGAGAAGGATTTTCTGATCCGCAAGGATATGACCTTCGTCGAGCGCTTCAATCAGGGGCTGTCAGATTTTCACCAGCACAATCGGGAGCTGGTGACCGATGACAATCTGGCGGCCGTCGAGGGGGAGCTGACCAGACTGGATCAGCAGATCAGCGGTTATGGCAAAGCCTTCAACGATCTGGTGGCCCAGCAGCAGAAGATTGGTCTGGGGCCGGAGGAGGGGCTCTATGGCAAGCTGCGGGCGGCGGTGCATGAGGTGGAGAATGGGCTCAAGCAGCTGGATCAGCAGGGGTTGCTCATCACCATGTTGCAGTTGAGGCGGGCGGAGAAGGACTTCATGCTGCGCTCCGACATCCAGTATCTGGAGCGTTTCGAGACCTTGCACAAGAGTTTTCAGGATAGCCTTGCCACTTTGCCGGAGGCGGATCGCGGCAAGCTGGAGCAGGCCAGCAAGCAGTACCGGCAGGACTTTGTGGCGTTGGTGCAGGGGATGCAGGTACTGGGGCTGAAAGAGGATGAAGGGCTGCGCAACCAGATGCGGGATCTGGTGCATCAGACCGAACAGGGGTTTGCCGCCGTCGATCAGCACATTGTCGCTGAGCTGGAGCGGCAGAGCGCTCGCCTCAACAGCCTGATGCTGGTCTGTGGCGGGGTGATTGTTGTGCTGATCGGCATCATGAGCGTGTTGCTGGGGCGCAGCATCGACCGTCCCATTACTCAGGTGAATGACACCGTCAACCGTATTCGTCAGGATAATGACCTGCGCCTGAAGATAGATCTGCGCGGGGCAGATGAAATGGCCCAGCTGGCAGGCAATCTCGACGTGATGCTGGGTGGGTTTCGCGATCTGATCGGCGATGTGAAGCAGAGCGTGCACACCCTGACTGAAGCGGCGGATCACCTCTCGGCCAACGTCAAGCGCACCAGTGAAGGGGCGGCGCGCCAGCTGCAGGAGACTGATATGGTGGCGACCGCGTCCACCGAGATGGGCTCCACCATCGAAGAGATCGCCCGCAACACCGAGCAGGCGGCCAACAATGCGCAGGCGACCAACAACAAGGCGATGGAGGGGCGGACTGCGGTCGAGAACACTGTCGAGCAGATCCGCTCGCTGGCGGACAATCTGGAGAGCTCATCCCGCGAGGTGAGCCAGCTGCAAAAAGAGAGCGAGACCATCGGCTCCGTGCTTGACGTGATCCGTGGTATTGCCGAGCAGACCAACCTGCTGGCCCTCAACGCAGCCATCGAAGCAGCCAGGGCAGGGGATCAGGGGCGCGGCTTTGCGGTAGTGGCCGATGAGGTGCGCAATCTGGCCATCCGTACCCAAAAATCGACCCAGGAGATCGCCGGCATCATCAGCTCGCTGCAGAAACAGACCGGCAGCATCGTCGAGGTAATGGCGACCTGCCGCGAGCAGGGTAACCGCAGTTCGGATCAGGCCAGTACCGCAGGGGAGTTGCTAGGGCAGATCACTCAGGATGTTACCCACATCATGGATATGAGCACCCAGATTGCGGCAGCCATCGAACAGCAGAGTCTGGTGGCCAACGAGGTGAACCGCAACGTCAACAACATCCGCGACATCGCCCAGGAGTCGAGCATCATGGCGGAGGAAAATGCGAGATCCAGCGAGGGCCTCAACGAGCAGGCCCAGCTGCTCAACAAGGCGGTGGCAAAATATCGGGTTTAGTGAGCAGACTGGCATCCTTGTGAGGTTTTTGCACCAGAGTGGCAATGATTTGATCGTAATGGCTGTTATTGGGGTAATTCGCTCATATAATCGCCGCCACTATGATGATTCGGAAGGATTCGATGGCAAAGTTGTTGGTGGCCGTATTCGGGCTGCTCTGTTCCTGTCTGGTGTTGGCAGGTTCGGCGCCCCAGGCTACCCCACTCAAGCCCGGTATGGAGCCGCTACTCAGCTGGTTCAACGGGGCCTTTACGAGCCGGGAGCAGGCCAGTTACGACAGTCGCTTTACCAGTGCCGAGCTGCGCCTGATGGAGATCTGGTCCGGCTATCAGGGCTATCGCTGGGTCTATGCCGAGCAGTATCTGAGCATGCGCTCCATCCGCCCCTTTCGCCAGCGTATTTATCGCTTCTCACCCGCCCCTGACGGGCGGATCCTGATGGCAGAGCTGACCATGCCCCGAGCCACCGATTTTGCCGGTGCCTGGCATGATCCCGCCCTGCTCGACAGCCTGACCCCGCAGCAGCTCTCCTTGCGCCACGGTTGCGAGATCTGGTTGACCCGTACCCCCTCCGGCGAATATGCCGGTCACACCCGGGTGGGCCACTGCTCCACCGATTTTGGCGGTGCCACGACGCTGGTGCAGCATATCTGGATTGGCCCCGATAGCGTCAGATTGCTGGATCGCGCCTATGACAACGCAGGGAGTCCGCGTTGGGGCAGCCCGGGTGAGGGCTATGTCTATTTGCGTCGTTCCAAAGGATTTGGCCAGTAGGGGCGAGTGCGTCTGGCTGCGGGAACATGAAGGATGAAAAACAGGGATCGTAAAAAAGGCGCCCGATGGGCGCCTTTTTCAGAATTCTTCAGAAGTAAAATTACTTCTTGGTGGTCATCGCACCGAAACGCTTGTTGAACTTGTCTACGCGGCCGCCGCTAGAAACTTCTTTCTGCTTGCCGGTGTAGAACGGGTGGCACTCGGAGCACACGTCCAGGTTCAGATCTTTACCGATGGTAGAGAAAGTGTTGATGACGTTACCGCAAGAGCACTTGGCGGTGATGGCTACGTAGTCAGGATGGATACCAGCTTTCATGGACAACCTCAATTAATAGGCCGTGTCGCCATCCGATCTCTTGTCGGACACCACACGATTGTTGAACACAGTTTCAAAGGCTGCGAATAATATAGGAAATGCCTGAGATCAGGCAAGTGGCTTCGCAGAAAAAATAGGCAACCCCTGGTGAATTCTTCCCAAACGCTGGATCTGGTTCGTGTCGCTGTCCCGGTACCGTTACGCCGTCACTTCGACTATCTCTCTCCCCTGCCGTTACCTGCCCCCGGTTGCCGGGTCGAGATCCCTTTCGGTCCCCAGACCCTGGTCGGGCTGGTGGTGGATCATCCGGCTGACAGCCAGGTGCCCCGCAACAAGCTCAAGCCCATCAAGCGCGTACTCGATGCGACGCCGGTGCTGGGGCCGGATATTCTGGCGCTGATGAACTGGAGCGCCAGCTACTACCAGCACCCGTTGGGAGAGGTGCTGCCGCACGCCCTGCCGGTGTTGGTGCGCAAGGGGGAGCCTGCCGCTTATCGTGAACTGGAGTTCTGGTTTGCTACTGAGGCTGGCATGACCATCGACCTTAACGAGCTCAAGCGGGCGGCCAAGCAGCAGCAAGCGCTCGCCTTGCTGCGCAAGGGGCCGCAGACCCCCTCCGCCCTCAAACAGGAGGAGATCCAGAGCGCCGCACTCACCGCGCTGGAGAAGAAGGGGCTACTGGAGAAACGCTCGCTGGAGCCGAGCCACGATGGCGATTGGGCTGCCCGCTTTGAGCCGGGGGAGGGGCTGCGCCTCAATGGCGAACAGGCGTTGGCCGTCTCTGCCGTTACCAGCCAGAGCGACAAGTTCGGCGCCTTTCTGCTGGATGGCATCACAGGTTCCGGCAAAACCGAGGTGTATTTAAGCATCCTCGAGCCCTTGCTCAAGGCGGGCAAGCAGGCGCTGGTGATGGTGCCGGAGATCGGCCTCACCCCGCAGACCATCAACCGCTTCCGCCGCCGCTTCAACGTGCCGGTGGTGGCGATGAACTCCGCCATGAACGACAGGGAGCGGCTCGACGCCTGGCTCGCCTGCCGCGACGGCGGCGCCGCCATCCTGATCGGTACCCGCTCCGCGGTGTTCACCCCGTTTCACAACCTCGGCATCATCATCATCGACGAGGAGCACGACGGCTCCTTCAAGCAGCAGGACGGTTTTCGCTACCACGCGCGGGATCTGGCGGTGATGCGGGCCCATCGTGCCGGTATTCCGATCCTGCTTGGCTCGGCTACCCCATCGCTGGAGACATTGCACAACGCCCGCACCGGCAAATATCACCATCTCACCCTGACTCGCCGTGCCGGTAACGCCCAGACCGCCCGTCAGGTGATCCTGGATATCAAGAGCGTGCGGCTGCAGGCCGGGCTATCCCCCCAGTTGGAGCAGCTGATGGCGGAGCATCTGGCGGCGGGCAATCAGGTGATGCTGTTTCTCAACCGCCGTGGCTATGCCCCGGCTCTGATCTGTCACCAATGTGGCTGGAGCGCCGCCTGCGAGCGCTGCGATGCCTGGTACACCTGGCATCATGCCGGGCGGCGGCTGCACTGCCACCACTGCGACAGCGTGCGTCCCTTGCCCCACCACTGCCCCGAGTGTGGCAGCAACGAGCTGATTGGATCGGGAGTGGGCACCGAGCAGTTGGAACAGCTGCTTACCACTGTGTTCCCGCAATATCCGGTAGTGCGCATCGATCGGGACAACACCCGCCGCAAGGGGGAGCTGGAGACCCATCTCGGCGACATCAAGGCGGGCAAGTACAAGATCCTGATCGGCACCCAGATGCTGGCCAAGGGCCACCACTTCCCGGACGTGACGCTAGTGGGTCTGCTGGATGTGGATGGCGCCCTGTTCAGCGCCGATTTTCGCGCGGCCGAGAAACTAGCCCAGCTCTACACCCAGGTGGCGGGCCGCGCCGGTCGCGCCAGCAAACCCGGGCTGGTAGTGCTGCAGAGCCACCATCCGGAGCACGCCCTGCTGCAGGATCTGACCCAGAACGGTTACGGCCACTTCGCCGATACGGCGTTGAAAGAACGCCGTCTGCTGGGGCTGCCGCCGTTCAGCTATCAGGGGCTGTTCCGCGCCGAGGCCAACGGCCGTGACGAGGTGCAGCTGTTCCTCGCCCGCCTCGCCGATACCCTGCGCAGCGCCCGCTATCCCCACGTTCAGGTGCTGGGGCCCATCAGCGGCTTTATGGAGCGCAAAGCGGGCAAGTTTCGCATGCAGTTGCTGGTGCAGGGGCCGAATCGGGCACCGCTGGCCCAACTGTTGGATTGGGCGGTTAAGGAGCTGGAAGGCTGGCCCGAGACCAAAAGGGTGCGCTGGAGTCTGGATATCGACCCCACCGAGCTGAGTTGATGGCACCGGCGCCGGTCGCTGGCAGTTATCGTCAGCGACCGGGCTGCTGATTCTATTTAAAAGCTCAGACCCGCAGATCGATCTGCTGCACCCAGCCTCCTTTACCCTGTTCGGTGAGATAGAGGCCGGATTGGCGCAGCACCCCCTGATTGCCGCTCTCCCCCAGATGGTTGAAGGGGGTGTCGAGGGGGCGCAGCAGGATGGCGCCGATCCCCAGTTCTACCAGCGCGATAGGGGCGTGCTCCGGATGCCAGAACTGCAGGGCTGAAAACTGGCTATCCCCCTCATCCAGCACCCCGTTGCCATCCTCATCCAGGGTGGCCAACTCGCCGAAGCCATTGCCGGAGTGGGTGCCAAACAACTCGCCGCCATCGTCTATGGTGCCGTTGCCATTGCGATCCAGCGCTACAAAGCCGCTGCCTTCACTCAAGCCCGGTAGGCTATCCTCTTTGCCATCCTGATCGATATCGAAAGTGACCCGTGCCTCGGTCAGATCGGCAATCTTGCCATCCAGACTGAGCACCAGCGGATCCTTGAGGGCATTGAGGGTGGTGCGCCGCTGGCTCACCTCCAGCTGGCGCCAGTCGAGCACAAAGCCGAGATCGAGCTGAATAGTCTGACCATCCCGAGTCGCTACGCTGGCTGACGCCACCACGTTGAGCTGCTCCTGTTGCAGCAGGGTGTCTGTCACCTCCACCAGTTGATCCGGCTCGGCGGCCTGAGCTGCGGCTTCTCCTTGGGTCACCCCTTCGCCCCCCTCTTCGGTGGGCTTGATCGGCTTGGGCAGCTCGATTTCGTGGCCCAGCATCGCCTCGATCATCAGCTTGATCAGCCGCTGGCGGTTATCCAGCCCATCGTCGGGAATACCATCCTGCTCTTTGCCGATGTCCGCTGCGGGCGGGGCGGGAGGTGTTGCTGCTGGCTGGCTGGCGGCCGATTGCCTCGCGGTTTGCAGCGTCAGGGCGCTGGTGAGGGTCAGGGTGCTGCTACGTTCGCCGGCCACTGCCGCGTTGTTGCCTTCCGGTGGATTGACGACGGGTGGCACTGGCCCGAGGTTGCGCACCTTGCGGCTCTGGGCCTGTTGTTGCCGGTATTGCACCTCCCCCTGGAGGTCGTAGTGATCGATGCGCATACGTTCGCCCTCGGCGCTATACATCTGGTCAGTTATCGACCAGTCAATGAGCAGGGCTTAACACCAAATCGGACTAATCAGAGAGGTGGTTAGTACTAGGTTGCAAGGTGGTGGCGTGGCAGGATGGCAAGAGACTGGATGGTGGCGCTGTAGCTGAACATTTTCAGGTAGCGCGGCGCACTCTGGCTGACAAGCGGCATCGGTAAGGATAGGGAGAATTGCATGAGAAATTGTCTGGTGATGGGAGCGGCAGGCTATATCGGTTCCTATCTGGTGCCTCACCTGCAAACGCTGGGCTACAAGGTGATTGCCGGGGCGCGCCGTCCCTGCCGCTTGCCTGAGGGAGTCGAGTTTCGCCTCGCCGATAGCCTCAAGCCGATCACCTTGCTGCCTGCGCTGGCGGGCATCGATACCGTCTTCTATCTGGTGCATGCCATGGGGGCGGGGGCCGATTTTCATCGGCTGGAGCAGCAGGGGGTAAAGAATTTTGCCGCCGCTGCCCGTGCCGCCGGGGTGCGTCGCATCATCTATCTCGGGGCTATCCAGCCCGAGCAGTGCAATAGCCGCCATCTCAACTCCCGCCGCCACTGTGGCGAGTTGTTTCGTGACTCCGGTGTGCCGACGGTGGAGCTGCGCGCCGGCATCATCATCGGGCCCGGTTCGGCGGCGTTCGAGGTGATGCGGGATCTGGTGTTCAACCTGCCGATGATGGTGACGCCTAAATGGGTGCGCTCGCGCACGCCGCCGATTGCGCTGTCCAACCTGCTGCACTATCTGGGCGGGCTGGTAGAGGCCGACGGGGTGGATGGCCGCATTTTCAATGCGGTCGGCCCAGAACTGCTCAGCTATCAGCAGCAGTTGCAGAAGTTCGCCGCCCATATCGGCAAGCGCTGCCCCATCATTCCCATCCCGTTTCTGAGTCCGCGCCTCTCCGCCTGGTGGCTGCAGTTCGTCACTTCTGTGCCGCAGCCGGTGGCCAAGGCGCTGGTGGGCGGTCTCAAGCACGATATTCCGGCGGATGACGGCCCGCTGCGCGCCCTGCTGCCGCAGACCCTGCTCAGCTTCGACGAGGCGCTGGCGGAGAGTCTGGCGCTGGAGCAGAAGCTGGGTGCCGAACAGCAGGGGCAGGAGACCCCCCTCGGCCTGCGCTGGCGCCATCCCGAATATGGTTTTTACGATCGCACCGCCAGCGGCGAGGCCATCTGCCTCGCCTCTCCCGAGGTGGTGTGGCAGGTGTTGCAGCAGTTGGGGGGGGAGCAGCGCTACTTCTACATGAACGAGCTGTGGGTGGTGCGCGAATGGATGGATCATCTGATCGGTGGCCCGGCCCGCACCCGTGGCCGCACCAATCCGGATCGTTTCGTGAAGGGGGATATGCTCGACTCCTGGCAGATCCTCGGTGTGGATGAGGGGCGCAGGCTCGATCTCTTGTTCAACATGAAGGCCCCGGGCGTCGGGCGGCTGGAGTTCAACATCCTGCCGGAGGAGTCCGGGTTGACCCGCATCCGGGTCACCGCTCACTGGCACCCGCAGGGCGCCTGGGGGCTGGCCTACTGGCTCGCCATGCTGCCGTTCCACCTCTTTATCTTTCAGGGCATGACCGAGGCCATCGCCCGTCAGGCCGAGGTGAGGGCAGGTATCCCGGTGATGGATTAACCCTCTTCACATCATTCCCGCTGATAGAGTGCCCCGTTCGGGGCACTTTTTATGCGGCGGCCATGCCCGGTTATGGCAGATAGTGGTAGTCGCCTCATGGCAAAGGCTGGCATCATGCCGCGGTCTTGTTTACCGCGGATAGATAATCAGTCAGAAAAAGAAGGAATTATGAAGAAAAAACCGTCAATTTTGGGGGGCGCCTGCATCATTGCCAGCGTCTGCGTGGGAGCCGGCATGCTCGGTCTGCCGAGTTCGGGGGCGGGGGCCTGGACCCTCTGGTCGGTGTTGGCACTGACCGTCACCATGGTGATGATGACCCTCTCAGGCTGGATGTTGCTGGAATCCTTCCAGCACCACGACATGCGGGTCTCCTTCAATACCGTGACTCGCGAGCTGCTGGGGGAGAAGCTCAATCTCCTCAACAACCTCTCGGTCTACTTTGTTGGCGGCATTCTGCTCTACGCCTATATCACCTCCTCCGGTGCCATCCTGCAGGGGATACTGGGGATCGACAGCAAGCTTGCATCCGTGCTGTTTGTGGCGCTCTTCTCTGCGGTGGTGTGGCACTCGACTCGCGCCGTTGACCGCATCTCTGTGGTGCTGATCGCCTTCATGATCCTCAGCTTCGCCCTCGGTGTGGCCGGGCTGCTCGGCAGTATCAAGCTGCCGACCCTGCTCGATCTGGCGGGCAGCGAGAGTCGCTACGCCCCCTATGCCATGGCGATGCTGCCGGTGGCGCTCACCTCGTTTGGTTATCACCACTCGGTGGCCTCCCTGCGTGCCTACTACCAGAACGAGCAGCAGGCCAGATGGGCCATTCTGGGGGGAACCCTGATCGCGCTGGCGCTCTACGTACTCTGGCTGTTGGGGATCTTCGGCAACCTGCCCCGTCAGGATTTTGCTCCCGTGATTGCCAAGGGGGGTGACGTGAGTGTGCTGCTATCCGCGCTTTCAGGGGTGATCGAATCGGAGAAGGTGGCCAGCGCCATCAACGGCTTCTCCATGGCGGCCATTCTCTCCTCCTTTATCGGGGTGGGGCTCGGGGTGTTCGACTATCTGGCTGATCTGTTCAAGTTCGACAACAGCCGCGCCGGTCGCTGCAAGACCTGGGCGGTCACCTTCCTGCCGCCGTTGGTGCTCTCCCTGCTCTTCCCGTTCGGCTTCCTGCTGGCCATCGGCTATGCCGGTGCCGCCGCCACCATCTGGACCTGCATCATCCCGGCATTGCTGGTGCTGCGCACCCGGGCGCGGGCCGAGCGGGGCGAAGTGACACCCCACTTCGTCACCCCCGGCGGCAAGCTGATGGCCTGGCTGCTGATCCTGTTCGGATTGGCGACCGCGCTGTTCCACTTCCTGTCGATGGCAAATCTGTTGCCGGTCTATCTGGGCAACTGAGTCAGGTCTACAGCACTGACAGAAAGGGCGGCAAGGCCAACTTGCCGCCCTTTTTGCTCCATTTTCATCCCATGCGGCAGAATCTATAACTAAAGTGGTATGTGTGGGTGGGGTAAGGTGCTGAAATAACTGGTCTGATCTGGCTGATGGCAGCATGATCTGCTGGGCATGCCCACCGCTTTCTTTTATGATCCCCGCCCTTCTGCGTGCCCCCTGTCGGCACCTCATTTGCACCAACCACATCGGGGTCCCCCATGTCCGATCTGCGTCAAGAAGCACTCGATTACCACGCCCAGCCCGTACCGGGCAAAATTGCCATCGCCCTGACCAAGCCTGCCGAAACCGCCCGTGATCTGGCGCTGGCCTACAGCCCGGGTGTTGCCGAGCCGGTGCGCGAGATCGCCGCCAACCCGGCCGATGCCTATCGCTATACCGGCAAGGGCAATCTGGTGGCCGTCATCTCCAACGGCACCGCTATTCTGGGGCTGGGTAATCTGGGGCCGCTGGCCTCCAAGCCGGTGATGGAGGGCAAGGCCCTGTTGTTCAAGCGCTTCGCCGGTATCGACGCCATCGACATCGAGGTGAAGCACGAGACCAGCCAGCAGTTCATCGACACGGTGGCGGCTATCGCCGATACCTTCGGCGGCATCAATCTGGAAGATATCAAGGCACCTGAGTGCTTCGAGATCGAGCAGGCGTTGATCGAGCGCTGCGATATTCCGGTGTTCCATGATGACCAGCACGGCACCGCCATCGTCACCGCCGCCGGGCTGCTCAACGCGCTGGAAGTGCAGGGCAAGCAGATCAGCGACAGCCGCATCGTCTGCATGGGAGCGGGGGCTGCCGCCACCGCCTGCATGGATCTGCTGATCAAGTGTGGCGCCAGGGCGCACAACATCTTCATGCTGGATCGTCAGGGTGTCATCCATACCGGCCGCAGCGATCTCAACAAGTACAAGCAGCGCTTCGCCAACGAGACCCCGCTGCGCACCTTGATGGATGTCATCGAAGGGGCGGATGTGTTTGTCGGTGTTTCCGGCCCCGATGTGCTGCCCGCCGAGGCGGTCGCCCTGATGGCGCCCAATCCGGTGATCTTCGCCTGCTCCAACCCGGACCCGGAGATCAAGCCGGCGCTGGCCCACGGGGTGCGCAGCGACCTCATCATGGGCACCGGTCGCTCCGACTACCCGAACCAGATCAACAACGTGCTCTGCTTCCCCTTCATCTTCCGCGGTGCCCTCGACGCCCGTGCCAGCCGCATCAACGATGCCATGAAGATTGCTGCGGTCGAGGCGATCCGCGCGCTGGCCAAGGAGCCGGTGCCAGCCGAGGTGCTGACCGCCGCCGGGGTTAGCGAGCTCGCCTTCGGCAAGGATTACGTCATTCCCAAGCCGATGGATGCCCGTCTGCTGCCGCGGGTTGCCCGCGCCGTGGCGCTGGCGGCGGTGGCCTCCGGCGTCGCCCGCATCGAGCTGCCTGCGGACTACATGCTGTAATCCGGCATTGCAAACGGCCCCTTTATCGGGGCCGTTTTTATCTCTGCTTCTGGCGACAGTCGGAGGCGTAACCCGGGTAACAGGTTGGGGCATATGGAGGCAAATCGGGTTCAAAGGTGGTCAAACAGCGCTCTCCTCTGACACAATATTGCCACTATGACGCTAACGAGAATCAAGATGCAGCAGCCTGTCAGCGGCCGTTTGGCCCACGCCCTCTCCTTCTTGCGCCATGATGGTCGCCACTTTGCCCAGTTTGTCTGGGGCCGTTTCCAGCAGGACAGATTGACGGTTACCGCCGGTTATCTGGCCTATGTCACCCTGCTTTCACTGGTGCCGATGATCGCCGTGGTCTTTGGCATGATGTCCGCCTTCCCGGTGTTCCAGAGCCTCAAGCAGGCGATGGAGCAGTTCGTCTACCACAACTTCGTGCCGACCGCGGGCGATATGCTCAAGGAGTACATCGACGGCTTCGTCGCCAATGCCACCAACACCACTGCTGTGGGGATTGGGGCGCTGGTGGTGGTGGCGTTGATGCTGATCTCCGCCATCGACAAGAACCTCAACTACATCTGGCGCTCGACCCAGGGCCGCCCGCTGGCGCAGGCCTTTGCCATGTACTGGATGATCCTGACCCTGGGGCCTGTGCTTATCGGGGCCAGTATCGCCATCTCCTCCTATATCTTCTCGCTGCGGCTGTTTGGCGCCGAGAGCCTGTTCGGCATCGGTTATCTGCTGTTGCGCGGTTTGCCGTTCCTCTTCTCGGTGCTCACCTTCCTGCTGGTCTATACCGTGGTGCCGAACTGCAAGGTGCGGCTGATCCACGCCTTTATCGGTGCGCTGGTAGCGGCGACCCTGTTCGAGCTGGCCAAGCGCGGCTTTGCCATCTATATCACCAACTTCCCCTCCTATCAGGCCATCTACGGTGCGCTGGCCACCATCCCGATTCTGTTTGTCTGGGTCTATTTAAGTTGGCTGGTGGTGCTGCTCGGTGCGGAGACCACAGCCTGCCTCGGTGAGTACGAGAAGCCGGCGAGCGAGGAGCTTGGCTAAGCCATCGCCTTGGCCACCGGTTTATTGGTAGCATCGACGACCGCCCCTGCAATCGAGCCGGGGCGGTCGTTCTGTTTTGAGAGGAGAGGGATGTGATTGCACTGATTCAGCGGGTCAGCGAGGCCAGCGTGACTGTCGAGGGGGAGGTGACCGGCGCCATCGGTCAGGGATTGCTGGTACTGCTCGGAGTAGAGCAGGGGGATGACGAGGCCAAGGCCGACAAACTGCTGCACAAGGTGAGCGGCTATCGGGTCTTCAGTGACGAGAATGGCAAGATGAACCTCAATGTCGGTCAGGTCGGCGGCAGCCTGCTGGTGGTCTCCCAGTTTACCCTGGCGGCCGATACCAAGAGCGGGATGCGCCCCAGCTTCTCCTGCGGTGCCCACCCGAGCGAGGCCGAACGCCTCTATGACTACTTCGTGGCGAAGGCTGCTGCCAGCGGCATCCCGACCGCAACCGGGCGTTTTGCCGCCGACATGAAGGTGGCGCTGGTCAACGACGGCCCGGTTACCTTCTGGCTACAGGTCTGAGGATGTCTCGTCCCGCGGTGTGACGTGGACGATCACGTTGATAAGCCCCGCAACCGGATAGGGGGTAGCGGGGCCAATCCACTGTTCTATCAGTGTCAGGGCGTGGGTTAGCTCCAGTTCTGTTCGCGGCAGCAGGTTGATCACCAGGGTGCCGCAGAGGCGGGGAGCCAGCGCCCGGTAGAGCCGCTCCTGAAACAGCAGCAGCGGGTTGCCATCCTGACTGAAGAGATCGAGCAGGATGAGGTCGTACTGCTGCTCGCTCTGCTCGAGAAAGGCGAGGGCATCGGCCTGATGGAGTGTCGGAACGGCTTGCCCATCGTGCGCCTGATGCTGGAAAAACTGCTGATAAACGGTCAGCACCTCTTCGTCGAGGTCAACGCACTCGTGGCGAGCATCGGGCCAGCGCTGACTCAGATGGCGGGTGAGATCGCCGCCACCCAGCCCCAGTTCGAGGATTTGCTCAGCCCGCTCCGGTAGCAGGCAGGCGATGACCCGCTGATGGGGCAGACAGAGGGTCGCGGGGTCGGCGAGCGACATGGCGGATTGCACCACGCCATCTATCTCCAGCCAGCGGTGCTGGTCATTTTCCTGTACCGTGAGGCGGCGCAGGGGTTTGACGCTGAGGTGCAACAAGTGATCGGCTTGGTACGCTTGCAGATTGAAGTCCATGAATTTGCACGGCAAGATGGTTTCCGACCAGTGTAACTCAAGGATGAAACTATGTACCGGGTAGTCACCCCTCAGACAGTCGCCGAGCTGGGTACTTACTGCAAGCTGCGCTGGAAACGTCTGTGTAAGCCCTTCCATCTGCTAGTCGGCGCAAACTCAAGGATCGCTTTATGTATCGGGTAGTCACCCCTCAAACGGCAGCCGAGCTGGATGCCTACTACCAGTTGCGCTGGGAGCTTCTGCGTAAGCCCTTCAATCTGCCCGTCGGTTCCGAGCGGGACGAATACGATACGGTCGCCATTCACCGTCTGATGTTGGCTCCCGATGGTACTCCCATCGCTGTGGGCCGCCTCTTTATCGGCGGCGACGAGGCGCAGATCCGCTTTATGGCGCTGCGTCCCGAATATCGCGGCCAAGGGCTGGGCGCCCGAATGGTGGAGGATCTCGAGGAGCTGGCCCGCAGCGAGAAGGTGAAGCGACTAGTGATGAACGCCCGTCAGGAGGCGGTGGAGTTCTATCGCAAGTGCGGCTTTCTCGAAGTGGGGGGCGGCCCCGTCTCCTTTGGCCGGATTCCCCATCGCCAGATGATCAAATCCCTGAGCCCGTTGCAGACTATCCAGTATCGGCCGGAGTGGTGTCAGGATCTCACCACCCGCTGGTCACGCGGGGTGCCCATCAGCGAGAAGATGGGGATGCACATCAGCCACTACGATGGCCAGACTTTCCACCTCAAGGCCAATCTGGCGGCCAACTTCAACGTGCATGGCAGCATGTTTGCCGGCAGTGTCTACAGCCAGTGCGTGCTGGCAGGCTGGGGGTTGATCTGGTTGCAGCTTAAAGAGGAGGGGCTGGTGGGCGAGCCGGTGCTGGCCGAGAGCTCCATCAAATATCATGGCCCGGTCGATGAGGAGCCCGAGGCGCGGGTGGCCCGCGAGGGGATGCCTGCCGTGCTGCAGCCGCTCAAACGGGGGGAGCCTGCCACCTTCAGCCTCAAGATCCAGCTGTTCAGTGGCAGCAAGCTGGCGGCGGAGTTCCTCGGTCACTACGTGGTGCAGCCGCCCCGCCGTCCGGGCCAGTAACCGCGCCGTTTCCCCATCAAACAACAAGGCCTCATCATGAGGCCTTGTCTGTTTTTACCCTTGCAGGCTGTCGCTTGTCTGCCCGGCTTGGGTCTGCACTTGTGCCTGGTTTTGGGCTTTCGGTGCGGGAGCCGGTCGCCAGAGCGGGGCGCTGTTGCCTTGCGGCGGATAGCGTACTCCCACTTCCCAGCCGCAGGCGTCCTGCTTCTGCGGGAAGCTCCAGGCCAGTGTGGGTTCCGTCAGCGGCCCGCGCCACTGGCCGAGCAGCTCGGCGCAGCGGTTGCCGTTGAGGATCCCCAGATCGAGCTGCCACTGCTCGTTGACCAGATCGATCCCCCCTTGCAGCGCCAGCAGATGAGTGATGGTGGAGGCGCCAGCCTGCTCGACTTGTAGTTGCCCCTTGTCGATCTTGCCCTGCAGCTTGATGCGGTAGAAGGGGGTGTCACCCTCCTGCATCGCCTGCCACAGCTGATCCGGCGTCAGGGTGGGCGGGGTCGCGCCCTTGAACCACTCATCCAGCAGCGGATCTATCTTTACTTTGTCCCAGAACGGCTCGTCGGCATCGAGGGCAAAGCTGCCCTGCAGGGTCTGGCGCCACTCGCCCGCCGTTTTGCCGTGTTCGGCTTGCAGGTCGGCGCTCACGTCCGCCTTGCCAGCGAACGAGACAGGGAAGTGGAATATCTTGCCCCATTGCTGCAGATCCAGCTTGGTCGCCTGCAGTTGGAGGCGGCTGTTCTGGCCCGGTTCGCGGCCCCACTGGCCACTCAGGCTGAGAGTGCCCTCATCCGGCAGCGAGCTGGTGAGTTTGCCCAGTTGCCATGAGCTGGGGGTCAGCTCCCCATCCAGCTCGCCGTTGCGGGCGCTGAGGCCATCCCACACCAGCTCGAACCATTTGCTCTCGATACGGGCACGGCCTAGCAGCGGGCCTGGCTGGTTATCGCGCAGGGCGAGATCGCTCAGATAGAGCTGCCAGCCGGTCAGCGACAGGGGCAGGGTATCGTCGAAGGAGAGCACCTTGAGCTTGTCGAACGCCAGCTTGCGGATATCGACCTGCTGCGGGCGCCAGCTCTGCCAATCCTGCCACCAACCCTGCGGCAGGCTGATATCCATGCCGCTTAGCGCCACGTCTTTCAGGGTCAGCTTCTGCTGCTGGGTATCGAGGGAGAGCTCGACATTGAACTCCCCTTCATAGGCCTTGCCCTGCAGTTCGCCGTCGATCTGCTGGGGCGAGAAGGCGAGCTTGCCCTTGATCTCCTCCAGCTGGAACAGGCCACGGCCCATGTCCCCCAGGGTGCCGCTCAGATAGCCGGTGGGCTGGTTGCCCGCCTGCCAGTTGAAGGCGGTGAGCTGGCCGCTGAAGTTGTTGAAGGAGAGCTCCTGATTGATGTCGTTGAGGCTGACGCCGTCCAGCTGGCCGCGATCCAGCGACACGCTTTGCAGCGGGAAGCGCTGCGGGAAGCCTTGTTGTGTCAGATCCCCCAGCTCCACCCGCATGCCGCGCGCCTTGAGGTCATGCAGTTGCAGGGTGCGGGCGGGCCAGTCCAGCACCATGCCGGTCTCCAGCAGACCGTCGAACAGGTTGGTCACCAGCTTGTCGGTGCGCAGCACTTCTCCTTCCAGCCGTCCTTGCAGGTTGAGACGGGCGAAGGTGAACTGCGGAGTCTCCAGCTGGCCGATATTGAGGCTCAGGTTAGCCTGTGGCTGCCGTTTCGGGTCGATCAGCTCCCAGTCACTCAGGGTGGCGTTGAGACCGCGCAGGGTCAGCTCGGGGCTTTCCAGACTGAGCCTGTCTATGGTGCTGTCACTGATGGTGAGGGAGTGCACCGGCAGGCTTGGCAGCTGGTTGGGCAGCGGCAGCTTGATGGCGGGACGAATGAGATCGAGATGGGCGATGCGCACGTCGCGGCTCAGCCAGTCGATGCTCTCGATCTCCAGATAGATCTTGTCGAGGGAGACCGCATCGCCGTAGCGTACCTGCTCTGCCAGCAGGGTGTAGGGGTGAAGTGGGTTGAATACCAGCCGTCCTATGGTGACCGGCACGCCGGTCTGCTGGCTGATCCAGCTGGCGATGGGGCCTTTGGCGCGCTCGGCGTCGAACAGGCCGAGGGCAACCCAGACAAACAGCAGCAGGAAGGCGAAGGTGTAGAGCAGGCCGCGTAGCCAGGAATTCATGGTTGCTTTCCTCCTGTTTTGGGGTGTGTTGTCAGGCGTTTGAGTAGTGGTCTCGCAGACCGAGCCAACGCCGAATCAAGGGTTGGACATGACTCGGGTGCCTATCCATAAGGAGATGTGCCCATCTTCTGCATCTACCTCGATCAGGCATTGGAATAGTGATCCCGTAAGCCGAGCCAGCGTCGTATCAAGGGTTCGACATGGCTTGGGTGCCTATCCATCAGGAAGCGCGCCATTTTTTGTACCTGCGGAATAAGCGGCTGATCCCGCACCAGATCGGCGATCTTGAGATCGGCCAGACCGGTCTGGCGGGTGCCGAGCAGTTCCCCCGGGCCGCGCAGTTCCAGATCGCGCTGGGCGATGAGGAAGCCATCGTTGGTCTCCCGCAGCACCCCGAGCCGGCTCTGGGCCGTCTTGGACAAGGGGGCATGATAGAGCAGCACGCAGTGAGAGGCTACCGCGCCCCGGCCAACCCGGCCGCGCAGCTGGTGCAGCTGCGCCAGCCCGAGACGTTCCGGGTTCTCGATGATCATCAGGCTGGCGTTGGGCACGTCCACCCCCACCTCGATGACGGTGGTGGCGACCAGCAGTTGCAGTATGCCTGCCTTGAACTCCTCCATCACCCGCTGTTTCTCGACCGGGCGCATCCGGCCGTGCACCAGCCCGATATGCAGCCCCGGCAGCAGGTTTTGCAGTTCGGCGGCTGTATCCTCGGCGGCCTGGCACTCCAGCACCTCCGACTCCTCGATCAGGGTGCAGACCCAGTAGGCCTGCTTGCCCTCGGTGCAGGCGAGCTTGACCCGCTCGATCACGTCGCCGCGACGGCTGTCGGGCAGCGCCACTGTGGTGATGGGGGTTCGGCCCGGCGGCAGTTCGTCGATGACCGAGGTGTCGAGGTCGGCATAGGCGGTCATCGCCAGGGTGCGGGGGATGGGGGTAGCGGTCATGATGAGCTGATGGGGATGCACCCCTTCCCGCTCCCCTTTCTCGCGCAGGGCGAGGCGCTGATGCACCCCGAATCTGTGCTGTTCATCGATGATGACCAGCGCCAGACGCTGGAACACCACCTGCTCCTGAAAGATGGCGTGGGTGCCCACCACCATCTTGACGCTGCCATCTTTGATCGCGGCCAGCGACTCTTCCCGCGCCTTGCCTTTCTGTTTGCCCGCCAGCCAGCCGACTCCGATGCCGAGCGGCTCCAGCCACTTGGCAAAGTTGATGGCGTGCTGTTCCGCCAGCAGCTCGGTCGGCGCCATCAGCCCCACCTGACAGCCGTTGCCGATTGCCTGCAGGGCGGCCAGCGCCGCGACCAAGGTCTTGCCGGAGCCCACATCCCCCTGTACCAGCCGCATCATGGGGTGGCTCTGTTGCAGATCCTTGCTTATCTCGGCCACCACCCGGCTCTGGGCGCCGGTGGGCTTGAACGGCAGAGCGCCGAGCAGTTGTTCAACCAGCGCGGGCGCCGGTTTGAGGGCGCGGGCCAGCTGGGTTTGTGCCTGAGCACGCACCTTCAAGACCGAGAGGTTGTGCGCCAGTAGCTCCTCCAGTACCAGTCGCTGCTGGGCCGGATGTTGGCCGCTTTCCAGCAGTGGCAGTGCCACTGAGGGGGGCGGGCGGTGCAGCAGCTTCAGGGCGGCGGACAGCTCAATCTGCTGGGGATAGAGGCCGGCGGGCAGCAGCTCCTCCACGCCATAGAGGTCAAGCTGGGCCAGCGCCTGATCGGTGAGGTTGCGCAGGGTGAGCTGGCGCAGCCCTTCGGTAGTCGGGTAGACGGGGGTGAGCGCCTCTTCGGTCTGGCCGGCCTGCTCCTCGCCGAGCAGCTTGTACTCGGGATGGGCCATCTCCAGCCCGTATTTGCCGGGGCGAACCTCGCCAAAGCAGCGGAGCAGACGGCCCGCCGCCAGACTGTTTTTCTGGGCGGCGGTGAAGTTGAAGAAGCGCAGGGTGAGGGTGCCGGTACCATCGCTGATGCGACAGACCATCATGCGGCGGCGCCCCATCACCAGCTGAGTGTCCTGGATTTCGCCCTCGACGGCGCCGTGCAGGCCGGGCGGCAGATCGCCGATGGGCCACACCTGGGTGCGGTCCTCGTAGCGCAGGGGAAGGTGGAACAGCAGATCCTGTACCGTGGCCAGCCCCAGCCGCTCGAGCTTCTCCAGCATCTTGCTGCCGACACCCTTGAGGCTATCGAGAGGAATTTTATCCAATTTCATCAATTAGATGCCCGAAAACACTGTAAATATGTCCAGATGATAGGGGTTGTTGAGGGGCCGATGCAAGCCGAGTTGCTGCTGGCAGGGCCGCCAAGGCGGGGGAAACGGCGGATATAACAAAGGCCTGCCGAAAACGGGAGGCCTTTGTGTGGCTGCCAACAGGCAAGGTGCGGGCGCATGGCGCCCAGGGTCAGATGATGCGCTTGAGCAGCAGGTGGGCCTTAACCCGGTGGATCCGTCCCAGCAGCTTGCGCACCTGTTCCGGGTAGTCCTGGATCTGTTCCACCTGATCGAAGTGGCTGATCCGCTTGGTGTTGGTCAGGATGTTATCCCGCTCCGCGTTGAACTGAGGGCGCAGCAGGTGGCGACGATCGTGTACCAGCAGGCCGTTCTCCAGATCCAGCGCCCAGGCGCGGGGGTTGAGGTTGTTGCCGGTGAGCAGGGCCCACTCGTCATCCACGAAGATCCCCTTGAGATGGTAGGAGTTGCGCTCGCAACACCAGAGCATCAGGTTGAGGCAACCGTCGTCGATGTGGCGCTGGTTGCGCTCGGCAAACTTGCGCAGGTTGGTCTCGTAGAGATAGGGCAGGCCACCGATGGTGGAGAACTTCTCTTCCGGCGGAATGAAGAAGTCGTTGGCGGTCTTGTCGCCCACTACGATGGTCACCTTGCAGCCGCGCTGCAGCAGATCCTCGATATCCTTGCTCAACTCCTTGGGCGGGTTGAAGTAAGGGGTGCAGATGAAGATCTCCCGCTCGGTGGCGCGCACCAGATTGCGGATCATCAGGTTGAGCTGATTGTTGCGCTTGCCCAGACCCACCATGGGGGTGACAGCCACTTCCTGAGTGTTGACCGGCATGGTGCTGAAGCGGTACTGGCTCTGGCGCAGGTTCTGCTTGAAGCGGCGGATCGGCCCCTTCAGCTGTTTGGCGCTGGGGATATCGCTGTGATCCAGTCGCTGCACCGCGTCGCTCTTCACGAACAGGTCATCCACATAGTTGACCATGCTGCGGGCCAGCTCCGGGCTGGTGATCTGGTGATAGCGATCGAAGCGGTAGCGATCCTGCTGGTGCAGGTAGATGTCGTTGAGGCTGGCACCGGAGTAGAGCACCACATCATCAAAGATGAAGCCCTTGAGGTGCAGCACGCCGAGCAGCTCGCGCCCTTTGACCGGCACGCCGTAGATTTCGATCTGGTGCTCGTGTTCGGCAGCCACGGCCTGATACATCAGGTGGTTGCCGCCCTGCTTGCCTTTGCCGATCAGGCCGCGCTGGGCACGGTGGAAGTCGACAAACAGCTTGATGTCGAGGGCCGGATTGCGCTGCTTGGCGGCGTAGAGGGCGGAGAGGATCTCCCGGCCTGCTTCGTCATCCTGCAGATAGAGCGCGACCAGATAGATGCGCCGGGTGGCACTGGCGATAAGCGCAAGAATGCGGCGTTTGAAATCCTGGGCGCTGTAGAGCACTTCAAACTGATCCGCTGCGACGGCGATCTGGGGCAGGCGCGCCAGCAGTTGTCGATAATGGGCCGATGAATGCATAGATAAACCTGAAATCACGGGGTTAAGCGTTCCACTCGGAGCGATGAATAGGCGATTCTAGCAATCTCGCCCTCTCAGCCAAAGAAAGAATCATCAGAAAGATGAAAAAGGCCTCACGAGTGAGGCCTTTTTGTCAGCATTTAGCCCTTGTCAGAGGAAGCTGTAGATGATCATCGCCATCACGCCGCCAGTGGTGCCGATGATGGTTTCCATCACGGTCCAGGTCTGCAGGGTCTGCTTCTCGGTCAGGCCGAGGTAGCGGTTCGCCAGCCAGAAACCGGAGTCGTTGACGTGGGAGAGCACGATGGCACCGCCGCCGATGGCGATGGTGACGGCAGCCAGTTGGGCACCGTTCAGGCCGAGCGGCTCCAGCATCGGCAGCACCAGACCGCAGGCGGTCAGCATGGCGACGGTGGCAGAGCCCTGAATCACCCGCACCGCAGCGGCCAGAATGAAGGCCAGCGCGACTATGGGTAGACCGGAATCGGCCAGCATGTTGCCAAGGGCAGCACCCACACCGGAATCAACCAGTACCTGCTTGAAGACGCCACCGGCACCGGTCACCAGAATGATGACACCGGCAGGCTGGATGGCGCTGTTGCAGACGCTCATCACCTCGTCACGGGACATGCCGCGGCGAATACCCAGCAGATAGAAGGCGGCCAGACAGGCGACCATGATGGCGGTGAAGGGGTGACCGATGAACTCCAGCCAGTTGTGCAGGGTGGAGCCCGCCTCGACGAAGCGACCGACGATGGTCTTGAGGCCGATCAGCAGCAGAGGCAAACCGATGAGGCCCATGGCCAGCCCGAAGGAAGGCAGGGATTTGCTGTCATCGTGGACACTGTTCTGGGCATCGGCAGGCAGCGGCACATCGACGATCTTGCTGATGAAGTCACCGAACAGCGGGCCCGCCAGGATCAGCGCCGGCACGGCGGCGATCAGGCCGAACAGGATCATGTAGCCGAAGTCGGCACCCAGCTGGGAAGCCACCAGAATCGGGCCCGGCGCCGGAATAAGGAAGGCCTGGCAAGTGGCGATACCCGCCAGCAGGGCGATACCAATCTTCACCACGCTGCCGCCACCACGACGGACGATGGCGAAGGCGACGCCGATCAGCAGCACCACGGCCACGTCAAAGAAGAGCGGCAGGGCGCAGACAAAGCCGGTCAGTGCCATGGCCCAGTTGGCGCGCTTTACGCCGAACTTGCCGAGCAGGGTGTGGGCTACCCGGTCGAGGGCACCGGTCACTTCCATCACCTTGCCGAACATGGCGCCCAGCGCCACCACCACGGCGACGAAACCGAGGGTGCCACCCATCCCTTTCTGGATGGTGTTGGCGATATCGGCCGGGTTCATGCCAGCGGCGAGACCCGCCACCATGGAGACCAGGATCAGGGCTACCACGGCGTGGAGCCGGGCCTTCATCACCAGGAAGAGCAGCAGCACAATCGAGCCGGCGGCTGTCATGATCAGGGAGAGGTCAGACATTGTTATGCGTTCCTTTTTCCAAGTTCAGTCGTGACACCTTGCCGATCCGTCGGCAAACCATATCTTTATGATTTATTTAGATTTATGGCAAGGGCTCAACATCATATGCCCAGGTGACTATGGGTTTGCTCAGTCTGTGGCAGACTTCACATTTTCAATCGTTACCGGTAACATGTTACCGGTAACGTGTTAGATTAGAACCCATCAACAGCTGGTTTTTTGAAAAGTGGGACAGAGGTCAAATTATGGCGGGTAAGTGCATTATCGTGATGGGTGTGTGTGGTAGCGGCAAATCCAGCGTGGGTCTGAAAGTGGCCGAAGCGCTGGGCGCCAAGTTTATCGATGGTGATGACCTGCACCCCAAGGCCAACATCCAGAAGATGGCTGGCGGCAACCCCCTCAACGATGAGGATCGTGCCCCCTGGCTGGAGCGGATCCGCGACGCCGCCTACAGTCTCGAGCAGAAGAACGAGACCGGCATCATTGTCTGTTCCGCCCTCAAAAAGAAGTACCGCGACCAGATCCGCGAAGGCAACGAGTCGGTCAGCTTCATTTTCCTCGATGGCAGCCAGCCGCTGATCCTCGAGCGGATGCGTGCCCGCAAGGGCCACTTCATGCGTGAAAGCATGGTACAAAGTCAGTTCGATACTCTGGAGCGCCCGGATGGCGAAGCCGGTGTATTCCACATTGATATAGACGGCACCTTCGAACAGGTGGTTGACCGCGCCGTCACAGCATTGGAGCAAGCCCAATGATTCATAAGGTAATTTCCGACGTCACTGCCCGCATCCGCGAGCGCAGTGCCGCCCGCCGTCAGGCCTTTATGGCCCGCATCCAGCGTCAGGCCGAGCAAGGCAAGACCCGCGCCGCACTGGCCTGCGGCAACCTGGCCCACGCCGTGGCCGCCTGCAGCAGTGACGAGAAGGGTCGCATCCTCGACATGACCCGTGCCAACGTCGGTATCGTCACCGCCTACAACGACATGCTGAGTGCCCATCAGCCCTATCAGGGCTATCCGGATATCATCAAGGGCGCGCTGGCCGAACTGGGCCACAGTGCTCAGGTCGCCGGCGGCGTGCCCGCCATGTGCGATGGCGTAACCCAGGGGCAGCCGGGGATGGACATGTCCCTCTTCTCCCGCGACCTGATCGCCCAGGCGACCGCGCTGTCGCTCTCTCACAACACCTTCGACGCCACCCTGCTGCTCGGCATCTGCGACAAGATCGCTCCGGGCCAGATCATGGGGGCCCTCTCCCACGCTCACCTGCCGACTGCATTTGTGCCTGCCGGCCCGATGGCGAGCGGCATCAGCAACGACGAGAAGGTGAAGGTGCGTCAGAAGTACGCCGCCGGTGAAGTGGGTCGCGATGCCCTGCTGGAGATGGAGTGCGGCGCCTACCATGCGGCGGGCACCTGCACCTTCTACGGCACCGCCAACACCAACCAGCTGGTATTCGAGGCCATGGGCCTGATGCTGCCGGGCTCCGCCTTTGTGCACCCGCATAGCGAGCTGCGCCATGCCCTGACCATTGAGGCGGCCCGCCGTATCAGCGCCATGATCCCGGGTTCCCCGGCCTATCGCCCCCTGAGCGAGGTGCTGGACGAGCGCTCGCTGGTCAACGGACTGGTGGCCCTGCTCGCCTCCGGCGGCAGTACCAACCACAGCATCCACATGGTGGCGCTGGCCCGCGCCGCCGGTCTGGTGCTGACCTGGGATGACATCAGCGATCTCTCCGATGTGGTGCCGCTGCTGGTTCGCATGTATCCGAACGGCCCGGCCGACGTGAACGCCTTCGAACAAGCAGGCGGCGTGCCCGGCCTGATGCGCCGTCTGGCGCAAGAGGGGCTGATCCACATGGACGCCACTCCAGTCTTTGGCGAGATGCAGGATTACCTCAGCCGTCCGGCACTGGTCGATGGCCAGCTGGTATGGCAGCCGGTGGGCGAGAGCGGCGATGCGAGCGTGCTTTCACCTTCCGGCAGCGTGTTCCAGGCCACCGGCGGCACCAAGCTGCTGGCGGGCAATCTGGGCCGCGCCGTGGTCAAGGTCTCCGCCGTGGCTCCCGAGTATCGGGTGATTGAAGCCCCAGCGCGGGTCTTCTCCTCCCAGCATGCGGTGGAAGCGGCCTACAAGGCGGGCGATCTCAATCAGGATGCCGTGATCGTGGTGCGCCACAATGGACCGGCCGCCAACGGTATGCCGGAGCTGCACAAGCTGATGCCGGTGCTCGGCAACCTGCAGAAGGCGGGTTACAAGGTGGCGCTGGTCACCGATGGCCGTCTCTCCGGTGCCTCCGGCAAGATCCCAGCCGCCATCCACGTCACCCCGGAAGCGCTGCACGGCGGGGCCATTGGCCTGCTGGCCGACGGCGATCTGCTGCGGGTTGATGCGGTAAACGGCAGCCTCGACTGCCTGACCGATTTGAGTGGCCGTACCCAGGCCGAGATTGACCTCACTCTGGAACAAGAGGGGTGGGGCCGTGAACTGTTCAGCGTGATGCGTCGCGCGGTATCGAGCGCCGAGTGTGGCGCCACCATCTTTGACTAAGGAAGAGCTATGCAGAACTGGAAAGTGACCCCGGCCGAGGTGTTTGCCGCCTCCCCGCTGGTACCCGTGATGGTTATCAACGAGCTGGATCAAGCCCTGCCGATGGCCAAGGCGCTGCTCGACGGCGGCATCTCTGTCTTCGAAATCACCCTGCGCACCCCGGTGGCGCTCGATGCCATCGCCCTCATTGCCAAGGCGATGCCGGATGCCATGGTCGGTGCTGGTACCGTGCTCAACTGCGAGCAGTTTGACGCAGCCGTTGCCGCCGGTGCCCGCTTCGTCATCTCCCCGGGGATGACGCCGGCCCTGCTGGCTCACGCGGCCAAGAGCACCGCGCCGCTGATCCCGGGTGTGGCAACTCCGTCTGAAGTGATGCAGGCGCTGGAAGCGGGCTATGACCACCTGAAGTTCTTCCCGGCCGAAGCGAACGGCGGCACCAAGGCGCTCTCCGCCATTGCCGCGCCGCTGCCCCAGGTGAAGTTCTGCCCGACCGGCGGTATCGGCCCGAAAAACGTGGCCGACTATCTGGCGCTCAAATGCGTGGCCACTGTCGGCGGCTCCTGGATGCTGCCGGCCGATGCGGTCAAGAGCGGCAACTGGGAAGAGGTGACCCGCCTCTCCCGCGAAGCGGTTGAGCTGGTAAAACGCTAAGCATCAGTTGTGCCGAAAACCAAACAGGCCACCCTCGGGTGGCCTGTTTGCTATCAGCGTGACTTAAGTGGGTGAGGGAAGGGATTACCCCAGACTCTCCCCGACATAGAGGGAGAAGCCGATATCCTTGCGGGTGTCGGGTTGGGATTGGCCGCTGAGACGAGCCAGCAGCATGGTGGCCGCCTCCCGACCGATCGCTTCCCGCGGGGTGGCGATACTGGCCAGTTTGGGGGTCATGGCGTGGCCGATGTCGAGAGCGTTGCAACCGGCGATGGCGATCTGCTGGGGCACCGGGATCCACTTGGCCTGACACTGCAGCAGAGCACCCACCGCCAGGTCATCGTTGGTGCAGAACAGGCCGTCGAGGTCGGGATAGCGTACCAGCGCCTGATCCAGCAGCTCGCCCCCCAGAGTGAAGCTGGAGGATTGTTCGGTCAGCAGATGCTGGCCGGTGAGGCCGAAGTCGGTCATCGCCTGATAGTAACCCTCCATCCGCAGCTGGGTGCGCACGTCGAGCCGCGCCCCCAGATAGACCACCTTGCGTCGGCCCCGGCGCAGCATCTCTGTTACCATGGCCCGGGCCGCGGCTCTATGGTCCATGCCGACCACCATATCGATGGGGGTTTGCGGCAGATCCATGGTCTCCACCACCGGAATGCCGGCGGTGGCGATCATCTTGCGAGTGCGCTCTGTGTGCTGGCTGTCGGAGAGGATGAGGCCATCCACATGGTAGGAGAGTAGGGACGCGACCTGCTCCTCCTCCCGCTCCGGACTGTAGCCGTAGTGGGCCAGCAGGGTCTGGTAGCCGGCCGGTCGGGTCACCGACTCGATGCCGTGGATCACCGCCGAGAATACTTGGTTGGAAAGTGAGGGGATCAGGATGCCGATCGCCTTGCTGGTCGCGTTGGAGAGAATATCCGGCGCCCGATTGGGGATATAACCCAGCTCTTCCACTACAGCTGCGATCCGCTCGCGGGTCCCCTCCGCCACGGTCTGCGGGTCGCGCAGATAGCGGCTGACAGTCATCTTGGTCACGCCGGTCTGGTCGGCGATATCTTGCAGGGTGGGGCGGCGCTTGCGGGTGGGGCTCATAGGGGTGTCCAGCGTGGATGTTACATGTAACATTACCGTTTTTGGCGGATAAAGTCAGCATATGAAGCCGTTTTGGCAGGAGTTTTCCGATGATCAGAGGCAAGCAGTTTGTGGATGTCCGGTTCGAGCAACAGGATGTGGAGGGGGAGCAGTTCTCGGAGTGCCGCTTTATCGGCTGCAACTTCTCCTGGCTGGATCTGAGCGATAGCCGCTTCATCGACTGCAGCTTCTACGATCGGGAGAGCGAACGGGGCTGCCTGTTGCAGGGTTGCGATCTGCGCGAGGCCAGCTTTCTACGCTGCGATCTCACCATGGCCGATTGCAGCCGCAGCCAGTGTCTGGGGTTGGAGATGCGCGACTGTCAGGCGGTCGGTATTAACTTCAGCCATGCCAGCTTCGCCAACCAGATCACCGCCAAAAGCTACTTCTGCGAGGCCCATCTGACCGGCAACAACTTCAGCTATGCCAGCTTCGAGGGCTGCCTGCTGGAGAAGTGCGAGCTGACCGGCAACCGTTGGCAGGGGGCCAACCTGTTTGGTGCCTCGCTGGCGGGTTCCGATCTCAGCGGCTCCGAGTTTGGCCAGATTGACTGGACCAGCTTCAAGCTGCAGGGCTGCGATCTGCGCCAGTGCGATCTGCCAGGGCTGGATCTGCGCCGGGTCGATCTGCAGGGAGTACAGATCAACGAGGATCAGCAGCAGACATTGCTGGAGCAGATAGGTCTGGTTGTCTTCCCCTGAGTCGAGCAAAAAAATAGGTAATTTTTCATCAAATGGGAGTGACAGCGGGTTGCTGTACTCCTGAAACGACAAAAGCCTGCGTGATGCAGGCTTTTGCTAGTGAGCGTGTGATGCGTTTGTCGGCCGGGTTGACTCAACCCTTGGCCAGCCATTTGGTCGGGTTGATGGCCTCGCCCTGATAGCGAATTTCGAAGTAGAGGCCCGGTCTGTCCTGGCCACCACTGTCACCGACCAGTGCCACTGGTTCACCCTGTTCCACATTCTGGCCAACCTGACGCAGCAGCGACTGATTGTGACCGTAGAGGCTCATGTAGCCCTTACCGTGATCGATTACCAGCAGCATACCGAAGCCGTCGAGCCAGTCGGCGTAAACCACTTGTCCCGGTGCGACCGCCTTTACCTGGGTTCCTTCGCTGGCGCCGATCAGGGTTCCTTTCCACTTGAGCTGGGCGGTGCGCGGCGAGCCGTAGGCGATGAGGATCGGCCCCTGTACCGGCCAGCGCAGGCTGCCATTGGTCTTGAGCCCGCTGTAGTAACCTGCGGTCCCAATCCCAGAGCCTCGCTCCGGTTTGGTACTGGACATCTCTTCGACCGGTTCTGCCGGTTTGACGGTTTTGTTCTGCTGGGCGGCAAGTCGTTGTTGCTCGGCGCGGCGCTGCTCGGCCAGCTTGCGCTGACGTTCCTGTTCCGCTTTCAGCTTGGCCAGCCGTTCCCGTTCGGCCCGTTCGCGGCGCTCCTGCTCTTCCCGCTGGCGGCGCAGCTCCTCCAGCCGCGCTTTCAGCGCCTTCTCCGCCTTGACCAGCTTGGAGAGCTTCTGCTCGTCATCCTGTACCGACTGCTGCAACTGGTTGCGCACCTTGGCCCGGCTCTGCTGGCTGGCCAGCAGGGCCTGGTGATGCTCCTGCTGTTCGGCAAGCAGGGTCTGCAGTCTGGTTTCGGTCTCTTTGGTTGCTTGCTGGTTTTTCGCCAGCTTGTCACGGGTGGCGCGCAGGGCGTCGATGGCCTCGATGCGGGCCTTGTTGAGGTAGTCGTAGTAGTCGAGCGAGCGGCTCAGTTTGGCCGGATCTTGCTGATTTAGCAGCAGTTTGAGGTAGTCGTGGTTGCCCGCCTGAAAGGCGCTTTCCGCCTGCTTGGCCAGCAACTGCTTTTGATGTTTGGCTTGAGCTTCCAGCGCCAGCTTGTCTTTTTGCAGGGTCGCCAGCTTCTGCTGGTTCTGCTTCAACTGCTGCTTGGTCTGGTTGAGTTTGGCGGCGGCGGCCGAGATGGCCTGCTCGTCAGCCTTGAGCTGGGTATTGAGCTTGGCAAGCTCCTGCTTGCTGAGCTTGATGGTCTTCTGTTGCTCTTTGATCTGGGACTGCATGGTGCCCAGCTGCTGATTGGCGGCCAAAGCCGATTTGCTGGCGCCAAACAACAGGCAAAAAAACAGCGCGCCGGCCAACAGGCCGACGCGACTGGTTTTCTGTGAAATAACTTCGCATCCCCGCATGGGGAAGGATTATTTCAGAATCATCAGGGGCTTGCCAGTCATTTCCGGCGGCACCGGCAGACCCATCAGGGTCAGCATGGTGGGGGCCAGATCGGACAGTTTGCCACCTTCAACTACCTCGGCTTTGCGACCGAAATAGATGAGAGGAACCGGCAGATTGGTGTGGGCGGTGTGGGCCTGACCAGTCTCTTCGTCCAGCATCTTCTCGGCGTTGCCGTGGTCGGCAGTGATCAGGCACTCGCCACCCACTTCGGCTAGGGCGTCGGTCACACGGCCGATGCAGTGGTCAACGGCTTCACAGGCTTTGACGGCGGCATCGAACACACCGGTGTGGCCAACCATGTCGCCATTCGGGTAGTTACAGATGATGACGTCGTACTTGCCGCTCTTGATGGCAGCAACCAGCTTGTCGGTCAGCTCTTCGGAGCTCATCTCCGGCTGCAGGTCATAGGTAGCCACTTTCGGGCTGGCGACGATTTCGCGATCTTCGCCGGTGAAGCAGGACTCTTCGCCACCGTTGAAGAAGAAGGTGACGTGAGCGTACTTCTCAGTTTCGGAGATGCGCAGCTGGGTCTTGCCCTGCTTGGCCAGCCACTCACCCAGGGTGTTGACCAGAGCGGTCGGCGGGTAGGCACAGGCAGTTTTGATGTCGGCCGCGTATTCGGTCAGCATCACGAAGTTCAGCTTCGGCTCGACTGCACGGGCGAAGCCGGTGAAGTCGGTGTCAACGAAGGCGCGGGTGATTTCACGGGCACGGTCGGCACGGAAGTTCATGAAAATCAGTGCATCACCATCTTCCATCGGTGCAGCTTCGCCGATGCGGGTGGCTTTGACGAACTCGTCGTTCTCGTCGCGGGCATAGGCGGCAGCCAGTGCGTCGGTGGCGCTCTCGGCGGTGAATTCGCCCTTGCCCTGAGTCATCAGGTCATAGGCCTGCTGCACGCGATCCCAGCGGTTGTCACGGTCCATGGCGAAGTAACGACCGATCATGGAGGCGAAACGACCCTTGCCCAGCTTGGCGAAGAGGGCGTCGAACAGCTCGATGGAGGACTGGGCGGAGCGCGGCGGAACGTCACGGCCATCCAGGAAGGCGTGCAGGTAGATCTTCTCGGCGCCACGCTTGGCCGCCATTTCGATCATGCCCATGATGTGCTCTTCGTGGCTGTGTACGCCACCTGGGGACATCAGGCCCATGATGTGAACGGCTTTGCCGTTGGTGACGGCAGCGTCAACTGCCTTGGCCAGCTCGACGTTCTGGAAGAATTCGCCGTCCTGGATGTCTTTGGAGATGCGGGTCAGCTCCTGATAGACGATGCGACCGGCACCGATGTTGACGTGACCCACTTCGGAGTTGCCCATCTGGCCATCCGGCAGACCGACGTCCAGGCCGGAGCCGGAGATCAGGGTGCTGGTGTAGTCACGGGCCAGACGATCGAGGTTGGGAGTCTTGGCGGCAGCGACGGCGTTGTGCTCTTGCTTGGTGCTGTAGCCCCAACCGTCCATGATGACCAGAACCAAAGGTTTCTTAGCTGTTGACATAAGACTATGTCCTCTCGGATTGGAAAAAATGCGGGAAATGAAACTAGCGTAATATTACTACATCTGCCGAAATAGTCACCTGATAGCCAAGGGGCGCTCCCGCGGCCCCGCAAGCCATGCCCTTCCTGCCATGCTCGCTGCCCAAAGATGATGGGAGCCTGCTCGCGCTTTGCCGCCAAGATGGCTGATCTTATCAATACCCCCATGTATACTCGGGCCCTTGTCTTGGTCCCTGGATAGTAGAAGATGCAAGAGTATTTGGATTTTGCGGCCCGTAACCCGCTGCTGACCGCAGCCTGGTTGGGCCTGGCTGGCACCCTGGTTTACACCACTGTGCGTGCCCGTTTTTCTCCGGTAAAAACCGTCAACAATCACACCGCCACCCTGCTGATCAACCGCGAGAATGCCACCGTGGTGGATATTCGCAGTCAGGAAGAGTACGCCAAGGGCCATCTGGCCGGTGCCCAGCACCTGCCGCTGACCCAGATCCAGAGCAATAATCTGGGCCCGGTTGAAAAGCATAAAGATGCCCCCATCATAGTGGTGTGCGAGTCGGGAATGACTGCGGGCGGCGCGGGCCGTCAGCTGAGCAAAGCTGGCTTCAAGCAGGTTTATGTGCTCGGCGGTGGCATGGCCCAATGGCGTGCAGAAAATCTGCCGGTAACCAAGAAACGCTGATTTAAGCAGGGCCTGAGCCCACTTATCCATATAACAAGGAATCAAACGAAATGGCTGACGAGATCAACAACCAGGAAGTACAACCGGAATTCCACATCCAGCGTGTTTACACCAAGGATGTCTCTTTCGAAGCGCCGAACACCCCGCACATCTTCCAGAAAGAGTGGCAGCCGGACGTCAAGCTGGATATGGATACCAAGACCAACATCCTAGCTGAGAGCGTGTACGAGGTTGTCCTGACCCTGACCGTGACTTGCAAACTGGAAACCGAAACTGCCTTCCTGTGCGAAGTACAGCAAGCCGGTATCTTCACCATCGGCAACCTGCCGGAGCCGCAACTGGCTCACTGCCTGGCTGCCTTCTGCCCGAACATCCTGTTCCCGTATGCCCGCGAAGCCGTGGCCAACATGGTGAGCAAGGGGTCCTTCCCGCAGCTGAACCTGGCACCGGTCAACTTCGATGCCCTGTTTGCCCAGCACATGGCGCAAGCACAGGCCCAGCAGGCGACTGCGGAAGCCTGATAATGGCTGACCAGATCGCTATCTCGGTCTTGGGGGCGGGGTCTTATGGCTCCGCCCTTGCCATTTCTCTGGCGCGCAACGGTCATCCGACCCTGCTGTGGGGTCACGACCCCGCCCATGTCGCCGAGCTGGAACAAGACCGCTGCAACAAGGCGTTTTTGCCTGATGTCCCTTTTCCTGCCGATCTGCAGCTGACTGCGGATCTGCAACGTGCGGTACAAGCTGCTCCCGTGCTGCTGCTGGTCGTGCCAAGCCATGTCTTTGGTGATGTGCTGACCCGGATCAAACCCTTCCTGCGCCCCGATACCCGTATCGCCTGGGCCACCAAGGGTCTGGAGCCGGACAGTGGCCGTCTGCTGCAGGACGTGGCCCGTGAAGTGCTGGGTGACGAGATACCGCTGGCGGTGATCTCCGGTCCCACCTTCGCCAAGGAGCTGGCTGCCGGTCTGCCGACCGCCATCTCGGTCGCCTCGACTCACGATGAGTTCGCCGACGATCTCTCCCATCTGCTGCACTGTGGCCGCTCGTTCCGGGTCTATACCAATCCGGACTTCGTCGGTCTGCAGCTGGGCGGGGCGGTGAAGAACGTCATCGCCATCGGTGCCGGTCTTTCCGATGGGCTAGGGTTTGGTGCCAATGCCAGAACCGCGCTCATCACCCGGGGTCTGGTGGAGATGCAGCGTCTGGGCGCGGCGCTGGGTGCCGATGCCAAAACCTTTATGGGGATGGCGGGGCTCGGGGATCTGGTGCTCACCTGTACCGACAACCAGTCGCGCAACCGTCGCTTCGGGCTGGCCCTCGGGGCAGGCAAGGATGTGAACACCGCCATGACCGAGATCGGTCAGGTGGTGGAGGGGTATCGCAACACCAAAGAGGTGCATCTGCTGGCGGCCCGCTGCGGCGTCGAGATGCCCATCTGCGAGCAGATCTTCAAGGTGCTCTACGAGGGTAAGAACCCGAAAGAGGCGGCCATCGCCCTGCTGTCGCGAGACAAGAAGGACGAGTAATCTGCCGATTGTCCATGCAAAAGGCCCCGCCAGATGGCGGGGCCTTTTCTTTGCTGCAAGGGCTGCAAATCAGTAGTAGGAGTGGTCGCCGCGCTGGTGCTCGGTGGCGTCTTTCACACCGTTGAGCTCACCCGGGAACTTCTCTAGCAGCTGCTTCTCGATCCCCTCTTTCAGGGTGTAATCGACCATGGAGCAACCGTTGCAACCACCGCCAAACTGCAGGATGGCCAGTTTGTCTTCAGTCAGCTCGACCAGGGTGACTTTGCCACCGTGACCGGCCAGCATGGGGTTCACTTCGGACATCAACACGTACTCGATGCGCTCGATCAGCGGCGCGTCATCGGCCACTTTACGCATCTTGGCGTTCGGTGCTTTCAGGGTGAGCTGGGAGCCCATCTGATCGGTCACGAAGTCGATGGTGGCATCCACCAGGAAGGGGGCGCTCAGGGGATCGACCATGCAGTCGAAGCCGCTGAAGGGCAGGTGTTGATCTTCCGGGTCCACGGCATCGGGCGGGCAATACGATACGCCACACTCGGCATTCTGGGTTCCCGGATTGACCACAAACACCCGGATATTGGTGCCATCAGGCTGTTTTTCCAGCAGTTTACGGAAATGGGCCTGGGCGGCGTCGGAAATGCTGATCATCACTATCCTCATAAACCTGAGTGTACGACTAGGGTATTCATGATAACGCGGTTATTAATGCTTGGGTAGCATGCCGATGGCTACTTGCTGTGCCGAAGGGTACGACAGATTGCCCACACTTCTACCTTTGTGATGCCGCTCTCATGGAGCAAACGGCTGAGCTGACCGGCGGTGGCGCCTGTGGTCACAACGTCATCGAGCAGGGCAACATGGCGATAGTGGTGGGGGCGGATCCGGAATGCCCCGCGCAGATTGCGCCGTCGCAGCCCGGCGCTGAGAGTTGTTTGCTGTGGGGTTGCCTTAATGCGCTGCAACAGGGTGTTGTCGCAGGGAATGCCGGTGAGCTCGCCAAGGGTGTGCGCGATCTCCTCCGCCTGATTGAAACCGCGCCGCCACTGTCGCCACCAGTGCAGGGGAACAGGAATGATCGCCTCCGGCGGCTCGCGGCCATCCAGATGATCGGCCAAGAGGCGTGCCAGTAGCGGCGCCAGCAGGATCTGGCCGGAATATTTGAGCCGGGGGATCAGCATGGGGTAGGGGGTTTGGTAGTCGCCGATCACCTGCAGCCGCTCCCAGGGGGGAGGTCTGCGCTGGCAGCGGCCGCAGACCGGTATGCTCTCTTTTATATAGTCAGCCAGCGGTGCGGCGCAGAGGCGGCATCTTGGCTCTGATTGGTGCAACGCCTGCCGACACCAGCTGCAGAGCAGGGGCTCGTTGTCACAAGGCTGATGACAGAGCAGGCAGCTCCCTTGCCAGTCGGCGTGGCTGCCGAGCAGTGGGCTTGCTTTAGCGAGCAGTCGCTTTAACATGCTGATCCCAAGAGCATGAACAGGGATCTTTAGTCTAGATGAGCATATCGGTAGAGCAGTTTGGCCAGGGGCCCGATCTGGTGCTGTTGCACGGTTGGGGGATGAATGGTGCGGTCTGGCATGGCATTGCCCAACAGTTGGCGTCCCACTATCGGGTTCATCTGGTGGATTTGCCCGGTTTTGGCAACAGCCCGCTGGCAGACGAGGTGGATTACAGCCTGCCCTGGCTTGCCGAGCAGGTGGCTGCCATCATGCCGCAGAAGTGCCATCTGCTTGGTTGGTCGCTCGGGGGGCTGGTGGCAAGCCAGTTGGCGCTGATGCATCCCGATCGGCTGCACTCCCTGATCACCGTGGCCAGCTCCCCTTGTTTTATGGCCCGCGACGAGTGGCCGGGTATCGCCCCCAAGGTACTGACCGGCTTCAACCAGATGCTGGCGGGGGATTTTCGCCAGACCATAGAGCGCTTTCTGGCGATCCAGGCGATGGGCAGCGAACATGCCCGGGACGATATCCGTCAGTTGCGCCACTGGCTGGCCGAGCGGCCGGCGCCCGAGTTTGCCGCACTCGAGGCTGGACTGACACTGTTGGCCGAGATTGACCTGCGCGAACCGCTGCAGGAGCTCGATCTGCCCTGGTTGCGGATCTATGGGCGACTGGATTCATTGGTACCCAAGGCGGCCATTCCCCTGCTGGATGATCTCTACCCTGCCAGCCGCAGCGTGACCCTCAATAAGGCCTCACACGCACCTTTTATCTCCCACCCTGACGAATTCATTGAAATCGTTCGAGATTTTGTTGGATAAAAAATAGTCAATAAGCTTCATTAATCCTCTGGTCTGGCGGATAATTAAGCTGTGACCAGAGGAGTAACATCATGCGTATTGATTCTGCTTTCAACAGCGGGGTACAGGGATTTCAGCGAGCCGAGCAGATTGCCGACAAGGCATCCAATCAGATCGCCCGTCTCAACACCCCCAGCGGGGATCAGGTGCAAGTGACCGATGAGCTCGTCAATCTCAAGGTGGCCGAGCTGCAGGCTGGCGCTTCCGCCAAGGTAGTGCAGACCGCCAGCGATATGATGGGAACCCTGATCGACATCCGAGTGTGAGATGAACATCAATGTCAGTCTGCCCCCCCTTATTCCGACACAGCTGCAACCTCAGGTGGAAGCAGCGAGGACGGATAATCGCCGGGCAGAACTGATCCCGCAGGCCCGGGCGGGCCAAGCCTCCGTTGCCGAATCTGAAGTCGGCTCCCAGAAAGAGAAATCCAAAGCCGGTCAGGCCTCCAGCAATCAGAGCTCCCAGAACAGCCGTGAAACCGGGCAACCGGCGCCGACGACACTGCCAGACAATCGCTTTGTCGAGGCCACCGGTGAGGATGGGCAGCGCAAGCAGCAAGATCCCAAACAGCAGGAGCAGCAACAGCGGCAAGAGCAGCAGGTTCAGGATCTTGTCGAGCGTGACAAGGAGGTGCGCACTCACGAGCAGGCTCACCAGTCTGCGGGTGGAGAGTACGCCAGCTCGCCCACCTATCAGTTTACGCAAGGGCCGGATGGCAAGCGTTATGCTACGGGTGGCGAAGTCCAGATCGATACCAGTGTCGTACCCGGTGACCCTGCGGCTACCATCGCCAAGATGCAGCAGATCCGCTCTGCAGCGCTGGCGCCTGCCGAGCCTTCCGCGCAGGATTTGGCCGTTGCACGCAGCGCCGCCGCGAGTGAAGCCAAGGCGCGCAAAGAGCTGATGGCCGAGCAGAGCGCGAAATCGGGCGGTGTGCTGAGTGCCTATATGGACAAGCGCAACAGCGTCATCGCGGGCCACTATCAACAGGCTGTCAGCCCGGCCTCGACCCAGTCCCTCAGTCTGCATATCTGAATCCCCCCTCACCAAACTTTCAGCTGCTTTGCCTGTTTTGCAACTAACCTGAAGATCAGGCCCATTCCAATTTCACAGGAGCTGTCATGCATTTCGATGAAGTCAAAGCGGAAGATTTCGCCACCTTCTCCCGTGTACCGCCCCCCCACCTGCAGATGGAGCAGTTTCTGATGCAGCTCGGGGGAGGGGGAACTGAAGGAACCAGTTTCAAGAAGAAAGTGATGCTGGCGGCTGGCTGGAGCCACACCGGTGTCGTCTCTTACGGCAAATATCCGCAAGAGGCCTGCAAGGCATTCAACCGACTGCGGGAGGTGCTGGCCCAGCATGGAGAGCCCGAGAGCATTCTTGCTGCCCTGACGCAGTGATCCTGAGCTTCGCGTGTAAAAAAGCCCCTTGCGGGGCTTTTTGCATTCAGAGGACTTCTGGAAGGCTTCGCTACTTTTTCGCTTTGGAGAGCGCTGCCGCGAAGGCGTTGCCCATGGCACCACCCATAGGGGGGCTTTGGCGCGGCTCATTTCTTGGTTTGGTGTTGCCAGCACTGCTGTTGCGCGCTTCAGCCGGCTTGCGGGCGGGTTGCCCTGCCTTTTCGTCGAGGCGCATGGTCAGACTGATCCGCTTGCGCGGGGCGTCCACTTCCAGCACCTTGACCCGCACAATGTCGCCCGCCTTGACCACCTCACGGGGATCCTTGACGAAACGGTCGGTCAGGGAGGAGATGTGCACCAGACCGTCCTGATGAACACCGATATCGACGAAGGCGCCGAAGTTGGTGACGTTGGTGACTACACCTTCCAGTACCATCTCTGGCACCAGGTCGCTGATCTGCTCCACCCCTTCCTTGAAGGTCGCGGTTATGAACTCGGGGCGCGGGTCGCGGCCCGGCTTGTCCAGCTCGCCGATGATGTCGGTGACGGTGGGCACACCGAATTGCTCATCGGTGTAATCGGCCGGTTTCAGGCTGCGCAGCAGGCTGCTGTTGCCGAGCAGGCTCTCCACTGTCTGCTCCAGCTTGGCGAGGATCCGCTCCACCACCGGATAGGACTCGGGGTGCACCGCCGAGCTGTCGAGGGGATTGCTGCCGCCGCGAATGCGCAGGAAGCCGGCGCACTGTTCGAAGGCTTTGGGGCCGAGTCGGCTCACTTTCAGCAACTGCTGACGGCTCTTGAAAGCGCCGTGCTCATCCCGATAGGCGACGATGTTCTGGGCCAGCGTCTGGGAGAGGCCGGAAACCCGGTTGAGCAGGGCGACCGAGGCGGTGTTCACATCGACCCCGACCGCGTTCACGCAATCCTCAACCACGGCATCCAGCCGACGGGCCAGCTGGCTCTGGCCGACGTCGTGCTGATACTGGCCGACCCCGATACTCTTGGGATCGATCTTGACCAGTTCGGCCAGCGGGTCTTGCAGGCGGCGGGCGATGGAGACGGCGCCACGGATCGAGACGTCGAGATCCGGGAACTCCTGAGAGGCGAGCTCGGAGGCGGAGTAGACAGAGGCCCCTGCTTCGCTGACTACTATCTTCTGCGCCTTGGCGGCGGGGTAGCGCTCGAACAGGTCGCTGACCAGCCGGTCGGTCTCCCGCGAAGCGGTACCGTTGCCGATGCTGATGAGCTCGACCTTGTGTTTCTGGCACAACTCGCTCAGGGTCTTGAGGCTCTGATCAATCTGGCGTTTCGGTTCGAACGGATAGATGGTGGCGTGATCGACCAGCTTGCCGGTGGCATCCACCACGGCAACCTTGACCCCGGTGCGGATGCCCGGATCCAGCCCCATGGTGCAGCGCATGCCGGCCGGGGCCGCCATCAGCAGATCCTTGAGGTTCATGGCGAACACCTTGATTGCCTCCTCCTCTGCCGATTCGCGGATGCGACCGATCAGCTCTGTCTCCATCTGAAGCGACAACTTGATCTTCCAGGTCCAGCTCACCACCCCTTGCAGCCACTTGTCGGCCGGGCGGTTCTGCAGATTGAGCTTGAGGTGGTGGGCAATGATCCCTTCGCAGGGGCTGGCACTCTCGTCGTCACCGGTGACCAGCGCCAGATTGAGGAGCCCCTCATTGCGGCCGCGCAACATGGCCAGCACCCGGTGGGAGGGGGCCTTGTGCAGTGGTTCGTCGTGTTCGAAGTAATCCTTGAACTTTGCCCCTTCCTGCTCCTTGCCTGCCACCACGCGGGCGCGCAGGGTGGCATTCTGCCACAGGTAGTCCCGCAGCTTCTCCAGCAGGTCGGCCTGCTCGGCGAAGCGCTCCATCAGGATATAGCGGGCGCCGTCGAGGGCCGCTTTGCTGTCGGCAATGCCCTGTTCGGGATTGAGGAAGGTGGCTGCAGCTTGCTCGGGATCCTGCATCGGGTCGCTGAGCAGCAGGTTGGCAAGCGGCTCCAACCCGGCTTCGATCGCCATCTGCCCCTTGGTGCGGCGCTTGGGCTTGTAGGGGAGGTAGAGGTCTTCCAGTCGGGTCTTGCTGTCGGCGCCGTTCAACTCGCGGGCCAACTCGGGGGTCAGCTTGCCCTGCTCTTCGATGGAGCGAATGATCACCTGACGGCGATCTTCCAGTTCACGCAGATAGCCGAGGCGGCTCTCCAGAGTACGTAGCTGGCTGTCGTCCAGACCGCCGGTCACCTCTTTACGGTAACGGGCGATAAAGGGCACGGTCGAGCCTTCATCCAGCAGGCGCACTGCGGCCTGCACCTGCTCCGGGCGAGCATTGAGCTCACCGGCAATCTGTCTCTCTATGGTTTGCATCATGATGTTGTTGAGGGCCTCTGTGGTCGAGTCCGCGCCATCAGGCGCCAAGTGTGAGCACTATATGGGGTCGTGTTGCGGGATGCCACCCTGCGCCGGGGTCTGCACCAGTCAGACTGATAAAGTCGCAGGGGAGGGCGTTTATCTTGCCATTGCACCTGTGACTCAGGATGTGCCTGTGGCAAGCAGGTCGCCAGCAGTCCGACTATTTGGGGTAGCTGATCTCGTTGATATACCAGCAGACGTCACCAACTGGCGTATGGACTATGGCTTCATCCCCGACCTCTTTCTTGAGCAGGGCGCGGGCCATGGGGGAGTCGATGGAGATGTAATCCTTGCGCTCGAAGATCTCGTCATAGCCGACGATGCGAAAGCGTTTGGTCTCGCCCTCTTCGTTTTCCACCTCGACCCAGGCGCCGAAGAAGACCTTGCCCTCCTGCGCGGGGGCATAGTCGACGATCCCCAGCTCTTCGAGGCATTTGCGCAGGTAGCGCACCCGCCGGTCGATCTCCCGCAGCCGCTTCTTGTTGTACTGGTAGTCGGCATTTTCGCTGCGATCCCCCAGACTGGCGGCCCATGCCACCTTCCTGGTGACCTCGGGGCGCTCCTGGCGCCAGAGGAAATCGAGCTCTTCTTTCAGCTTGTTGTAGCCTTCGCGGGTGATCAGCTTTGTCTTCATGGTGATGCGGACCTGTCAAAGAGGGGTATTCATCGCTAACTGCTCGGGAATATTAGCTTTTGTCCTCTTGCTGTCGAGGGAAATCGTGATGGCTCGGCTGGCGCCATTCAGGGAGTCGCTGGCCAGCGCAGTGACTTGATGGCCGTCACGCTCTCGGGACGGGTAATAACCGGTAACATATTTGTGCTTTGCTCCCGCTATATCCCCCCCTAGTATTGGGGGCAGCTAAAGAATGAAGAGGCAAAGCAATGAGTCAGCAGCAATACAAGGTCCTGGTCGTGGACGATGACCTGAAATTACGTTCCCTGTTGGAGCGCTATCTCACCGAGCAGGGCTTCGTAGTGCGCGGTGTGGCCAATGGCGAGCAGGCCGATCGCTTGCTGACTCGTGAAAACTTCAGCCTGATGGTGCTCGACCTGATGTTGCCGGGGGAGGATGGGCTCTCCATCTGCCGCCGTCTGCGGGAAGCGGGTAACCAGATCCCGGTGCTGATGCTCACCGCCAAGGGGGATGAAGTGGATCGCATCGTCGGGCTCGAGATGGGGGCCGATGACTATCTGCCCAAGCCGTTCAACCCCCGCGAACTGCTAGCGCGGATCCGTGCCGTGCTGCGCCGTCATACCGTCGAGTTGCCCGGGGCCCCCTCGGCTGCAGAGAAGGTGGTCAACTTCGGGGCCTTCCAGCTCAATCTCGCGACCCGCGAGCTGAGCCGGGATGGCGAGCCTATGGCGCTCACCAGCGGTGAGTTTGCGGTGCTCAAGGTGCTGGTCAGCCATCCGCGTGAACCGCTCTCCCGCGACAAGCTGATGAATCTGGCCCGTGGCCGCGAATACACCGCCACCGAGCGCAGCATCGACGTGCAGGTCTCTCGTCTGCGCCGCCTGCTGGAGCAGGATCCGGCCCAGCCCCGCTACCTGCAGACCGTCTGGGGTCTGGGGTATGTGTTCGTGCCAGATGGTGACGGTGCATGAAAAAGGTCGGCAGCATGTTCTCGCGCATGCTCTGGTTTCTGGCCGCCGTTCTGGTGGTCTATCAAGCAGTCTCCTACGTCACCTTCTACAACTATCTGCTGGCGCCAACCGTCAAGCAGATCAGTCACTTGCTGGCCAATCAGGTCAAGCTGATCTTTCCGGTCAACACTGAACAACTGGCGCTGAGCGAAGATGCCGAGGCGCTGGTCTATGTGACAACCGGTACCGACATCTATACCCAGAGCGAGGCGGTGCAGCATGGCTTCAACGATGCCAAGCCGTACCCCTATCTGGAGGAGAACATCAGTCGCGAACTGGGTGGCCCGGCCAAGGTGCGGGTCGAGATCCAGGATCACTACATCATCTGGATCCAGCCGCCGCAGGCCAGCAAAATCTGGGTGCGGATCCCGCTGACCGAGATTGAAGATGACGATATCGAACCCCTCATTATCTATCTGAGCGTGCTGCTGGTGATCACCCTGTTTGCGGCCTGGCGCTTTGCCCGCCAGCTGGTGCGCCCGCTCGAGGATCTCGAGGCTGGCGCGGTTGCCGTGGCCAAGGGACATTTCCCCGAGGCGCTGGGAGAGTTGGGGTCTCGGGAGGTACGGCGGCTGACCCGCACCTTCAACCATATGTCCCACTCCATCAAGAGCCTGATCGAAGAGCGTAACCTGATGATGGCGGGGGTTTCCCATGACCTGCGCACCCCGCTGACCCGTATCCGGCTGGCTACCGAGATGATGTCCTCCGGTGACGAATATCTCAAGGAGAGCATCAACTCAGATATTGATGAGTCCAATGCCATCATCGATCAGTTCATCGACTACATCCGCCCGGATGAGGGGCAGGCTCCGGTACCTGTCGATCTGACCCAGCTGGTGCACGATACCCTGTTGATCTATTCGGAGCAGGGGCTGGACGTCGATCTAGCGCTGCCACAAGAGGCAGTGCGGGTGGCTTGCAATCCGGTCAGCATCCGGCGGGTGCTGAACAACCTCTCAAGCAACTCGCTACGCTATGGGGCGAGCAGGTTGCATGCCGAATTGAAGGACGATGGGCACTGGGTGCGTCTGCGCCTCTCCGATGATGGCCCCGGCATCCCCGAGCAGGACTATTCCCGGGTACTGAAACCATTTACTCAGGGGAATATCGCCCGCACTGTCGGTGGCAGTGGCTTGGGGTTGGCAATTGTGGCCAAAATTGTCGCCCAGCACCACGGTACTATCCGGTTGGGGAGCTCGGAGCTCGGCGGCTTGCTGGTCGAGATGCGGCTGCCGAAACATCAGCCACAGGAGTGGATGGATTGAGAGAAGGGCGTATCCGTGGATACGCCCTTCTGCATGGTCAGCTCTTTGTCTCGGCTGATGCACGATAGCGTTTGCCGTACTTGAGCTGCTGGATCAGCAGGGCGGCAACGATGAGCGCCAACCCGATGGGGGTGGCCGGATGGATGGCTTCGCCGATCAACAGGTTGAGCAGCACCAGTGAGGCAAACGGCGAGATGAAGATGAGGTTGCTGATGGGGGCCGTGTTGGTGGCATGGCGCAGGGCCATCAGCCAGAGCACGAAACCGAAACCCATCTCGAACAGTCCCACATAGATGGCACCAGCCCATCCCTGCCAGGCGGTCATGGCAAAATCGGAGAGCAACCAGGTCGCCACGACGATAAAAGGCAGGCTGATCATAAAGCCGAGCAACAGGCTGACGATGGGATCCCCCTGATTGCGGGTGTTGAGGATCCAGTAGCTGGCCCAGATGAGGGTCGAGACCAGCGCTAACGTTACGCCGAGGGGGCTGTCGAACTGCAGGCCGAATACATCCCCTCTGGTGGCGATCACCAGTGCGCCAAAGTAGCCGAGCACGATGGCGACGCCATCACGCCGACGCAGCTTCTGGCCGAGGAAGGGGACGGCCAGCAGAGTGAGGGTGATGGCCCAGGTGTAGTTGAGGGTCTGTGCCTGCTGGGCAGGCAGCAGGTCATAGGCTTTGAACAGCAACAGGTAATAGAGAAAGGGGTTCAGCACACCCAGAGTCAAGTAGTAGAAAGGACGGGCCTTGATGTAGCTCCCCAGCAGCGGCAGTTTGCCCTGTTTGGCGACGACGGCTGTCAGCGTGAGAGTTGAGGTGAAGGCGGCCACAAGCAACAGTTGCACGGGTTCGAAATAGGCGAGGGAGATCTTGAAGGCTGTGGCGACCGTCGACCAGAGGGCAACGGCGCAAAGGCCATACTGATAGGCTTTCTTTTGATCTTGGAGCATGGGATGTCGTTCCACTGACGGAGGCAAGCGCACAGTCTACCAGTCTGCTTGTAACATTGTCGTTACCTGGGTGTTGGTAGCAGAGTGCGTTGCCGCAGGCGAGATCCATCTGTTACATAAAACTGCGCATAATCTGTTCGCTCTCCCTTGCGCAAATTTGAAAAATCCGTATAATCCCCTCCGCTTACCCATGAGGTAAGCCAGACGATATGTCTGTTGCTGAGTTTACTGCTTGCAGAGACCAGCCATACAGTCCTCCCGATATGGGGGGAAACGTGAAAAATCGCACCTCTGGCGGGAGAAATCTCGGTCGGGCGGTGTTGATTTATGTTCTTTTATCTATTGGAGCTCTGTCAATGCAGAACCAAAGAATCCGTATCCGCCTGAAGGCTTTTGATCATCGCCTGATTGATCAATCCACTGCGGAAATCGTTGAAACTGCAAAGCGCACTGGCGCGCAGGTTCGTGGTCCTATTCCGCTGCCGACTCGCAAAGAGCGCTTCACCGTCCTGATCTCCCCGCACGTCAACAAAGATGCGCGTGATCAGTACGAGATCCGCACTCACAAGCGTCTGGTAGACATCGTTGAGCCGACTGACAAGACCGTAGACGCCCTGATGCGTCTGGATCTGGCAGCTGGTGTAGACGTCCAGATCAGCCTGGGTTAATTACGGAAAGAGGTTGATAACAATGACAATCGGTCTTGTAGGTCGCAAAGTGGGTATGACTCGCATCTTCACTGAAGATGGCGTTTCTATCCCGGTGACTGTTATCGAAGTTGAAGCTAACCGTGTAACTCAGGTCAAATCTGTAGAAACCGACGGCTACAACGCTATTCAGGTTACCACTGGCGCCAAGAAAGCCAGCCGTGTAACCAAGCCGGAAGCTGGCCACTTCGCCAAAGCTGGTGTAGAAGCCGGTCGCGGTCTGTGGGAATTCCGCCTGAACAACGGTGAAACTTTCACTGTTGGTAGCGAGCTGAAAGTAGATCTTCTCGCTGACGTTAAGCTGGTAGACGTTACCGGCACATCCAAAGGTAAGGGCTTTGCTGGTACTGTTAAGCGCCACAACTTCCGCACCCAGGATATGACCCACGGTAACTCCTTGTCTCACCGTGTTCCGGGTTCTATCGGTCAGAACCAGACTCCGGGTCGTGTATTCAAGGGCAAAAAGATGGCTGGTCACATGGGTGCTGAGCGTGTAACGACTCAGAACCTGGAACTGGTTCGTGTTGACGCTGAACGCAACCTGCTGCTCATCAAAGGTGCAGTACCGGGTGCAACCAACGGCAACGTGATCGTTAAACCTGCCGTCAAAGCGTAACGTCTGAGGAGATAGTAATGGAATTGGTAATGAAAGACGCCAAGAGCGCTCTTGAAGTTTCCGAGACTACCTTCGGGCGCGAATTCAACGAAGCTCTGGTTCACCAGGTTGTCGTTGCTTATGCCGCTGGTGCCCGTCAGGGTACTCGTGCGCAGCTGACTCGCTCTGAAGTGTCTGGTGGCGGCAAAAAGCCGTGGCGTCAGAAGGGTACTGGTCGTGCCCGTGCTGGCTCCATCCGTTCGCCCATTTGGCGTTCCGGTGGTGTGACTTTTGCTGCTAAGCCGCAAGATCACAGCCAGAAAGTAAACAAGAAGATGTACCGCGGCGCTATCCGTAGCATTCTGTCCGAGCTGGTACGTCAAGAGCGCCTGATCGTTGTTGAGAAGTTCGGCATCGAAGCTCCGAAGACCAAAGAACTGATCGCCAAGCTGAAAGAAATGGAACTGACTGACGTTCTGATCGTGACTGCTGAAGTCGATGAGAACCTGTTCCTGGCTGCTCGCAACCTGTACAAAGTTGACGTGCGTGACGTTGCCGGTATCGACCCGGTCAGCCTGATCGCTTTCGACAAGGTTCTGATGACTGCTGACGCAGTTAAGCAAATCGAGGAGATGCTGGCATGATCCGTGAAGAGCGTCTGCTGAAAGTTCTGAAGGCTCCGCACATCTCTGAAAAGAGCACCATGGTCGCAGAAAAGCAGAACACTATCGTGTTCAAAGTTGCTGTTGATGCCACCAAGGCGGAAGTCAAAGCTGCAGTTGCGAAACTGTTCGAGGTCGAAGTTGAGACCGTCCGTACCCTGAACATGAAGGGTAAGACCAAGCGCGCAGGTGCACGCGTAGGCCGTCGTTCCGATTGGAAAAAGGCCTATGTGACCCTGAAAGCTGGTCAGGACATCGACTTCATGGGCGCAGCCGAGTAAGAGGAGTTCTCAAAAATGGCAATCGTTAAGTGCAAGCCTACTTCTCCGGGCCGCCGCCACGTCGTCAAGATCGTCAATCAAGAGCTGTACAAGGGCAAGCCCTTCGCCGCTCTGCTGGACAGCAAAAGCAAGTCCGGTGGTCGTAACAACAACGGCCGCATCACTACCCGTCATATCGGTGGTGGTCACAAGCAGCACTACCGTATCGTCGACTTCAAGCGCGACAAAGACGGTATTCCGGCTAAAGTAGAGCGTCTGGAATACGATCCGAACCGTACCGCTAACATCGCTCTGGTGGTGTATGCAGACGGTGAGCGTCGTTACATCCTAGCTCCGAAAGGCCTGAAAGCTGGTGATGCGATCGCTTCTGGTGCTGATGCAGCCATCAAGGTAGGTAACGCCCTGCCGATGCGCAACATCCCGGTTGGTTCTACCGTTCACGCTGTAGAGATGAAGCCTGGCAAAGGTGCCCAGCTGGCTCGTTCCGCTGGTACTTTCATCCAGATCCTGGCTCGTGAAGGTAACTATGTAACTCTGCGTCTGCGTTCCGGCGAAGTACGTAAAGTTCTGGCCGAGTGCCGCGCTACCATCGGTGAAGTCGGTAACTCCGAGCACATGTTGCGTCAACTGGGTAAAGCCGGTGCAAACCGCTGGCGTGGTATTCGTCCGACCGTTCGCGGTATGGCGATGAACCCGGTTGATCACCCGCACGGTGGTGGTGAGGGTCGTAACAAGGGCATGCAGCCTGTGTCCCCATGGGGCCAGAAGGCTAAAGGCTTCAAGACCCGTAAGAACAAGCGTACCGACAAGTACATCGTACGTCGTCGTAACAAGTAATTGTTAACATAGAGGAATCACCATGCCACGTTCTCTCAAGAAGGGTCCATTTATTGACCTGCACTTGCTGAAGAAGGTAGAGAAAGCGGTGGAAAGCGGGGATAAAAAGCCGGTTAAAACCTGGTCCCGTCGTTCAATGATCATCCCGAACATGATCGGTTTGACCATCGCTGTCCATAATGGTCGTCAGCACGTTCCGGTTTTCGTTACCGAAGAAATGATCGGTCACAAACTGGGTGAATTCGCACCGACTCGTACTTATCGCGGCCATGCTGCTGATAAGAAGGCTAAGAAGCGCTAAGGGATAAATGATGGAAGCTATCGCTAAACACCGTTATGCCCGTACTTCTGCCCAGAAAGCTCGTCTGGTAGCCGATCAAGTACGTGGTCTGTCCGTAGACAAGGCTCTGAATATCCTGACCTTCAGCCCGAAAAAGGCTGCAGTGCTGGTTAAGAAAGTGCTGGAATCTGCCATTGCAAACGCTGAGCACAACGAAGGCGCCGATATCGACGCGCTGCGTGTTGCTACTATCATGGTCGACGAAGGTCCCTCCATGAAGCGCATCCGTCCGCGTGCCAAAGGTCGTGCGGATCGTATCCTCAAGCGTACCGCTCACATCACTGTAGTGGTATCCGACGCTAAGGCTGGGAGATAAGCAATGGGTCAGAAAGTACATCCTAATGGCATTCGCCTGGGTATTACCAAGCCTTGGAATTCTACCTGGTTCGCGAACACCAAAGACTTCGCTGACAACCTGTACAGCGATTTTCAAGTACGCCAGTTCCTGACCAAGGAACTGAAAAACGCGTCCTTGTCCAAGATCACCATTGAGCGTCCGGCCAAGAGCATCCGTGTGACCATTCACACCGCTCGTCCGGGTGTTGTAATCGGTAAGAAAGGCGAAGACGTTGAGAAGCTGCGCAAAGCTGTAGCCACTATTGCTGGCGTGCCTGCTCAGATCAACATTTCCGAAGTCCGCAAGCCGGAGCTGGATGGCAAACTCGTTGCCGACAGCATCACTTCCCAGCTGGAGCGTCGTGTAATGTTCCGTCGTGCTATGAAGCGCGCCGTACAGAACGCAATGCGCCTGGGTGCCAAGGGCATCAAAGTGGAAGTTTCCGGTCGTCTGGGCGGCGCTGAAATTGCGCGTACCGAATGGTACCGTGAAGGTCGTGTGCCGTTGCACACCCTGCGTGCCGACATCGACTACGCAACTTCTGAAGCCCACACCACTTACGGTGTGATCGGCGTTAAAGTTTGGATCTTCAAGGGCGAAGTTCTGGGCGGTCTGGCTGCTGTTAACGCTGCCGCTGCTCAAGAGCAAGCTCCTGCAAAGCCCAAGCGTGACAACAAGCGCCGCGCTGCTAAGTAAGGAGATTCGGTAAATGTTGCAACCTAAGCGTACTAAATTCCGCAAGACCCACAAGGGTCGTAACCGCGGTCTGGCCACCTCTGGTAACGAAGTATCCTTCGGTACCTTTGGCCTGAAGGCGACATCCCGTGGTCAACTGACTGCTCGTCAAATCGAAGCAGCCCGTCGTGCCATGACCCGTCACGTTAAGCGTCAAGGTAAGATCTGGATCCGTGTGTTCCCGGACAAGCCCATCACCGAAAAGCCCCTCGAAGTTCGTATGGGTAAAGGTAAGGGTAACGTGGAATACTGGGTTTGCCCGATCCAGCCTGGCAAGGTTCTGTACGAGATGGACGGTGTACCTGAGGCTCTGGCGCGTGAAGCGTTTGCCCTGGCCGCAGCTAAGCTGTCTGTTCAGACCACTTTCGTAATTAAGACGGTGATGTGATGAAAGCCCAAGATCTGCGTCAAAAGAGCGTCGAAGAACTGAACCAGGAGCTGCTGGGCCTGCTGCGTGAGCAATTCAACATGCGCATGCAAGCGTCCACCGGCCAGCTGGCTCAGACTCACACTCTGAAACAAGTGCGTCGTGACGTCGCACGTATCAAGACTGTACTGACTGAGAAGGCAGGTGCGTAATGACTGACAAGATCCGTACTCTGCAAGGTCGTGTAATCAGCGACAAGATGGACAAGTCCATCACTGTTGCTATCGAGCGCAAGGTAAAGCACCCGATCTACGGTAAGATCATCAAGCGCACTACCAAGCTGCACGTGCATGACGAAAACAACGAATGCAAAGCTGGCGACCTCGTGGAAATCCGCGAATGCCGCCCGCTGTCCAAGACCAAGTCCTGGACCCTGGTTGCCGTTGTAGAAAAGGCCTAATCGGTACTTTGTAGTCCAAGCGGCCCCTTTCAGGGGCCGTTTGTTTTTTAGGCTACCTTTTCTGAAAATCCTGTGTTATAGTTTCGCGCCTTTTGAAGGCAGCCAGATCCCATTAGGGATAAGAAGTAAACAAAGCGGAGCACTAAGATGATCCAGATGCAAAGTATGCTGGGTGTTGCCGACAACTCCGGCGCTCGCAGTGTAATGTGTATTAAGGTTCTGGGTGGCTCGCACCGCCGTTACGCCGGCATCGGCGACATCATCAAGGTTTCCATCAAGGAAGCCATTCCTCGCGGTAAAGTGAAGAAAGGTGATGTGTATAACGCGGTGGTCGTACGCACCCGTAAAGGCGTTCGTCGTCCGGACGGCTCTGTCATCCGTTTCGACAACAATGCGGCTGTGTTGCTTAACAACAACCAACAGCCAATCGGTACTCGTATTTTTGGCCCGGTGACCCGTGAACTGCGTAATGAGAAGTTCATGAAGATTGTGTCCCTGGCACCCGAAGTACTGTAAGGAGTCGAACGATGGCAGCTAAAATCCGTCGCGAAGACGAAGTGATTGTTCTTACCGGCAAAGACAAGGGCAAGCGTGGCAAAGTCACTCAGGTTCTGATTGCTAAAGGTAAGGTAATCGTGGAAGGCATCAATCAGGTGAAGAAACACCAGAAGCCGGTACCCGCACTGGGTCAGGCTGGCGGTATCGTCACCAAAGAAGCCCCCATCGATGTATCAAACGTAGCGCTGTTCAACTCTGCCACTGGCAAAGCTGACCGCGTTGGTTTCCGGATTGAAGACGGCAAAAAAGTTCGTTTCTTCAAATCCACCGGCGAACTTGTGAAGTAATTGGAGTTTAACGATGGCGAAACTGCATGATTACTACAAATCCGATGTAGTAAATGAACTGTCAAAGCAGTTCGGTTACAAGACTATCATGCAAGTCCCTCGGATCGAGAAAATCACCCTGAACATGGGTGTTGGTGAAGCGATCTCTGACAAGAAGTTGCTGGAAAATGCTGCTGCCGATATGGCTGCCATTTCCGGTCAGAAGCCGCTGATCACCAAAGCTCGCAAATCTGTTGCGGGCTTCAAGATTCGTGAAGGCTACCCGATAGGTTGTAAAGTAACCCTGCGTGGCGAGCGTATGTGGGAGTTCCTGGAACGGCTGATCTGCATCTCCGTACCGCGTATCCGTGACTTCCGTGGCCTGAACGCTAAAGCGTTCGACGGTCGTGGTAACTACTCCATGGGCGTGCGTGAGCAGATCATCTTCCCGGAAATCGACTATGACAAAGTCGATCGCGTCCGTGGTCTGGATATCACCATCACCACTTCCGCGAATACCGATGAAGAAGGCCGTGCTCTGCTGGCTGCCTTTAACTTCCCATTCCGCAAGTAAGGTTAGGGTTATGGCTAAAACATCCATGAAAGCGCGCGAAGCAAAGCGTGCCAAGCTGGTAGCCAAGTACGCGACCAAGCGTGCCGAGCTGAAAGCTATCATCGTTGACATGAACGCTTCTGAAGAAGCGCGTTGGGATGCTGTACTGCAACTGCAACAGCTGCCCCGTGATTCCAGTCCGTCCCGCCAGCGTAACCGTTGCAATATTACTGGTCGTCCGCACGGTTTCCTGCGCAAGTTTGGCCTGTCTCGCATCAAGGTGCGTGAGCATGCCATGAAGGGCGAAATTCCGGGCCTGAAGAAGGCTTCTTGGTAACGAATCTCGGGAGTTAGACTTATGAGCATGCAAGATCCGATCGCGGACATGCTGACCCGCATCCGTAACGGTCAGGCGGCGAGCAAAGTTGCGGTTTCCATGCCTTCTTCCAAGCTGAAAGTGGCTATCGCCAAAGTGCTGAAAGAAGAAGGTTACATCGCTGGCTACTCCGTAGCTGGTGAGGTGAAGCCGGAACTGGAAATTGAACTGAAATATTTCCAGGGCAAGCCAGTTGTAGAACTGATCCAACGCGTGAGCCGTCCCGGCCTGCGTATTTACAAGCGCACTACTGATCTGCCGAAAGTTATGGGCGGTCTCGGTGTTGCTATCGTGTCCACGTCTAAAGGTGTGATGACTGACCGTGCTGCCCGTAAAGCAAGCATGGGCGGTGAGATCATCTGCTACGTCGCTTAATAGGAGGTAGGAAATGTCTCGTGTTGCTAAGGCACCCGTCACTATTCCTGCTGGCGTAGAGGTGACTCTGAACGGCCAGGAACTGTCCATCAAAGGTGGTAAAGGTTCCCTGGTTCGCTCTATTCACGCCGGTGTAGAAGTGACCAAAGAAGACAATGTACTGAAGTTCGCCCCGCGCGACGGCATCGCTGGTGCTGACGCTCAGGCCGGTACTGCCCGTGCATTGGTCAACAACATGGTAATCGGTGTTACCCAAGGCTTCGAGCGCAAGCTGCAGCTGGTTGGTGTAGGTTATAAAGCCTCCATCAAGGGCAATGCTGTTGCGCTGGCTCTGGGCTTCTCTCACCCGGTAGAGCATGCGCTGCCGGCTGGTGTGACCGCTGAGTGCCCGACTGCCACAGAAATCGTTCTGCGTGGTGTCGACAAGCAGCTGGTTGGCCAAGTCGCCGCCGATATCCGTGCTTACCGCGCTCCGGAGCCCTACAAGGGCAAGGGTGTACGCTATGCCAACGAGCAAGTGCGTACTAAAGAAGCTAAGAAGAAGTAAGGTAACACTATGGACAAGAAAGCAGCTCGTCTCCGTCGTGCTACTCGTGCTCGGAAAAAGATGCAGGAACTGGGAGCTACCCGTCTGGTTGTTCACCGTACCCCGCGTCATATCTATGCGCAGGTTATTGCAGCCAACGGTTCCGAAGTTCTGGCCTCTGCTTCCACAGTAGAGAAAGCCATCAGTGAAGCTCTGAAATACACCGGTAACGCAGATGCGGCTACCGCTGTAGGTAAAGCTATCGCTGAGCGTGCTATTGCCAAAGGCGTTCAGAACGTATCTTTCGATCGTTCCGGTTTCAAGTATCACGGTCGCATCGCTGCCCTGGCAGCTGCCGCACGTGACGCTGGTCTTCAGTTCTAAGCTAGGAGTCGAAGATGGCTAAAGTCGAATCTCAAGCCGGCGAACTGCAAGAAAAGCTCATTGCAGTAAACCGTGTTTCGAAAACTGTTAAAGGTGGTCGTATCATGTCCTTCACCGCGTTGACCGTGGTGGGTGATGGTAACGGCCGTGTAGGTTACGGTTACGGTAAAGCCCGTGAAGTTCCGGCTGCTATTCAAAAAGCAATGGAACAGGCCAAGCGTAACCTGAACAAGGTTGAACTGAACAACGGCACCCTGCACCACCCGGTGAAAGGTGTTCACTCCGGTTCCACCGTGTTCATGAAGCCGGCCTCTCAAGGTACTGGTATCATCGCAGGCGGCGCCATGCGTGCCGTTCTGGAAGTTGCTGGTATCCACAACGTGCTGGCTAAGACCTACGGTTCCACCAACCCAATCAACGTTGTTCGCGCAACTGTAGACGCTCTGGTTCACGGTCAGTCACCGGAACAGATCGCTGCCAAGCGTGGTCTGCGCGTTGAAGAAATTCTGGGGTAATGCGACATGGCTAACACTGTAAAAGTAACTCAAACTCGCAGCTCTATCGGCCGTCTGCCAAAGCACAAGGCGACTCTGCGTGGTCTGGGTCTGCGTCGCATTGGTCACACCGTTGAGCTGGAAGATACTCCTTGCGTACGTGGTATGATCAACCAGGTTTATTACATGGTTAAGGTGGAGGGCTAAGCATGCGTCTGAATACTCTGTCTCCGGCCGCTGGTTCCAAGCGCGTTAAGCACCGTCCGGGCCGTGGTATCGGTTCTGGTCTGGGCAAGACCGGTGGTCGTGGTGTTAAAGGTCAAACCTCTCGTTCCGGTGGCGGTAAAGTCCGCAACGGTTTCGAAGGCGGCCAGATGCCTTTGAAAATCCGTCTGCCGAAGTTCGGTTTCTTCTCTCGCAAATCTTTGGTATCTGCCGAAGTGCGCCTGAACGAAATCGCCCTGGTAGAAGGTGATGTAGTCGACGTGAGCACTCTGAAGCAAGCCGGCGTTCTGACCAAGAACATCGTGTTCGCTAAAGTTGTTCTGTCTGGCAACATTGACCGTGCTGTGACCGTTCGTGGTCTGTCCGTCACCAAAGGTGCACGTGCAGCCATCGAGGCCGCTGGCGGTAAAATCGAGGAATAATCAGTACAATGGCTAAGAAACCAGGATTGGATGTTAAAGCACAGGGTGGTCTGAGTGAACTAAAGAGCCGTCTGCTCTTCGTTCTCGGGGCGATTATCGTTTTCCGTGCAGGCTCTTATGTGCCGATTCCTGGTATTGACGCCGCCGTACTGGCCGAGTTGTTCCAGCAACAGAAGGGCACCATCATTGAGATGTTCAACATGTTCAGTGGTGGTGCACTATCGCGTGCTTCTATTCTTGCGTTGGGGATCATGCCGTACATTTCGGCGTCGATCATTATCCAGCTGCTGACAGTGGTTCATCCTGCTCTTGCTGAACTCAAGAAAGAGGGTGAATCCGGCCGTCGCAAGATTAGCCAATATACCCGTTGGGGCACGCTGGTTTTGGGAACTTTCCAGGCCATTGGTATTGCAACCGGTCTGCCGAATATGATGCAAGGACTCGTGACTCATCCGGGTTTGGGCTTCTATTTCACAGCGGTTGTGAGTCTGGTCACCGGTACCATGTTCTTGATGTGGTTGGGTGAGCAGATTACCGAGCGTGGGATTGGTAATGGTATCTCGTTGATTATTTTCACAGGTATCGTTGCTGGTCTGCCGCATGCCATTGGCGCTACGGCCGAACAGGCACGTCAAGGGGAATTGCACATCCTGCTGTTGTTGTTGCTGGGCTTGATTGTTTTCGCAGTGACTTACTTTGTGGTGTTCGTGGAGCGTGGTCAGCGTCGTATCGTCGTTAACTATGCCAAGCGTCAACAAGGCCGCCAGGTATTTGCTGCGCAAAGCACACACCTGCCGTTGAAAGTGAATATGGCTGGTGTGATTCCTGCGATTTTCGCATCCAGTATCATCCTCTTCCCGGGGACCATTACCTCCTGGTTTGGTCAGGGTGAGGGTAAAGTCGCTGATATCCTGCAACAGGTCTCTATGGTCCTGCAGCCGGGTCAGCCGCTTTACGAGATGCTGTATGCAGCAGCCATTATCTTTTTCTGTTTCTTCTATACCGCGCTGGTGTTCAACCCCCGCGAGACAGCAGATAACCTGAAGAAGAGTGGAGCCTTTATCCCGGGGATCCGCCCGGGCGAGCAGACAGCACGTTATATCGATAAGGTTATGACTCGCCTGACATTGGCAGGTGCGCTCTATATAACCTTTATCTGTCTGGTACCCCAGTTCCTGATGACTGCCTGGAACGTACAGTTCTACTTCGGTGGCACTTCGCTGCTGATTATTGTGGTGGTTATCATGGACTTCATGGCTCAGGTACAAACCCATATGATGTCTCATCAATATGGTGACGTCCTGAGGAAGGCCAACCTGAAGGGCTACGGCCGCTAAAGGTCGGCGTAGTTACGGAGTTAAGCAATGAAAGTTCGTGCTTCCGTTAAGGCAATCTGCCGTAACTGCAAAATCATCAAGCGTCACGGTGTGGTGCGTGTGATTTGCAGCGAGCCAAAGCATAAACAGCGCCAAGGCTAATTTTTTACGGTTAGTACTTGCAACAAATAGTTGTGCTGGCTACTATAGCCAGCCAACTTTTGTTGTGTATTGGTTGACCGCCACGTATCCGCTCACGGGCTTTGTGGTGGTCGTAATCTACTATATGTAGGAGTGAATAGTGGCCCGTATCGCTGGCATTAACATTCCTGACCATAAGCATGCAGTCATCGCTTTGACTGCTATTTATGGCGTCGGTCGTACCCGCTCCAAGGCCATCTGTGCCGCAGCCGGTATCGCTGAGAATGTGAAAATTAAAGACCTGGACGAAGCTCAGATCGAGAGTCTGCGTGAACAAGTAGGTAAATTCACCGTTGAAGGTGACCTGCGTCGTCAGATTTCCATGAACATCAAGCGTTTGATGGATCTGGGTTGCTACCGTGGTTTGCGTCACCGTCGTAGCCTGCCTGTTCGTGGTCAACGTACCAAGACCAACGCTCGTACCCGTAAGGGTCCGCGCAAGGCTATCAAGAAGTAACGGGAAGGTAGAAAATGGCTAAAACTCCGACTCGTGCTCGCAAGCGCGTTAAAAAGCAAGTGAGCGACGGTATTGCGCACGTTCATGCATCTTTCAACAACACAATCGTGACCATTACTGACCGTCAGGGCAACGCTCTGTCTTGGGCTACTTCTGGTGGTTCCGGTTTCCGTGGTTCTCGTAAGTCCACCCCGTTCGCTGCTCAGGTAGCTGCTGAACGCGCTGGTGAGATGGCCAAAGAATATGGCGTCAAGAACCTGGAAGTCATGGTCAAAGGTCCGGGTCCCGGTCGTGAGTCTTCCATCCGCGCCCTGAACGCGGCTGGTTTCCGCATCACTAACATTACTGATGTGACTCCGATCCCGCACAACGGTTGTCGTCCTCCCAAGAAGCGCCGCGTGTAACGCTGGTAGCTACTTGGTCTAGGATTGTTGGAGAAAGAAGATGGCAAGATATATCGGTCCTAAGCTTAAGCTTAGCCGTCGTGAGGGCACAGACCTCTTCCTGAAGTCTGGTGTTCGCGCGATTGATTCTAAGTGCAAGATTGACACCGCTCCTGGTCAGCACGGCGCTCGTAAGCCCCGCCTGTCCGACTACGGTGTACAACTGCGCGAGAAACAAAAAGTTCGTCGTATTTACGGCGTATTGGAAAAACAGTTCCGCAACTACTACCGCGACGCTGCCCGTCAAAAGGGTAACACCGGTGAAAACCTGTTGCAGCTGCTGGAAGGTCGTCTGGACAACGTCGTATACCGCATGGGCTTCGGTGCTACCCGCGCTGAATCTCGTCAGCTGGTGAGCCATAAGGCCATCATGGTAAACGGCCGCGTTGTGAACATTCCTTCTTTCCAGGTTTCCCCTGAGGACGTGATCTGCGTTCGTGAGAAGGCTAAGAAGCAAGCGCGTATCAAAGCTGCCCTTGAGGTTGCTGGTCAGCGCGAGAAGCCGACTTGGGTAGAGGTTGATGCCGCTAAAATGGAAGGTGCCTTCAAGCGCCTGCCGGAGCGTTCCGACCTGTCTGCCGACATTAACGAACAGCTGATCGTCGAGCTTTACTCCAAGTAAAGCTAGCTTCTAAAGAGAGGACACAATGCTGGGTTCTGTAACAGATTTTCTTAAACCGCGGCTAGTTGACATCGAGCAAGTTAGCCCGACTCATGCGAAAGTGACTCTTGAGCCACTTGAGCGTGGCTTTGGTCACACGCTGGGTAACGCCCTGCGTCGTATTTTGCTGTCTTCTATGCCCGGTTGTGCAGTTACTGAAGTCGAAATTGACGGTGTACTGCATGAGTACAGCAGCAAAGAAGGTGTACAGGAAGACATTCTTGAAATCCTGCTCAACCTGAAAGGTATCGCTGTGAAGCTGGAAGGCAAGGACGAGGTAACTCTGTCCCTGACCAAGTCTGGAACAGGCCCCGTTACCGCAGGTGATATCACTCACGGTGATGAAGTCGAGATCGTAAACCCGGAGCACGTAATCTGCCACCTGACTGGTGCCAATGCTGAAATCAGCATGCGCCTGAAAGTTCAGCGCGGTCGTGGTTATGTGCCTGCTTCTGCTCGTGTTCACAACGATGATGAAGAGCGTCCTATTGGTCGCCTGCTGCTGGACTCTGCGTTCAGCCCCATCGTTCGTATTGCCTACAATGTTGAGGCAGCACGTGTGGAACAGCGTACCGACTTGGACAAGCTGGTTATCGACATGGAGACCAATGGTACTCTGGATCCTGAAGAAGCCATCCGTCGTTCTGCCACTATCTTGGCTGAGCAACTGGAAGCCTTCGTGGATCTGCGCGATGTCAGCGTGCCCGAGAAGAAAGAAGAGAAACCCGAGTTTGATCCGATTCTGCTGCGTCCTGTCGATGATTTGGAGCTGACAGTTCGTTCTGCGAACTGTCTGAAGGCAGAAGCTATCCACTATATTGGTGATCTGGTACAGCGTACCGAAGTTGAGTTGCTTAAAACTCCTAACCTCGGTAAGAAGTCCCTGACTGAGATCAAGGACGTGTTGGCCTCCCGTGGTCTGTCTCTTGGCATGCGCCTTGAGAACTGGCCGCCCGCCAGCATCGCTGACGAGTAATCCAGATTACGGGTTTCACAGATTTAGTTAGAAGGATAAGGTCATGCGCCATCGTTTGAGTGGTCGTCAACTGAACCGGAACAGCAGCCATCGTCAGGCTATGTTCCGCAACATGGCCAGCTCCCTGGTTCGTCATGAGATCATCAAGACGACTCTGCCTAAGGCAAAAGAGCTGCGTCGTGTAGTTGAACCGCTGATCACCCTTGCCAAGACTGATAGCGTTGCTAATCGTCGTCTGGCATTTGCCCGCACTCGCGATAACGCGATCGTGGCTAAGCTGTTCAATGAACTGGGCCCGCGCTACCTGGAGCGCGCCGGCGGTTATACTCGCATTCTGAAATGCGGTTTCCGTGCTGGCGACAACGCCCCTATGGCTTATATTGAGCTGGTAGACCGCCCGGCCGCTGCTGAAGCAGCTGCTGAGTGATAAAGAAAAAGCCGGGCTTGTCCCGGCTTTTCTTTTAAGAGATTTTGATACTGCCTCAACTGCCTCAACTGCCTCAACTGCCTCAACTGCCTCAACTGCCTCAACTGCCTCAACTGCCTCAACTGCCTCAACTCATTATTCAACTTCTTCTATGTAGGAAGTAAGAGTTGTTCCTGAACCTGGCGAAATGGTGAATTGTCTGTTCATTTCATTCGAGTATCGTCGGCTAGCTCGATATCGCCCACCAATGTCGCGCAGGGGTCTACATATACCCGCTTGCCCAATTGCGGGCGTTTTCCCTTGTAAGGTCTCAGTCGTAAGTCCATCTTGGCCTCCTTGTTTTCGGCCATTCTAACAACCGGAAGGCTATTTCTGTGGATAAGTTTGTATAAAAGCTGTGGCTGGAGATGAATAACTAAAAAAGTGCCCTTTTTTGCAATTTTATTGCAGGAGAGGGGTTGCCAGAACGAATTCACTCCCTATAATGCGCCTCCATCGACACGGCAAGCGGCAACGCAAACAACCGGGTCGGTAACCTCGAAAAGCCTTTGCAAATAAGGCTTGACTCGAGAAGGCGGTTGAGTAGAATTCCACTCCCGCAGCAACACACTGTTGCGTCGCTCTTTAACAATTTGAATCAAGCAATCTGTGTGGGCACTCACAGCATCGAGCATCAAAAACAATT
>NZ_JAAKUJ010000014.1:0-155883 GCF_049175075.1 Aeromonas sp. 600774
TGACTTTTGCTGTTCGTTAGCTCACAAAGCCACCAATCAGCATATTAAACCGGCGAAATCAGCTTACTGCAGGCACCTCAATAGCCAAATCAGGCTATCGGCCACGGTTTATCACAGCCCTCTCACTTCTTGCCCTTATCAGCATATCGGTTTTAATTGAACATTTGAAAAGCCAATTTATAATTGGCTTTTCAAATGTTCAATTAAGGTTTCGTCATGCATCAGATCCTGGATAGCCGTAAAGAGGAGAACATTGTTCCTCTGTTCCGCCTCGGGTTTCGGCCTTTCTTCCTGCTCGGCGCCTTGTTCTCAACATTGGCAATGCTGGGCTGGCTTGGGCAGCTCAATGGCTGGTTCGTCCTGCCGGGGATTGGCAATCCCATCTGGTGGCATGCTCACGAGATGTTGTTTGGCTTCGGAGCGGCAATTGTTGCAGGATTTCTGCTGACCGCAGTGCAAAACTGGACAGCTCACCCAGGGGTTAGAAGCTGGCCGCTTGTGCTGATCGTGGTGCTGTGGGCATTGCCGAGGGCATTGCTGCCCTGGTTGGGCGAGCACAATACCCTGCTGATGGCGGCAGATCTGCTCTGGCTGCCTCTTTGCGCCTGGTATCTGGCCAAACCGATTGTGGTCACCAGGCAGTGGCGCAACCTCTTCTTTGTGCCTCTGCTGGTCGTGCTGACACTGCTAAACGCCGCCAGCTGGCTGTGGCAGGCACAGTGGGCTGATATGGAACATCTGCTCATTACCACAGTGCTCTTGTTTACAACCCTGATCGCCGTGATGGGAGGACGAGTCATCCCCTTCTTTACCGCCAGGGCCACCGAGATGGAAAAAGCCGTCCCTATTCTCTGGCTGGAGCGCGCAGCTCTTGCCACGCTGTGGCTCACTCTGGTGAGCTGGCTGCTGCTGCCCACCCCATGGGCCACCAGCCTCTACCTGCTTCCTCTATATATAGTGGCGGCTGTTTTGCACTTGTGGCGCCAATTGCGCTGGCGACTGCCTTCCACTCTTGGCCAACCCCTCTTGTGGTCACTGCACCTCGCCTACCTGTTTATTCCTCTCGGCCTGCTCGCCCTTGGTGCTCTGGCTGCCGGCCTGCCCATCAGCCTGTCGCTGGCCAGCCACCTGCTCAGTGCCGGCTGCATGGGGACCATGATCCTGGGGATGATAGCCAGGGTCTCCCTTGGTCACAGTGGCCGGGCCTTGCAGGTAGGTCGCAGGATCCAGTACGCGTTCGCGCTGGTGATCATGGCGGCCCTGATCCGGGTCGTGATCCCGCTGCTTTGGCCGGCCTATACCTTGCACAGCGGGAACCTGAGCGGCCTGGCCTGGAGCCTGGCGTATGGCCTGTTTGTCTGGGTCTATGCTCCCATATTGACCAGCCCTCGGGCTGATGGGCGCCCAGGCTGACCCGGAGGTCAAGATCTGCTGGCCGGATAGTGGATCAGATTGTGGAAAATGGCAGGAGCCACACCCAGATTGCGATAGCCATGGGGGCGGTCGGCCGCAAAACGCACCGCCTCCCCCTGCGTCAAAGAGCGCCACTCCTCCTCCACCAGCACTTCCATCTGGCCGTTGATGACGATGACATGCTCGGTCACTCCGGGTTCATGGGGTTCTGATTCTCGCTGATAACCGGGCAACAGCGTCAACTCAAACAATTCGAAACCAAAGCGCCTCTCATAGGGGAAGAGAGGCGCAACCTGCATACCCTCTCCCGCCGGCTGCTGGCGAATAGCATCGGCGGTGCGGTAGAGCACCTCGTTCTGCGCAGCAGGCGCAGGCTCGATGAAACTGGAGAAGGAGACCCGAAATCCGGTCGCGATCTTCCACAAAGTGGCCACCGTCGGGCTCGATTCCCCTCGCTCAATCTGGCCCAGCATCGCCTTGCTGACACCAGTCTCCCGCGCCGCTACATCCAGACTCCAGCCCAGTTCGCTGCGTAACCCCTTCAGACGTTGGGCCAGATGCTGATTCATCTCTTGCATGACAGCCTCTTTGTTGCGCTTGCTTGAATCGCCTTGTGCGCTATAACGCACAGCGATATAGTCTGAAGCAATATTGTACGCAATAACGCACAAACCGCCACAACCCCACAAGGACGTCACCATGCCCTTTGCCCTTCCTCATCTGGTCGCCGGCTTCATCGCCGTGATGGTCGGTTATACCAGTTCGGTCATCCTGATCATTCAGGCAGCCACGGCAGCGGGGGCCGATGCTGCCCAGCTCACATCCTGGTTATGGACGCTGGGTATCGGCATGGGCATCAGCTGCATCAGCCTCTCCCTCTATTACCGCATCCCCGTCTTGACTGCCTGGTCGACCCCGGGGGCCGCCCTGCTCATCACCAGCCTGGGTAACTTCACCCTGGCCGAAGCCATCGGAGCCTTCATTATCTCTTCCATGCTGATCACCCTGTGCGGCATCAGCGGCTGGTTCGATCGGCTGATGCGCCATATCCCGGCCCAGCTGGCGGCAGCCATGCTGGCCGGGGTATTGCTCAAGTTCGGGCTGGATCTGTTCAAGGTCGCCCCGGCAGACCCCTTGCTGCTCGGCAGCCTGTTGTTGGCATTCCTGCTCGGCCGCCACCTCTGGCCACACTATACCATGGTACTGGTGCTGTCGGTCGGCATCCTCATCTGCCTGCTGAGAGGAGAGCTGCAGCTTGATACCATTCACTGGCAACTGGCCGGCCCGATCATGACCTGGCCAGAGTTTTCCCTTGGTGCCCTGTTTGGTATCGCTCTGCCACTGTTCATCGTCACCATGACCTCCCAGAACATGCCAGGCATTACCATTTTACGGGCCTACGGCTATCAGCCCGCCACCTCATCCCTCATCACCTGGACCGGCCTGACCGGTCTGCTGCTGGCTCCATTCGGCGGTTACGCCTTCAACCTGGCGGCCATCACCGCTGCCATCTGCATGGGGAAAGAGGTGGATCCGGATGCCAACCGGCGCTGGCCCGCGGCAGTGTGGGCTGGCTGCTTCTATCTGCTGACCGGCTGTTTCGGGGCCACGGTGGCGGCGCTGTTCACGGCCTTCCCGGCGACACTGGTGACCTGTGTCGCCGGGCTAGCCCTGCTCGGCACCATCGGCAGCAGCCTGCACACCGCATTGCAACACGACGATGCCCGTGAGGCCGCCCTGCTGACCTTCATCATCACGGCTTCCGGTATCAACCTGCTCGGCATCGCTGCCGCCTGCTGGGGACTGCTCATCGGCATGGGGCTCTATGGCATCCAAATTTATCGACAAAGGAATCAATTGGATCACAAACCGTGAACCATTCCACACTCTCCGTACAAAATAGTTCACAACTGAAACTAATTTTAATCTAGTGGCATCAGGCGGCATCTTCTTCCCAATTTGCCGCCTGTCAGGTTCATATAGCGGAGAATAATAATGAAAAGTCAGGCTGTCTTGTTATTGCTGGCCATACTGGGCGCCACGAGCGTCCAGGCTGCCGATACGGATCGGGAGCTGGCGCGCCAGCTCGCGCTACAACAGAAGAGTTTGCTGCCTCTGGTAAGCAATCCTCAGTACCAAAGCCCGCTGCCCGAGTTGTTGAAGAAAGCGCCCACCCGCCTTAAACGACAAGCAACCGATGCCAATCAGGCAGCGATCGCCCGACAAGGGCTCGACGGGGAAGTGAAGCAGCTGATGCAGCTGCGACTGGCCAACCCGGAACAGGCTGCCGCCTTGCAACAGGGAGTTGAACCACTGGTCGCTTATGTTCCGAGCGGTGATGAGAAGAGCTGGAGTGCCATCGAAGCGTTCGACAGCGCCGGTAATCCGGTCTATCTCGATGTCGACAAGGCACCGGCCCGACCTGTGCTCGTGGTCGAAGCCGATCCGGTGAAAGCCAAAAATGCCGGTCTGCAGGTGATGCGCAAGGCATTTGCCGCGGCCGATATGCAGGCTAACCCTCAATCCAAAGCCGCTTCCAGTACTGCACCGCTCAAAACCAGCATCCTGAAAAAGATCAGACTGAAAGATGATCAGGAGCCCTGGCTTCTCGGTGCTGCCGAGGTTTATGCCGTCGTCGCCGGGGTCAACCCTAGTCGGGATGAGCCCGTGGTCGATATCGTCGATATGCCCTACCTCGACTATGACAATACTGACTACACCCCCAACCAGATCCTGGTTTACTGGGATCGCTACCGTTGGGGTGCGGTTGATATCGTGATGATGGAGCAGGATGACAACGTCAACTACAAGGAGCTGGCCGATCTGCTGATTGAGGCGCTCAAGCTCGGCTTTACCGCTGGCGGAGTGCCGGAGGGCCTCCCCTTCCTCGATCTGGGTGGTCGTATCGTCAAGGCACTGCCCGACTCCTGGATGACCAACGACGATGACTATCTGGATACCTTCTACACCCTGGAGCAGGACCAGAGTTATTACCAGTATCCGGGAGCGGCAGGCAATGCGGTGATCGATCTCGAGCCGAAAGAGATCGCTCCAACCAGACCCTGACGGGTCGCCATAAAAAAGCCAATGAGCAACTCATTGGCTTTTTATCCCCCTGCATATTACGGCTGACCTTTCGGTCGCACCCCCAGGGTGTGGCAGATGGCATAGGTCAATTCGGATCGGTTCAGGGTATAAAAATGGAAATCTTTGACCCCCTCCTGACTAAGCACTCGCACCTGATCGATGGCGATGCTCGCCCCCACCAGATTACGAGTCATCTGATCGTTCTCCAGCCCTTCAAAACGCTGATGAATCCAACGCGGGATCTTCACGTTGGTAAAACCGGCAAACTTGGCCAGGGTCTGGTAGTTGGAAACCGGCAGGATACCCGGCACAATTTCGGCATCAATACCGATGGCGGCGCAGCGATCCCGAAAACGCAGATAGGTCTCCACATCGAAGAAGAACTGGGTAATGGCGCGGTTGGCACCGGCATCGATCTTGCGCTTGAGGTTGAGCAGGTCCGACTGGGCGCTCTTCGCCTCCGGGTGACCTTCCGGATAGGCGGCAACCGAGATATCAAAGTCAGCTTCAGCCTTGAGCAGGGCAACCAGATCGGTGGCATACATCTCGGGCTTCTCCAACCCCTGAGGCAGGTCACCACGCAGCGCCACAATATGGCGGATACCGCTGTTCCAGTAATCGCGGGCAATGGTACGCAGCTCGTCGCGGCTGGCATCGATACAGGTCAGGTGGGGCGCGGCAATCAGACCGGTGCGCTCCTTGATATCCTTGATCACCTTGTGAGTACGATCCCGGGTACCCGAATTGGCGCCGTAGGTCACGGAGACAAACTTGGGTTCCAGCACTTTCAGTCGCTCAATGGACTGCCAGAGCGTGTTTTCCATCCCTTCACTGTTGGGCGGGAAAAACTCGAAACTGACCGATATATCGCCATTCAAATCTGCCAGACTCTGGTTGAGCGCTTCAACCTGACGTGCACTGTGAAATCCCATCTGCTCTTCTCCCTGTCCTGCAATCCATCTGTCTACGTCAAAACGGATGTTTGGACGTCTAAACGTCTTTATATTTATGAGCAAAACGGGACAAAGTCAACAGGGAATTACCTCACATCCGATCTGACGAACTTCATATTTATAAAATTAACGGTACGTAACCGAACAGTGCCCATCCCAAAATCGCACCAGTCGAGTTATGATGAGGGCAGATCGTCCTGGACGTTCTGAATCTGCGTGTGATTGTTTGGCCGGAGGCTTCTCCGGCCCCTTTTCATCTATTTCCCACTCCTGCCGATAACAGAATGAGTCTTTGCAGGAGCATCATCATGGATACCCACCCCGGCTTTGCCACCGACTTGCTGTTCGATCGCTATCAAGGCGAGGTCGTTCAGCACGATCAGTTCTGGGCGGTTCGCACACCGGATGCTCCCGATTACTACTTCGGCAACTACCTGCTGCTCCCCACCCCACCCAGCGACCGTGACAAAGGCTGGCTGGAAGCCGCATTCGATCAGTTGATCGGCCAGGATCCTCGAGTGCGCCACCGCACCTTCCAATGGCCACTGGCGGCCGGACAAAACAGCCGGATCGCCGGTTTTGTCGCAACGGGATACCAATATATGGAGTGTGTGGTGCTGGCACTGGATGAACAGAGTTGCCCACCTCCTCACGGCGACATGAACAAGGTTGAGGCACGTACCTTCACCACTGCTGATTGGCCTGAGTGGCTCGACTTCGAACTCCATGAACGGGATGAGGGACACTCGGAACAGAGCTATCTTCCCTATCTGCGATCCCGCCAGGCGCTCTATCAGGCCATGATTGCCGATGGTCTCGGGGACTGGTGGGGGATCTGGCAAGAGGGGCAACTGGTCGCCAGCTGCGGCCTCTTCTTTTGCGGCACACTGGGGCGCTTCCAGTTGGTGCGCACTCACCAGGCGTGGCGAAACCAGGGGTTATGCCGCCAGTTACTGAGTCAAGTGGCTCGCGCTGGATTGTCGCGCGCCAAACAGCTGATCATAGTGGCCGACGAGCACTACCATGCCCAGCGCATTTACCGCTCTCTGGGATTTGCCCCGGTTGCCCGCATCGGCAGCCTCTGCCGCTGGCCACACGACACACAATAAAGCGATTAGCTCTGGCCGCAAACCATCAATAAAAACGGGAGGCTGATGCCTCCCGCTTGTCATTTATGCTGATGAGTTATTACTGCGAAGCTTCCAGCTCGTTCGAGAGTGCCTGCTCCACCTCATCAGACTGCGCCGGTAATGGTGCAGCGGCCGCAGATGCGGGCTCTGCGGGTGCCACCACTGCAGGCGTTTCACTGGTCGCTGGGGCTGCGGACACCTCAGTCGCCGGCGCTGAAGCCGAAGCAGGGGCAGGGACAACCGCATCACACTGACAATCCGCGCTCTTGGCCTTGTTGCCCTGATGAGGGGCATACCAGCTCTTCAAGCCACTTTCCAGTCGATCCGCGGCAGCCTTGGGCTCCATCTTGCCGAGCAACACAGCCTGACTCACCTCGGCCAGCTCATCCCCCAACTTGGGCGTACCACGGGAGAGGATCTGAGTCGCCACCCGAATGGTCGAGTCACACTGATCCCGCCACTCCATCATCTCTTTAGCCGCCGGATTGGTGACATCGAAGAAGTGGTTGGAGAGGGAAAAGAATCCCGGCAACGAATTGGTATAGAGCTCGGCAAATTGCGGCGTCGTCAGCCACTGCAGGAAAGCCATCGCCCCCTCTTTGTTCTTGCTGGCCGGATTCATCCCCATACCGATATCGGTGTGGTCGGTAAAGAAACAGCCATCCCCCTGTTTGGCCACCGGCGGGCGCATGACGCCAAAATCGACCTTGCCGGTGAAGGGGGTAATCTCCCAGGATCCTGCAACATAGAAAGCGGCCTTGCCGGAGGTAAACAGTTCGTTGCTGGTCGCATAATCGCGGCTCTCGGCCCCCTCGCCAAGGTAGGAACGCCAGCGGGCCAGCTCATCGAACACCTTCACATATTGCGGGTTATCCAACCGCTCCTGCCCGCCGATCAGAGCCAGACGGCCGTCCTCTCCCTTCCAGTAGTTGGGGCCAATATTCTGGAAGCCAAGCTCTGAGGCAACCCAACTCTCGGCACCGCTCATGGCCAACGGCACATAGCGCCCATCAGCCTTGATCTTGTCCAGCACGGCAAAGAACTGATCGCGGGTTTGCGGCAATGTCAGCCCCAACTCACTGAAGATCTTCTTGTTATAGAAGAAGCCATGGATAACCGACGCCATGGGTACACAGAAGGTCTGGGCACCGGAATCGGTCTGCCAGGGTGACTGGGCAAAACTCGGGAAGTTCTCCATCCCCGCCATCTCGGTCAGCTCGGCCAGATGTCCCGCCTTGAACAAGGCAAGCGAGTCATCAAACGGACGACAGGTAATGAGATCCCCCGCCTTGCCCCCTTTCAGGCTCTCCCACAGAGTGGGCATGTAGTTGACGTTCTGCACCGGATGAAAACTCACCTTTATGCCGGGATGCGCCGCTTCAAACGCCGGGATAATCTTCTGCTCCCACAACGCCTTGTCATCGGTTCGCCAGCTTTCAATCACCAGCTCGCTGGCCATCAGCTGGCCACACAACAGGAGACTCAGGGCTCCAATCCACTTTTTAGACATAAGCCCTCCTAGACCTTGAAATGTGAGATCAATTGCTGCTGTTTGGCGACCAGGTCGGCCAGCACTTCACTGCTGCTGGCGGATTCGCGCGCCTCCCGCTCCGTTTCGTATGCCACATCGGCAATACCGGCGATATGACGAGCGACCCCCTGACTGACGGAGATCTGCTCCTGAGCGGCATGGGCCACCTGATCAGCCATCGACTTGATGGCACTCATCCGATCGGCAATCGATTGCAGCGCAACATCCATCTCGCGAGTCTGCTCGACACAGCTCTGGGTCTGCTCTTGGCTGCGCCCCATCACTTCAACCACATGCTTGCTGGAGCTTTGCAGGTTCTCAATCATCCCCTGGATCTCTTCGGTCGAGGTCTGGGTGCGATTGGCCAGCGCCCGCACTTCATCGGCCACCACCGCGAAACCGCGGCCAGCATCGCCAGCACGGGCGGCTTCGATGGCGGCGTTCAAGGCCAGCAGGTTGGTTTGCTCGGCAATACTGCGGATCACATCGAGAATGCTGCCGATATTGTTACTGAATTCCCCAAGTTTGTAGGTGATGCCGACAGCCTCCTCCATGGCACCAGCCAGCTGCTCGGTGATCCGGCGAGTGATGGCCACTTTCTGGCGACCATTGCGCGCCTCTTCGTCAGCCAGATCCACTTCCCGCTTGGTGCCATCGGTAGAGCGGGCCACCTCGGTCGCACTCACTTCCAACTCGGTAATGGCGGCGGCTACCTGATCGGTCTGGCTCTTCTGCTCCTGCACCCGGGACATGGCCCGTTCGCTGATCTCGGCAGCGCGACTCGCCTCGTCCACCAGATGGCGGGAGCCCGCATTGATTTGGGAGAGCAGCTCGCCAGTCTTGCCCGCCAGCGTATCAATGGAGCGAGAGAGGCTGCCAAATTCGCAACTGCTGCGGTAGTTGATGCGCCGTGTCATGTCGCCGGCCGCCATGTAATCGAGCTCCTTGTTGATCATCTGCAACGGACGCTGAATGCTGCGTGCCGTGGTATAGCCGATCACCAGTGCGGCAGCAGCCGACATCGCGGCAACCACCAGGATCCAGAAGCTGGCACTGCTGACCGCCTCATCCGCATTGACACGGCTCTCGCTGGCGATGGCTCCGGCAGACTTGCCCATCTCATCGAGCAAATTGAGGCTGTTGACCAGACTGGCATCCAGCTGTTGATTCTGAGTAGCCAACGACAGCTCCAGTTGTTGGGCCTGACGCATGGTCGCCAGCAAGCCCTGAGCGCCGAGCGCCAGCTCCTGCATCCGATCCAGGTTGGAGACAAAGCGCGCTTTCACATCATCGGGCACCAGTACACGCTCCAGACGCTTGCGGGCCATCTCGATATCCTTGCTAAGCACCTTTTCCAGCTCGTTCAGGTCGGTTTTGGCATCGGCACGGCGGATATTCTTCAGATCGCGGGCGATCCCTGAGGTAATGAGTTCCGCCTTGTTGCGCATGGAACGCTTGCTGGCCGTCTGTTGCAACAGCAGATCAGCCGCCCACTGGTAGGTATCCTCAAGGCGGATAAATTCCATCTCCAGCTTGTGGCGCTGATCCAGTGCACTGACCCACTGCCTATGCTGGGCCAACACCTGATCCGCCAAGCCATAGAATTGGGTGGTGGCACTCTCGACCTGCTGGAAACGGGCTCGGGCATCCGCTACGCCGGTAAATTTACCCATCTCCTGACTCAGCTGGGCAAAGCGGTTCTGCTGCTCCTTGAACTGATTGGCCAACTGCGGCAACTGGGCGGCATCTTCACTGGTACGGTAGACCAGCACCCAGCGGTTACTATCCTGCAGTGCCCCCTTGAGGCCTGCGACAGCGACTACCAGCGGGGTTGCACGGTCAGATACGGCAGAGAGACCGTCATTTATACCCTTGATTTTAAAGGTACTGATCACTCCAAGCAGGATCAGCAACAGCAGCATCAACACAAATCCGGCGATGATCCGCTGTACGATAGATAAACCCATGGAGACATCCTCACTCATTGGGGGAAGGTAAAGTGAACATAGTCACTATCGGCAGGGGTGGCGAATAACTGAAATAAAGCGGCAGGTATTTAATTGATTTGTATCGGGTTGGATCACAGTACAGACAAAATCAGCCATACGAAAAAAGCCCGGCACAAGCCGGGCTGAAAGAGACGTACTTTGCTATCTTCCGCGGTCCGTTCAGAACCGCAGTCAGAATCATTAGAAGCGGTAGCCAACACCCACCATAAAGGCCATCGGGTCGACCTTGGTATTAATGGTGCCAATCGCTGTATGGACATCGGTATCGATATCCATGATCCAAGCTGAACCGTTGACAAACCAGCGGTCAGTGATCGCCATATCGATACCAACTTGTCCGGCAACACCCCAGGAGTCATCGACTTTGACATCGGTTCCTGACAGTGCACCACGACCCTCTTCATCAAAGAAGGTGGTGTAGTTCACGCCAATACCGACATACGGGCGAACCTTGCTCTGGGCATCGCCAAAATAGTACTGACCCATCAGAGTCGGCGGCAGATGCTTGATCTTGGCCACTTCAGCGCCACCCAGTTTGACTGAATGAGAGAAAGGGGTTGCAGCCAGCAACTCGACACCCCAGTTATCAGTAATCATGTAAGAGAGAGTCAATCCCAATTGCATGTTGTCATTAATTTCCAGCTCTACAGGCGTGCTGCTTTCCTGCGGCGATACAAATGCCAAACCACCACGAACCAGAATATCACCAGCCTGATGGGCCATGGCGAAAGGAGAGGTCACTGCAGCGGCAATCATCAGAGGAAGTAATTTTTTCATCACGTAATCCCTTTTTTTGTTTTCATTTGATGCTGTAAGCCCGCTGACTATATGCCCTTGTAAATGCAAAGTTATTGACTTGGAGCAAAGGTTGCACAGAAATAAATCGATTGGTGTGACATCTTTGCGCGCCATCTCAATCTCGTTGAGCCCCCAGACAACAAGCTGAAATACCTGTTTCGACAGGTTGTAACTACCCGCATTCAGCGCCAAAAGGAGCAAACAAACCACATCTTATTGCACGGCAGTGCGGCGATTAATTGTTGTTTATATGGGTAAATCAGCGTATTTTTTGCGCCATGCAAGTTACTGGGAAGTAATGGTTTATTTATGAAAAATGAGTCGAAATGGCAAAAGGTGGGGGCCTTTCTCGCGGCCGTGTGGGGAATCGGATCCTTTCTCTTTATCCTGCTCGGTTTTATTGTCGCCCTGGCCTATCTGGTATTGGTACGGCAGGGTTAATCCGGATTGACAGAGTGCAGCAGGGTGATATGCCCCCCTTCGGCAAGCTGTTCCGGAGTCTGGCCCATTCCCTCCGCAGAGAGGCTACCAGCGTAGCCACACCACCGATTGCGCCCACAGACTTTGGCCTGATACAGCGCCATGTCCGCCAGTTTGAAGCTATGGCTCCAGAATGAATCCGGGCACTCCGGGTGCAACGGATAGCGGCAGAACCCCAGCGACACCGTCAACCAGAGTGGCGCATCCTCTCTGCCAAAGCGGTGCCGAGCGACACGCTGGCGCAGATATTCGACCCGCAGCGCCAACTCTTGCTCGTCATCCACCTGCAACAGCAACAAGAACTCCTCCCCGCCCAGCCGGATGATAGGCTCGCGCTCTCCTGTCACCACCTTGCGCAGCAGATCCGCCAACTGTTTCAGCACCAGATCCCCGATGTCATGGCCAAGGCGGTCATTGATCCGCTTGAAATGATCCAGATCCAGCAGCAATAACAGACAAGGTTTGGCCCGGTTGGCCTGCAACCAACCATCGAGATAGCGACGATTGAAGCAACGGGTCAAGGGATCGGTGAATGCAGCCATCTCCATCTGGCTGGATTTTTCCAACAAATCATCATGTTGCTGACTAACCTTGCTGGCCATCTCCCTGAACTTGCCGCTCAGGGTCGCCATCTCTGCGCTGCTGTCGATATAGGGGATCAAGGTGGCATCTGGCCGATCGCCAAAGCGTTGCAGCGCCGACACCAGCTGCTGCAACGGGGTAAGCACAATGCTATTGAGCCGATACATGGCGATCATGACGCAGATAAAACTGATAAACAGCATGCCGATAAAGGTCCAGAGCGCCCCCTCCATGACGCCACTCAAAATCTTTCTCTCCTCCTCAATCACCAGAGTCAGCACCGGCAGGTTATCGCTGTTGAGCAGTCGCACCTCTCCCCTAAGCCGAGTGAGCCCAAGGTCAATCAGGCGATACGTTATTTGCGGTTTCAGTGGCTTGAAGGTAGCGGAGACATCCAGATTGGCGTGGGAAATCGCCAGTGGCAGAGCGGTACGCTCAGATACTTGCTCGAGGTAAGCCTTGTCGAGCCAACGTACAACCAGCAAGAAACCGTTGAACGGGGCCGACTCATCACTGTTTCTGATCGGCTGCCATGAGTACATCAGCGGCCCCCACTGGGAGGCCCGGATCCCATGCAGATTAATCCCCCCTTGTGCAGCCGAGCGCTCCCTTAACTGCTTTTTCAGTTCATCCAGGAAGTAGGGGAACTGATCCGGGTTGATCCCCGGCGCATCAGGCAGCAGAGTGCGCGTCCAGACCTCGTAACCAGTGAGGTCAATGAAACTCATCAGATTAAGGCGAAAGTCCTGCATTGGCATATCACTAAGCAGATTGGATTCGATATATGTCCTGCTTTTGTTGCCCATAAAGCGGTGACTGTCATCCCAGATGCCCCAATCACGACTGAATGCGTCCAGAGCGGCCACATCCGCCTGCACCGCCTTGGTCACGCGCAGCAGATGTTCCTTCATTCGCTGCTCTTCAATCCGGCTGGCTGCCGGGATCTGGGCCCACGCCAGCAGGACCAGCAATAGCAGGATAGCCCCCAGCCAGATAGGGAGCATGGAGTAAGCCAACTGATGATCAATCGTGTGCGGAGCCTGAGCCATAACCCGATATATCCATTACCATGACGCTGAGATGCCAAGCCTGCCCCACTTGACGCGCTTCTCCTCATGCTCCCGATTTTTATAACAAAAAGGGGCCAAAGGCCCCTCGATTATAACGGCTTATCGCGCCAATAGTGGCCGCAAAAAACGAGCTGTATGAGACTCTTTATTGATGCAAATCTCCTCCGGCGTCCCCGTCACCAGAATGCGACCACCACCTGCCCCTCCCTCCGGTCCCAAATCGACGATCCAGTCGGCAGTTTTTACCACATCAAGGTTGTGCTCGATGATGACGATGGTGTTACCGCGATCCCGCAGCTGGTGCAGCACCTTGAGCAATTGCTGGATATCGTGGAAGTGCAACCCGGTGGTCGGCTCGTCCAGGATGTAGAGAGTCTGACCGGTATCACGCTTGGAGAGCTCGCGCGCCAGCTTGACCCGCTGCGCCTCGCCGCCCGACAGGGTGGTGGCCGACTGGCCGAGCCGGATATAGGAGAGGCCCACATCCATCAGGGTCTGCAGCTTGCGTGCCACGGACGGCACCGGATCGAAGAACTCGCGAGCATCTTCCACCGTCATCTCGAGGATTTCGTGGATGTTCTTGCCCTTGTATTTCACCTCCAGGGTCTCGCGGTTGTAGCGCTTGCCTTTGCAGACATCGCACGGTACGTAGACATCCGGCAGGAAGTGCATCTCTACCTTGATGACCCCATCCCCCTGACACGCCTCGCAGCGGCCCCCCTTCACGTTGAAGGAGAAGCGGCCCGGCTGGTAACCGCGCGATCGCGCCTCCTGGGTGCCGGAGAGCAGTTCACGGATCGGGGTAAACAGGCCGGTGTAGGTCGCTGGGTTGGAGCGCGGGGTTCGACCGATGGGGCTCTGGTCGATGTCCACCACCTTGTCCAGATGCTCCAACCCCTCCACGCTGCGATAAGGCGCTGGCGTGGATTCGGTCGCCTTGTTGAGCTCACGGTGAGCAATGCGGAACAGAGTGTCGTTGATCAGGGTCGACTTGCCGGAGCCGGAGACGCCGGTGACACAAGTCATCACCCCGATGGGCAGATCCAGGTTGACGTTGCGCAAGTTATTGCCGCTCGCCCCCTTGAGCTTCAGCCACTTGCCGGTAAGCGGAGTACGCTCGGCAGGAATGGCGATCTGCTTGCGGCCAGAGAGGTAGTCACCGGTCAGCGACTCGGGATTAGCAATGATCTCCTCCGGCGTGCCCTGGGCGACGATGGCCCCGCCGTGCACCCCGGCTCCCGGGCCGATGTCGAGCACATGGTCCGCGAGGCGGATGGCATCCTCGTCGTGCTCCACCACGATCACTGTGTTGCCGAGATCGCGCAGGTGAGTGAGGGTCTTGAGCAGCCGTTCATTGTCGCGTTGGTGCAGGCCGATTGAGGGCTCGTCCAGCACATACATGACACCTACCAGACCGGCACCGATCTGGCTGGCCAGCCGGATCCGCTGCGCCTCACCGCCGGAGAGGGTCTCAGCACTGCGCGACAGGCTCAGGTAGTTGAGGCCAACGTTCACCAGGAAGCCGAGCCGCTCGACGATCTCTTTGAGGATCTTCTCGGCGATCTGGGCGCGCTGGCCGGTCAGATTCAACCCCTCAAAAAAGGCCAGCGCATCACCGATGGACTGCTCGGCGATGGCCGGCAGGTTGCGGTTGCCGACGAAGACGTGGCGCGCCTCCTCCCGCAGCCGGCTGCCACCGCAGCTGGTACAGGATTTGTTGGCGATGTATTTGGAGAGCTCTTCACGCACCGAGTTGGACTCGGTTTCCCGGTAGCGCCGCTCCATGTTGTGCAGGATCCCCTCGAACGGGTGCTTGCGCACCACAACGTCGCCGCGATCGTTCATGTAACGGAACTCGATCTCGGTGCGACCGGAGCCGCGCAGGATCACCTCTTGGGTCTTGAGTGGCAGATCCTCCCACGGCGTTTCCAGATCGAACTTGTAGTGCTCGGAGAGGGATTTGAGCATCTGGAAGTAGTAGAAGCTGCGCTTGTCCCAACCACGGATGGCGCCGTTGGCCAAGCTGATAGCCGGATCGCCGATCACCTTGGCCGGATCGAAATATTGCTGCACCCCGAGGCCGTCGCAGGTCGGGCAGGCACCGGCCGGGTTGTTGAAGGAGAAGATACGCGGCTCCAGCTCCGACATGGAGTAGCCGCACTCCGGGCAGGCGAAGTTGGCGGAGAAGGTCATGGGGGCAACCCCCTCCTCCCCGTCCATCGGCACTACCAGTACGATGCCGCCGGAGAGGGTCAGTGCCGTTTCGAACGACTCGGCCAGACGCAGTGCCAGGTCGTCGCGCACCTTGAAGCGGTCCACCACCACCTCGATGGTGTGCTTCTTGTGCAGCTCCAGAGTCGGAGGATCGGAGAGATCGCACACCTCGCCGTCGATACGGGCACGGATGTAGCCCTGGACCGCCAGATTCTCCAGCAGCTTGGTGTGTTCCCCCTTGCGATCGCGCACTACCGGGGCAAGCAGCATCAGCTTGCTCCCCTCCGGTTGGGCCAGCACCTGATCCACCATCTGGCTGATGGTCTGGGCGGCGAGCGGAATGGCATGGGTCGGGCAGCGCGGCTCACCGACCCGGGCGAACAACAGACGCAGGTAGTCGTAGATTTCGGTAATGGTGCCGACGGTCGAGCGCGGATTGTGGGAAGTAGACTTCTGCTCGATAGAGATAGCGGGCGAAAGCCCCTCGATATGGTCGACGTCCGGCTTCTCCATCAGGGAGAGGAACTGGCGGGCATAGGCGGAGAGGGACTCCACATAGCGGCGCTGCCCCTCTGCATAGAGGGTATCGAACGCCAGGGAGGATTTGCCCGAACCGGAGAGGCCGGTGACCACGATCAGCTTGTCGCGGGGCAGGGTCAGATTGATGTTCTTGAGGTTGTGGGTGCGAGCACCCCGGACCACGATCTTTTCCATCTTGTTGCACGCTCGATACGGAAACCTGAGCGGGTCAGTATGGCATAGAGACTACTGGATGAATAGACAGGCATTATCTATCGCCGTTATCCTTTTTTACGATGGATAGACCGTTCGTCACACCCTGACCAAGGCGGCGAGTTTGCCCACAATCCACACCAGCAAGCGCTCGCCCGCAGAGTGATCAACTGTTACTATTGGGGGCTAAACCTGAATCAGAACACGCGAAACGAGCACTCTGATTGCTGCAACGGTTATAGAAAAACCATGCTGTTCAATATGATAACGACATGGTCATGAAAAAAGCGCGGTAACTTATTTAGTGGGTCCAGGCCTTGCCTGACCGGAATATAAAGGTGGAAGAGAGATTATGGCCAGTCGAGGCATCAATAAAGTCATTCTGATCGGTAACCTCGGGCAAGACCCGGAAGTACGCTACATGCCGAGTGGCGGTGCTGTGACCAACATTACTCTGGCCACCTCTGAAACCTGGCGCGACAAGCAGACCGGTGAGCAGAAAGAGCGCACCGAGTGGCACCGCGTCGTCTTCATGGGCAAGCTGGCCGAAGTGGCTGGCGAGTACCTGAAGAAAGGCTCACAGGTCTATGTCGAAGGCAAACTGCAGACCCGCAAGTGGCAGGATCAGAGTGGCCAGGAGCGCTATACCACTGAAGTGCTGGTCGACAGCTTCACCGGCGTCATGCAGATGCTAGGTGGCCGTCCGCAAGGCGGTCAGGGCATGGGCCAGAACATGGGTGGCCAGCAAGGTGGCTGGGGTCAACCGCAGCAAGCCATGCAGCAGCCGATGAACCAGCCGCGCCCTGCGCCGGCTCCGCAGCAAAACATGCAACAGCAAGGTGGTTATAGCCGCCCGGCCCAGCAGCCGCAATCCGCGCCACCGGTCTATAACGAGCCGCCGATGGATTTCGACGACGACATTCCATTCTAAAAAGAACATGACAAAAAAGACCCTGTCAAATCAGGGTCTTTTTATTGGAACAAAGCCACCTGCTCAACTCAAGAGAGGTATAACTTTTAGCGGCCACCCATTTTACAGTGGCAGATATCCTCAACAGGAGCACTTTGTGAGAGGTGCGATGAAGCCTATTACCCTGTTCGTCCTGCTGCTGGCGAGTATGCTCTCCGGAACATTGCTGGCGCAACCACTCAAAGTAGGGGTCAGCTTTGCGATCCCGCCTTATGTGATCGAACAAAATACCCGTGGTATAGAGCTGGACTTGCTGAAAGAAGCATTTGCCGGGAGTGGCTATGAACCCAGTTTTGAGTTTTTGCCACTGGAACGCACTTTCCGCCTGTTCGAGTCAGGCAAGCTGGACGCCATCATCAACGTCCGACCAGGCATGGTTGATCCTCTCTTTCTTACACGCCCCGTCATTACTTTCCATAACCGGATTTTCACCCTGCGCAGCAGCCAGGTCAGCACACTGGACCAGCTCTCCACCATGAGGGTCACCGCATTTCAGCGGGCAAGGATCATTTTGGGAGAAACCTTCGCCAACATGGTTAATCAGAATCCTCACTACGAGGAAGTAGCCAAACAACAGGTACAGGTTCATCAACTGCTGCGCGGTAGAGTCGATGCCATTGTGTTGGAAGAGCGGGTGTTCTACTACTATCTGGATCAGCTTGTTGCCTCGGGTCAGAGTGGCGAAAAATATGACCGCGATCAGATAAGACAGCTGGATCTCTTCTCACCAACGGTTTATCACTTTGCCTTTCGCGCGGCAGATGCCCGCAACCTGTTTAATCGAGAGCTTGAGAAGATGCACAGTGATGGTCGCTATCGGCAAATTTTTGCGGCATATGGCGCTATACCTTGAACCACAAACAAAAAAGCCAGCCGGTAAGGGCTGGCTTTGTACTGGCTCCGGAGGAACAACAGTAGGAGGAGCGTTACTTCATTGCGCTGCCGTTTTTCAGTTCTGCTTTCTGACGTTTGGCTTCGCGTTTCTCTTTCAGTGACATCTGCGGTTTTTTCTTGGCATCTTTGCCGTTGTGATGTTCTTTGTTACTCATCATCAAACTCCAAAAATGTTACCCAGACAGTTGGTTCCCAAGGGAGCCAGCATGCCATCCGAATTATCGACTTCAGTACGCTTGGCGCGATGGTGCAAGACCATCACCAGACCCAGCATACCCCCCAGTGGCATCCGGATCCAGTCTCATGGTCGGCCAAAAAATGCAGTGAGCTACTCCTGAGTGCCGAATCCAAACAACCTCGACAGGAAAGACCAAAAAAGAGTAATTCGCATTATTAAATGTTGTCATTCTTATATTAAGGCATCGCCTCCGAGATATTTTCACGGATAAATATAAATCCCTCTTGTTATTTATTGTCATTCAAGTGACCACCGTTTTAATAAGCATTCGCAATATCACTGGAAACATCAAGTTACAACTCTGAATAGCGTTATTTGCTGTCAGGCCGATATAATGCCCACCGCACCGAAATATCCTTTTATATGCAGGAAGCTGTGACATGAACAGAAAAACCAGGGCAGCCATGGTGTCGGTCTGCTCCAATATCAGCCTGATCACCATGAAAGTGGTGGCCGGTTTCGCCAGCGGCTCGGTCAGTATCATCTCGGAGGCGATCCACTCCGCCATGGATCTGGTGGCGGCCCTGATCGCCCTGTTCGCGGTGAAAAAGTCTGATCTCCCGCCTGATGAACGGCACCCCTATGGCCACGACAAGATTGAAAATGTCTCCGGCGTCATCGAAGCACTGCTTATCTTGCTGGCCGCGGGCTGGATCATCTTCGAAGCCGTCGACAAGTTGATCACCCCCAGCCCCATTGAGAGCATTGGCTGGGGCATGCTGGTGATGGTGATCTCGGCGCTGGTCAACAGCGGCGTCTCGGCTTACCTCTACAAAGTGGCCCGAGAGGAGGAGTCGGTCGCCCTGGCAGCCGATGCGCTTCATCTCAAGGCGGACGTGCTCACCTCAGCTGGCGTGGCAGCCGGTCTTGGTGGTATCTGGCTGGCTGGCCTGTTTGGCCACTCCCTCGTCATCCTCGACCCGCTGGTCGCCATTGCGGTCGCCATCTTTATTGTCAAAGAGGCGATAAGTATGCTCAACGAGGCCTTCCAGCCGCTGATCGACCAGAGCATGAGCCCGGAAGAGCTGGTGATGACCAGCCACATCATCACCGAATGCTGCCCCGCCGCCAGCGGTTTTCACGACCTGCGCAGCCGTCGTGCCGGTCGCCGCCGCCATATCGACTTCCACCTCACGCTCCCCCCTGAGATGAGCATCAGCGAAGCCCACGATATCTGTGATCGCATCGAGCACGCCATCATGCAGCAGCTGCCCCACGCCATCGTGCTCATCCATGTCGAGCCGGAGGAGCAAGAGCTGCCCTCGCCGCTCGCCATAAACTGAAATGTGGCAAACAGGCGGGAAAGTAGCAGCGAAAGAACGGAAAGTTGGCACAAACCCGCATTTTTACTGCCGGAAAGCCGATTGCATAAGAAGTGATCGGCACAACTGTGTTAGGGTGTCTAACCACCCTGCCGCAGGAGCGCGCCGTGAAAAAGCTGGAAATGAAAGATCTGACCGAGGCCGAAAAGGCCGAGATAGCCTTGTTATTGCAAAAAGCACAAGCCAATGCAGACCACCAGCTGACCAACGGAGAGCGGAACAAGATCCGCGAAGAGGGTCGCCTGAAAATTGTGGCGGATCGCGCCGAAGCGGCAAAGGCAGCCTCCAAGCTGGCTCGCGAAAAAGCCAAAGAGCGCGCCAAGAATCAGGTACTGCCGGAAACCTTCAGCTGGATTGATTCGGTCAGCAACAAGTTTCGCAGCAAGCGCTGACCCCTTCTTGCAAAACGCCCGCAGGCACTTGGTGCCTGCGGGCGTTTGCATGTCTGGGCGATGCTCGATGATCCCGATTGGGCGCGGCCATTGATTTGCTTCTCAGTCGCTAATCGCAGCAGCTGAGAGGTGATTCACATTATGGGTTAGAGAGAACGCAAACTGACAATCCCCGTCTATCGCCATTTTTTCTTTTTTCTCATCTTTTTTGCCAGAACTGGCTACACAGTCAGGGGAAAAAAGCCGAATCTGACTTTCTACAGAATGGCATGTGTCTCGGATGCTTTTCCTATACCATTGAAATACATCATTTTTACTACGAAAAATGAGATTTCAGGCTGTTACAAAACATTAATATCGAGATAAAGTTTGCTTTAAAAATGAGAGCGTGTTTTAATCTTTCTCGATGGTTCGGCAGTTCAGACCTGATTATGTTAGGCAGTCATTTTAGTAAAGCAGTGATTAGTATAAGTGTTATCTTCGATAATTCTTATCAAATAATTCTCCTTCTTTAGTGCTCCCCATACGTATTGCTGACGAAAAATCAAAAATTGCCATCTAGATGGCATTCAACACTATTTAAGGAAATTATTATGTCTAACAAAATGACTGGTACCGTTAAGTTCTTCAACGCTGAGAAAGGTTTTGGTTTCATCTCCCCGGCTGACGGCAGCAAAGACGTGTTCGTACACTTCTCCGCTATCCAGTCCACCAGCTTCAAAACCCTGGACGAAGGTCAGCGCGTTGAGTTCACCATCGAGCAAGGCCAGAAAGGCCCGGCTGCTGCCAACGTAGTTGGTCTGTAATTCAAGCCGGAGCATGCTGCTGATGGCTCACGCCAACTGCTGACAGCTCTGCAAGAATTAAAAAAACCCGCTTCGGCGGGTTTTTTGTTGTTTCCCGCATTTTCCTCACTGCTCTCCCCTCCCTCCCACCGACCGTTTGATCCCAGCCTTACACGCTCTCACCGCTTGAGTCCGACACAGAGCTTCGAATGGACTCAAAGTGTAAAATAATGACGAAAAAGTCAGGTTATCCGCTGCATTTGCCGCGAATTCTTGCTATTTTGCGCGCCACTAACGCAAACGATTTCCTTCACACTTTCAGGATTAGTTATGGCAAAGCAAGATATGGCCGCCCAGTCAGGGAACGGCGGCTTTCTGGACTCTTTTTTTTCCATTTCTGCGCGCGGTAGTAGTGTGCGCCAGGAGCTGCTGGCCGGTTTGACCACCTTCCTGGCCATGGTCTACAGCATCATAGTGGTGCCGAACATGCTAGGTGCCGCCGGTTTTGAGCAGGGTCCCGTCTTCGTGGCCACCTGCTTGATCGCCGCCTTCGGCTCCCTGCTGATGGGTCTGTGGGCCAAGCTGCCGATGGCCATCGGTTGCGCCATCTCCCTCACCGCCTTTACCGCATTCAGTCTGGTTCTGGGTCAGGGGCTGAGCATTCCGGTCGCCCTGGGCGCCATCTTCCTGATGGGGGTGCTGTTTACCCTGATCAGCGTCACCGGTGTGCGCCAGTGGATCCTGGACAACCTCCCCTCCGGCATCGCCCACGGCACCGGCATCGGCATCGGTCTGTTCCTGCTGCTGATCGCCACCAACGGCGTCGGCATGGTGATCAAGAACGAAGGGGCCGGCATGCCAGTGCAATTGGGTGAGGTCACCTCTTTCCCGGTCATCATGACGGTACTGGGTCTGGCTGCCATCTTCGGTCTGGAACGTCGCAAAGTGCCGGGTGGCATCCTGATGGTGATTATCGCCATCTCCATCCTCGGCCTTATTTTCGACCCGAAAGTGACCTGGCAAGGCTTCTTCGCCATGCCGAGCCTGACCGGTGAGAAAGGCTCACTGGTAGGCAGCATGGATCTGCTGGGCGCCCTCAATCCAGTGGTGATCCCCACCGTCTTGGCGCTGGTAATGACCGCCGTGTTTGACGCCACCGGCACCATCCGTGCCGTGGCCGGTCAGGCGGGCCTCATCAACGAACGCGGTCACATTATCAATGGCGGCAAGGCCCTGACTGCCGACTCCGTCAGCAGCATGGTGGCTGGCGCGGTGGGAGGTGCTCCGGCTGCCGTCTACATCGAATCCGCCGCAGGTACTGCAGCAGGTGGCAAGACCGGCCTGACCGCTGCGCTGGTCGGCGTGCTGTTCCTGCTGATGATATTCCTCTCCCCGCTGAGCTATCTGGTACCGGCTTACGCCACCGCACCGGCCCTGATGTATGTCGGTCTGCTGATGCTGGGCAACGTCACCAAGCTGGACTTCAGCGACTCGGTCGATGCCCTCGCCGGCATGCTGTGCGCCGTCTTCATCGTACTGACCTGCAACATAGTCACCGGCATCATGCTGGGCTTCGTGGCGCTGGTCGTTGGCCGCATCTTCGCTGCCGAGTGGAAGAAGCTGAACATCGGCACCGTCATCATCGCCCTGGCGCTGGTGGTCTTCTATACAGGTGGCTGGGCCATCTAACCCGTCCGCATATTCCGGTTATAGCGAAGGGCCCTGCGGGGCCCTTTTTCATGGCTGTGAGGCCGCTAACAGTTTCCCGCCCGCTTGCCCCGCGTCGTTTCAGATTGAAACACCAATGCACCAAATCCTGTTTCAAATCCGAACCAAACAGGCCGTTATTTTTATCCCTTTTTCTGTCGTTAGACTGGCTCCATCAACCATTTGCCCACCCGTGCGGTGGCAAGCCAAGGAGTGAGCCATGAAGAAACTGATCAATGCCGTCGATGCCGTGGTCCGTGAACAACTGATGGGGATGGCGGCCGCCCACCCCGAGCTCAAGGTCCGTATCGAACCCCACTACATCACTCGCGCCGACTCCCCCGTGATGGGCAAGGTGGCGCTGGTCTCCGGCGGTGGCAGCGGCCACGAGCCGATGCACGGCGGTCTGGTGGGCAAGGGGATGCTGGATGGCGCCTGCCCCGGCGAGGTTTTTACCTCCCCCACCCCGGATCAGATGTACGAGTGCGGTCAGGCCGTTGATGGCGGCGCGGGCGTGCTGTTTCTGGTGAAGAACTACACCGGCGATGTGCTCAACTTCGAAACCGCGGTCGAGCTGCTACACGGCGATGGCGTCAAGGTCGGCTTCTCGCTGATCGATGACGACGTGGCGGTCAAAGACAGCCTCTATACCGCCGGTCGCCGTGGCGTTGCCACGACCGTTCTGTGCGAAAAACTGGTGGGGGCCGCTGCCGAAGCGGGCTATGACCTGACCCGCTGCGAGGCGCTGGCCCGCCGCATCAACAACCAGAGCCGCACCATCGGCGTTGCCACCCACGCCTGCACCGTGCCTGCTGCTGGCAAGCCCTCCTTCACCCTGGCGGACAACGAGATGGAGTTCGGCGTGGGCATTCACGGCGAGCCGGGCATCGAACGCCGCCCCTTCACCGACCTCAATACCCTGGTGGATGACATGTTCAAGGAGCTTGCTGACAACACCCCCTATGGCCGCACCCTGCGTCACTGGGACAGAGCCTCCGGCAGCTGGCAGGAAGAGCACACCTTTATCGAGCCGCTCAACAAGGGTGATCGGGTCATCGCACTGGTCAATAGCCTCGGCGGCACCCCCATCTCCGAGCTTTATGGCGTCTATGGTCGCCTCGCCACCCTGTGCGAAGAGGCGGGCATCCATCTGGTGCGCAACCTGATCGGCCCCTACTGCACCTCCCTCGACATGACCGGCATCTCCATCACCCTGCTCAAGGTGGATGACGAACTGATGACCCTGTGGGATGCCCCCGTTCACACCCCCGCCCTGCGTCGCGGCTGCTAAGGAGTGCCGATAGCCATGCTAAGCAAACACCAAATCGTCAACTGGCTGCTCGACTGCGAACACATCTTTACCGAGCAGCGTGACTACCTCACCGCGCTGGATACCGATATCGGCGACGGCGACCATGGCCTCAACATGCAGCGCGGCTTCGCCAAGGTGGCCGAGAAGCTGCCGGCAGTAGCGGACAAGGATATCGGGCAGGTACTGAAAACCACCGGCATGACATTGCTCTCCTCGGTCGGCGGCGCCAGCGGACCGCTCTACGGCACCTTCTTTATCCGGGCCGCGGCCAGCAGCGATGCCTGCCAGAGCCTGAGCCTCAGCCAGCTGTGCAAAATGCTGAGCGACGGGGTGGAGGGGATCGTCTCCCGCGGCCGCGCCGAGCCGGGCGACAAGACCATGTGCGATGCCTGGTGGCCGGCACTGGCCGCCCTGCAACAGGCGCAGCAGCAAGAGCTGCCCCTCAACGAAGCGCTGGACAAGGCGGTGGCAGCCGCCGCAGCCGGTACCGAGGCCACCATCCAGATGCAGGCCCGCAAGGGGCGCGCCAGCTATCTTGGCGAGCGCAGCATCGGCCATCAGGATGCCGGGGCCACCTCGACCCTGCTGCTACTGACCGCCCTGCGTGACAGAGCGAGGTTGTGACATGATCGGAATCGTAGTTGTCTCTCACAGCGCCCTGCTGGCGGCCGGATTGAAAGCGCTGGCCGACCAGCTCGGCAGCCCGGCCCGATTGCTGCTGGCGGCCGGGGTCGATGACCCCGACCACCCCATCGGCACCGATGCCATCGCGGTGATGAGTGCGATTGAAGAGGCGGATGACGGCAGCGGCGTGCTGGTGCTGATGGATTTGGGCAGCGCCCTCTTGAGCGCCGAGACCGCCCTCGAACTGCTGCCCCCGGAGCTGAGCGCCCGGGTACGGCTCTGCCCCGCCCCGCTGGTCGAGGGCACTCTGGCCGCCGTGGTGGCGGCCGGTTCCGGCCTGACACTGGATGAGGTGGCCGCCGAGGCGCTCGGCGCGCTGGGCCCGAAACAGGCGATGCTGCCAGCCAGCGCGGCGCAGGCCGCCACCGAGACAGCCCCCGTTGCCGACGACGGCTGGCTGCGCTGCGAGGTGGTGGTGGATAACCCCCACGGCCTGCATGTGCGCCCCGCCGCCCGACTGGTGGCCGCCCTCAAGCCCTTTGCCGCTGAACTCAAGCTACAAAAGGGGGATAAAGAGGCCAATCCCCGCAGCCTGACCCGGCTCGCCATGCTCAACGTGCGTCAGGGCGATGCGCTCACCCTGCTGGCGCGCGGGGAGGATGCCACCGCAGCATTGACCTGCTTCCAGCAGCTGGCCGACGACCGCTTCGGCGACTGACGCCACTGTTTCAAGGGGCTGCACTCGCTCGCTGAGCCAGTGCAGCTTCATTCAAGACGAAGGAGTCCCCGGCACTGCCGCCCCTTCGCCCCGATTCTTAATTCATAAAGAGAGAGGGATAGAATATGGACCGCATTATCATCAGCCCCAGCAAATACGTACAAGGCAACGGGGCCCTCGCCAATATCGGCAACTACGTCAAAGCGCTCGGCAGCAAGCCACTCATTCTGGCCGACGCCTTCGTCACCAAGCTGGTAGGCGATACCGTGGCCACCAGCTTCCACGGCGCCGGTATCAAGCCGGAGTTCGACTGCTTCAACGGCGAGTGCTCCCGCCCCGAGATCGACCGCCTGCTGGCCCGCTGCCAGCAGACCCCGTTTGACGTCATCATCGGCATCGGCGGCGGCAAGACGCTGGATACCGCCAAATCGGTCGCCTTCTATCAGAAGGTGCCGGTGGTCATAGTGCCCACCATCGCCTCCACCGATGCCCCCACCAGCGCGCTGGCGGTCATCTACACCCCGGAGGGGCAGTTCAGCGAATACCTGATGATCCCGACCAACCCCAACATGGTCATCATGGATACCGGCGTGGTCTCCCGCGCGCCGGTGCGGCTGTTGGTCTCCGGCATGGGGGATGCGCTCTCCACCTACTTCGAGGCGCGCGCCAACAAGGTTTCCGGTTGCCAGACCATGGCCGGTGGTGCCTCCACGCTGGCGGCGCAGGCCATCGCCGAGCTCTGCTACAAGACCCTGCTGGCCGATGGTTACAAGGCCAAGCTGGCGGTGGAGCAGGGGCTCTGCACCAAGGCGGTGGAGAACATCATCGAAGCCAACACCTATCTGAGCGGTATCGGCTTCGAGAGCAGCGGTCTGGCCGCAGCCCACGCCATCCACAACGGCCTGACCCAGCTGGCCGAGTGTCACCACCTCTATCACGGTGAGAAAGTGGCGTTCGGTACCCTGGTGCAGTTGGTGCTGGAGAACGCCCCGATGGCGGAGATCGAAACCGTACTGGGCTTCTGCCGCTCGGTGGGCCTGCCGACCAACCTGCATATGATGGGGGTCAAGGAGCTGGATATGGCTCGCCTGATGGAGGTGGCCAAAGCCTCCACCGCCGAGGGCGAGACCATCCACAATATGCCGTTCAAGGTCACTGCCGAGGATGTGCTGGCGGCCATCGTCACCGCCCACCAGCTGGGGCTGTAACCGCGCCACCGCTGACCTTGCCATATAAAAACGGCCCCGCAACTGCGGGGCCTTTTCGTTTTCTGCGGGCCGGTTCGCAATGGCCTTAATAACCGTCAGCCGTGATAGTCGGCGGGATCGATCTCGAGCAGCTTGAGCCGCCGCCAGAGGGTAGTGCGGCTGATGCCAAGATGCTGGGCCATCTGGCTCACCTGCCCCTTGCAGGCATGGGCGCAGCGCAAGATGGCCTGCCGCTCCAGCTCCTCCAGCGTGAGCAGCGGTTGCCCCACCACCTCGTCCGCCACCCGCTGATAACCGTGGCGAATGGCGGCGGGCAGCGCCTCGGGCGGGATCGGCCCCTGACCGGCGTGAAGCAGCGCATGCTCGACGGCGCTGCGCAGCTCCCCCAGATTGCCGGGCCAGGGATAGGCGAGCAGGCAGTCGAGGGCCGCCGGACTGAACTGGCGCACCGGCTCGCGCCCCTGCGCCCCTAGCTGCTGGCTGATCAGGCCCGGCAGATCCGCCGCGCGCTCCCGCAATCCCGGCAGCCACAGCTCGCACGCCTGCAAGGCATAGAGCAGCTGGCGGCCAAACAGCCCCTCCTGCACCAACTGCTCCAGCGGGGCGCTGCTGGTGGCGATGATCCGCACCTTGAGCGGCAGGATGCGGGCCGAATCGAAGCGCTGGATGCGACCGGTCTTGAGCAGTTGCAGCAGCGCCGCCTGCATGGTGGCAGAGAGACACTCCACCTGCTCCAGTACCAACGTGCCGCCGTGGGCCAGCTCGAACTTGCCTGCCCGCTCCTGCCCCGCCTCGTCGGAGCCCATCAGCTCCAGCGCCATCCGCTCGCTCGGCAGCGCCTTGCAGTTGAGGGTAATGAGCGGCCCAGCGGCCCGTTCGCTGCCAAAGTGAATAGCCTCCGCCAGCTGGGCCTTGCCCACCTCCTCCTCGCCACGCAGCAGGATCGGCCCCTGACTCTGGGCTGCCTGCCGGGCGTAGCGCAGCAGCTTGCGCATGGCGCTCGACTCCCCCACCAGCGCCGACAGCTCGGGCACCGTCTGGCGCAGCTGATGGATGGCCCGCAGCCGATCGACCGGGTGCAGCAGGGTGATAAAGCTGACCCCCTCCGGCCCCGGCAGCGGCTTGAGGCTCACCAGCGCATTGATGAACTCCCCCTCCTGAGCGCCAAGCCGCTCCAGCGTCACCTCCACATGGCTGAGCGGCGTCTGCCCCCTGATGGCCAGCTGCAACCGCTGCGGCAACAGCAGATGCTGCTCCAGCGGCTGGCCGAGACAGAGTGCCGGATCGAGCCGCAGCCGGTTGGCCGCCAGCGCGTTGAGGTAGCGCAGCCGCCCCTGCGGGTCCCAGGCCAGCACGCCGTCATCCATGCCATCGAGCAGGGCGTAAAGTTCGCTCAGGTGATGCTGGGACTCCTGCATCAGGGTCTCCATCTGCAGCAGATGGGCCAGCTCGCGCCCGGCGCTGACGGTGAGCGCCAGATCGCCGGCGCTCGCCTCCTCCACCTTGCAGATCAAGGCGATGATGGCCACCTGACGGCCATTGCTGTTGTAGACCGGGCTGGCGCAACTGTGCCACGGATGGAGGGTCTGGTTGAAGTGCTGGGGGCCGCTGACGCAGAGCGGTACACCCTCCAGCGCCGCCAGATTGATGGCATTGGTGCCGATGCGCCCCTCGCTGAAAAAGGCGCCGGGGCCAAACCCCAGCGCCGCCAGCTCGCGCAGGGTGTCGGGATGGCCGGTCTGGGCCAGCAGGCAGCCGCTCTCGTCGGTGAGCAGCAGGGCGCAGGGGCGCCCCTCCATAAATTCGTAGAGATCCTCGAGAGCCATCTCGCCGGTGGTGAGCAGGTCGCGCTTGCGCTGGCGCAGGCTCTGCAAGGTCTGCCCCTTGGCGCAGTGGGGCGGATGCCAGAGGGTGGCACTGGTCTGGTGGGCGCAGCGCAGCCAGGAGGCCTGCAGATAGTCGGGCCAGGCGAGCAGCGGCTGAAGGTCAGATGGCATGGTCACAGCAATATCCGGCAAGATGTGAGCCGACCATTTAACCACGCCAGCGCCCCCGATTCAGTGAGCTGCCTCAGACGGTAGCAACGTTTAAAGACACCAGGTTGCCGCTAAGCGGCACGTACACTCCTGACTGCCCGCAGCACGCTCTGGCGCCCCTGCCAGTAGCCCTGCAGATAACCGGACTCCAGCTTGGATGGATCTCGGGTAAAACGGGAGACCGGAAAACCGGCCGGTGGTGCGATCACCTCGATCTCGCAATCGGCGGGTGGCGTCTCAATAAAATCGAGAGCCCGGTTATAGGCCACATCCCGTACCAGCATCGCCTGCGCCAGCGCTGGTTGAGTTTTCAGCAAGGCTTTGACCATCCAGCAGAAACGGGCCGGTTTCTTGCGATAGCCGCGGGGTTCAGAGAGCACCACCGTCATCCGCCGTGCCCCGCGCCGATAAGCCTCGATCACCGGGATTGAGTCACTGATACCGCCATCCGCCATGAGACGGCCATCGACACAGGGGGTCTCGTGCTGCACCACCGGCAGGGCGCAGGTAGCTGTCAGCACTTCATCCATATTGTCGGGGTGCACAGGCAGGTAGACAGCCGCGCCAGTCGCCACCTCGGTGGTCACCGCATAGAAGGGAATACGACAGGCGGAGAAAGTGTCCAGGTCGAGGGGAAAGCGGTAGCGGCTAGTACGCCAGAGCCAGCTGACATCCACCAAATCCCCCCCCTTGACGAAGCGCAGCGGGTCGAGAAAGTCGCTGCTGCAAGCCAGTTCGGTGATGATGTGATGGCTGCGGCGCGGCTGCTCGCTCAGGTAAGAGACCAGATTGGTCGCGCCGGCCGAGACCCCCATGACGAAATCGAACGGGTAGTGGTGACTTTCCACGAAGGCATCTAGCACGCCGCTGGCGAAGATGCCGCGCATGGCGCCCCCTTCGACAATGAGTGCGCTGGTAGCAGAAGAGAACATGTGAAGGCTCCGTCAGCGGTAAAAAATTCGGGGCATACCCCGATCGGTGATGGACGCCTTCATGCTGGGCACCAAGACGCCTGCTGGACGGATAGGACAACTGGAGTGCGCCGATACCGTCAAGCGACTACCAGTATATGCAGCGAACAAACCTGCAAAAAATGAATTAAAATAATAAAAAACATTCCATTTAGGCATGATTTTTACTGTAAAAAGGCCAGCCGCAGGGCTGGCCGTGCGCTCAACTCACTCAGGGCAAACCGGGGCCGAAACGCCCCATCACCGGATCGTAGTGATAGGCGTCGTAATCAAAGTCGATCCCCTTGAGCAGGGGGTTGGGCAGCTCGAACAGCTTGCGCTCGTGGAGCCTGGCCCGCTCAAGGGAGGGTTTGAAGTGGTGCAGCCAGAGCCGCTGCAGCGAACCATCCTGCCACGCCAGTTTGAGCCCGGTCTGAATGCGCCGGATCCCCGCCTGATTCCCCTTGAAGGTGTAGAAGAGATGGAGGAAGGGGTAGTGCAAGGCGATACGCTGCTCCACGATGAGGCCGGCCACATCACGGTGCTGCTCCAGCTCGGCGAAGAGCTCGTTGGCGCCGCGGCAAAAGAGGTCGGCCCGCCCACGTGCCACCAGCTTGAACAGCCGCTCGTAGCCGTCCACCTCCTGCACTTGCAAACCGGCCGCCCGCAGAATGGCAACATCCTGCCAACCACGCCCCTGCACGTTCTGGTACTGCTTGAGCTGATCGAAGCGGGTCACGCTGGCAATCGTCTTCGCTTGCTGCGGACTGACAAAGCAGATGCGATAGCCGAGGATGCCGAGCTCCACCGGGAAACGGACATAGTCGAGGGCCTCGCCGCTAGCGGGCTGTGGTGTATCGACGGCAAACAGATTGGGATAGAGATTGGTTTGCAGCACCTGTCGCAGCCGGATCCGGTTCATCGGCGGCGCCACCCGCAGCTCGTAGTCACCGAAGCTGTCGCGGGTCTTCTCCAGCGCGAGTTGCAACAGGTCGCGAAAATAGAGGGTACGCAAGTCCCGGTCGCTCTCCGGGCTGATGTGGGTAAAAACGTTGCTCGCCCGTAGGGGACTGGCAAAGAGGAAGAGACTGCACAGCAGCAAGCAGGAAGAGAGGCGATGAAAGGTCATACTGCTCATCCCGGAAATACACGCTCACTAGAGTGTAGCGCCGGGACGAGCAGCCTTGTAAAGGGAAGCTCGGCCTACCAGAACATCCGGCCCAGCAGGGGCGCCAGCAACACGGTCACCATGCCGGCGATCATCATCACCATGCTGGAGACCACCCCCTCTTCGTTGCCCATCTGATAGGCCCTGGCGGTGCCGGCGCCGTGGGCCGAGGCACCAAACCCCGCCCCCTTGCCGAGACGACTGCGAATGGCCAGCACGGTGAGCACGCTCTCCCCCACCGCCATGCCGATGACGCCGGTCAGCACCACAAACAGCGCGGTGAGGTCGCTCTGACCACCGATGGCGCGGGTCGCCTCCACCGCAAACGGCGTGGTGATGGAGCGCATCGCCAGACTGCGTTGCAGCATGTCGGAGAGATCCAGCCAGCGGGCCAGCAGCACGGTGCTCCCCACCGCCATGATGACCGAGGCGACCACTCCGACCGACAGCGACAGCCAGTGGCGGCGAATGAGCTGGCGGTTCTCGTAGACCGGCACCGCGAAGGCAACTGTCGCGGGGCCCAGCAGCCAGAGCAGCCAGTGGGATTCCGCCATGTAATCCTGATAGGGGATGTGGAACAGCAGCACCACGGCCACCAGCAGGGTCGGCGCCAGCAGCAGCGGCATCAGCGGCAGGATGCGTTTCTTGCCGTAGAGCCATTTGCTGGCGTAGTAGAAGAGCAGGGTAAGGGCGAAACAGATCAGCCCGAGCAGGGTATCAGACATGACGGCGACTCCGGCGGGCCAGTTTCAGTTCGAGGCGGTAGACCCGATCCACCACCAGCGCCGTGGTGCCGAGTACCAGGGTGGTGCTCACCAGCAGCACAACCATGATGCGCCACCCCTCCTGCAACAGCAGATCCTGATAGTTGACCACCGCCACCACGGCGGGGACGAAGAAGAGCAGCATCTCCGCCAGCAGCCAGCGAGCCCCCGCGCTGAACCACTCGGCCTTAACCACCCCGAGCAGGATGCAGGCCAGCAGCAACAGCATGCCGGTAAGGTTGGCGGGCAGCGGCAGATGGAGGGTACGCACCGCGGTATCGGCCAGCAGCCAGATGGCTGCCAGCAACACAATCTGGAAGGGAGTCTGTAACCAGCGCAAGCAGAGGGCTTTCATGATCATCGTCTTTCTGTGAACCGGCTCACAGTATAGAGTTGAGCAAAACCTGCCAGAAATGAATTAAAATTATCAAATTCATGCCCCATAGGCATACTTCATCCCGCACCCGCTAACACGAGTCGAGAGAGTCCATGGATATTCGCGCCCTGCGCTATTTTGTCGAACTGGTGCGGGAAAAAAGCTTCACCCGCGCCTCTGAAAAGCTGTTCGTCACCCAGCCCACCATCAGCAAGATGATCCGCAATATCGAGGAGGAGCTGGGCCAACCCCTGCTCAACCGGGAAGGGCGCCGCTTCACCCTGACCGACAGCGGCCAGGTGCTGTTCAACCGGGCCCAGACCATCTTGGCGGAGATGCAGCAGCTGGAGGCCGAACTGGCGGATCTGCAGAGCCTGCAACACGGTCGCCTCACCCTCGGCATTCCCCCCATGGTGGGTCACGTCTATGCGGATCTGATCCGCGCCTACCGCACCCGCTATCCCAAGGTGGAGCTGACCCTGGTGGAGTACGGCGGCCGTCGCATCGAACAGGCGGTGCTGGAGGGGGAGCTGGATCTCGCTATCACCATGCTGCCGACCAAAGAGGGGGGCGCCCTCAGCGCGCTGGAGCTGGATCAATACCCGATCCGGGTCGTGCTACCTGATCAACCCCGCTGGCATGGCGAAGCACCGCTGCGGCTGGAATCCCTGCAGGAGGAGCCCTTCCTGCTCTACACCCAGGCGTTTACTCTGAGCGAGCGACTGGAGCAGGCGTGTCAGGAGGCTGGCTTTGTGCCGCAGGTGGCGGCGCGCAGCAGCCAGTGGGATTTTCTCACCGCCATGGTACGCAGCGGCATGGGAGTCGCCTTCTTGCCGGAGCCGGTCTGCAACCGGCTGACCCCGGATGGTCTGGTGCTGCGGCCGCTGGAGCCCGAATTGAGCTGGCGACTCGGGGTGATCTGGCCGAGCGAACGCTATCTGTCGCGCACCGCCGAGGCCTGGCTGGCCCTCTGCCGCCAGCGGCAGGCACCTCAGTAATCGCCGAAGCGATCGGTTTGCGGATTGTAGAAGTAGGGGCGGTAATCGAAGCTGATCCCGTCGAGGAAGGGGTTATCCAGACGCAACATTCGGCGCTGGGAGAGCTTGGCAAAGGCGATGGCCGGGCCAAAGCTCTTGCGCCACAGAGCCTGTAGCGAGCCATCCTGCCACGCCAGCTGCAACCCCCGCTCGACCCGCTGCAGTGCCTCGCGATTGTTGGGATTGGTGTAGAAAACCCGGGGCAGCGGGTAGTAGATCAACAGTGCGTCATCCACCAGCAGATCCGTCATCTCCTTGTGGGTCAGCTGCTCGCTGCGCAGCTCGCTCACCCCGCGGCAGAAGAGATCGAAGCGACCCCGTGCCACCATCTTGAACAACTTCTCGTACCCCTCCACTTCCACCACCTCCATCCCGGCGTAACGCAGGATATCCACATCCAGCCACCCCTTGCCCTGCCCAAAGGTGAACTGGCGCAGCCCCTTGAGGTCGGTCACTTTGCTCACTGCCGCCTTTTGTTGCGGACTGACAAAACAGATGCGGTAGCTGACGATGCCCAGATGGATGGGAAAACGGACATAGGCGAGCCCCAGATCCTCGCGGGTGCTGCTGTAGCTGTCCATCACAAAGAGGTTGGGATAGCTGTCGAGCTGCATGCTGAGCCGCTCGCGCGCCTTGGTCATGGGCGGCGCAGACTCCAGCAGATAATCGCCAAACTGGTCGCGGGTCTTGTCGAGGGCGAGCCGCAGCAGCTCCCGATCATAGGTGGTACGCGGATCCCGCTCGCTCTCCGGGCTGATATAGGTAAACCGGGTGGCCGCCTGTCCGGTCAGCGATAACATGCAGAGCAGAGCGGTGGCCAGCAGATGCAGGGGTGACATAAACCGCGCCTTGGCTGAAGGGGGTACTTTCAGTGTAGCCCTGAGCGTGGGCACTCGGCCCTGCCACCACCCCACGCTCTCCTCCCCTTTTCGGCCAGTCGCATCCATCAGCCTACTCCCCCACCGGAGGTGTGCTTCTGAGCGCTGTGGCATAACGCTGATAGGCAGCAGAGTCGCGCACCTGCTCGATGGTATCCCACACCTGCCGGCTTTGTCGGGGATGAGATTGATAAAAGCGGTGAGAGAAGACCAGATAGTAGGGCTTCTCCACCAGCACCGGCGACAGCCGCTCGATGCGAGTCTGCAACGCGGGATGGGCCGCCAGAATGCTGTCAGCCACCTCGGTCTGGATGGCGGTCGCCTGCGCCCGATCCATCACCAGCTTTTTCAACATGATCAGCGGGTCACGGCTGGAGTCATCCACCTCGGCTCCCGCAGCCTGCAACAAGTCGACGATGGAAAATCCTGACTGGGCCGCAACCACGCCATTGACCCTGAGGGTGGTGCCATCCCACTGGCTCTTGCCCCCCTTGAGTTGGTAGAGGCTGTAGCTCTCGGTCAGCAGCCGCTTGGCGGGGTCGGGTTTGCCCTCACGCATGGGATAAACCCCCACCCTGGTCGCCCGCTCGACGCTGTAACTCATCTTGATGGCCGCATCCATCTGGCCACTGCTCACCCGAGAGAGGCAGCGCTTCCACGGCAGCGGCGTCAGCACGATCTCGGCATCAAGAGCGGTAGCAACCGCCTTGAGGTGATACTGCACAACCCCCTCCCCCGATTGCAGCAGCCAAGGATAGGAATCACTGTTTTCAAAGCAGGTACGCAGCGTAAAGGCAGAGGCCGCACCGCCGGTCGCGGGCAGCAGCAACGCAATAAAGAGCAGATAGCGGGCAGATGCGCGCATGGGCCATATCCTTGGCGACAATGATCTCTCCCTTACTCTATCAGAGCCTGCGCACCTGATAATCCGGCTCAGGGTTGTGAACCGAAATCATCCGTCAGCGGGTTGTAAAGGTAGGGGCGATAGTCAAAACCGTCCTTGGGTAACTGCGGATTGCCGAGCCGGACAATCTGGCGAGCCCCCAGATTGGCAAACACCAGCGAGGGTTGGAAGTGATGGCGCCAGAGCCGTTTGAGCGAACCATCCTGCCAAGCCAGTTGCAGACCGCGCGCAAGGCGCTCGCGCTCCTGAACGTAGCGGGCATTGCTGTAGAACACATGGATCAGCGGATAGAAAAGGGCCAGATGGCGATCGACCGTCAAACCGGCCACCTTGCCCTGATGAGATTGCCACTCCGGCAGGATCTCGTTGGCCCCACGACAGAAGAGATCGATGCGCCCTCGTGCCACCATACGAAACAGCGACTCGTAGTTATCCACCTCATGTACCGTCAGCCCGCCGTTGCGCAGGATCACCGCATCCTGCCAGCCGGTGCCCACCCCTTGAGTGAAGTGGCGCAACTGATCCAGGGTGTTTACCCGCGCCAGCTCGGCAGCACGAGCCGAGCCGACAAAACAGACCCGATAGCCGAGGATCCCCATATCGATCGGGAACGGGATCGATGCCACCTGATCCGCCACCGCCTCCCCCTGATAAGGCCAGCTGTCGACAATAAAGAGGGCGTTTTTGCCCTGCTCCTGCACCTCGATCCGCATCCGCGCCTTGTTCATCGGCAGGGAGTCCAGCAACTCGTAGTCGCCATATTCGGGGCGAGTTTTCTCTAGCGCCAGCTGCATCACCTCACGGTAATAACGCATCCGCATATCCTGACTGTTTTCAGGACTGAGCAGGGTAAAACGGGTGGCAGCCAGCAAGGCAGAGGGGAAGGATAAACAGAGGCAAAGCAACAGAAGTCGGTACATCATGGCTGAACTCATACAACGGGGTTCACCCAGTATAGACTGGCACACTCCCCGTTGAGCACGGGGCAATCACGGCTTGCGCGTCCGATCACAGGTGAGGCAATCCGGGCCACCACAGGCCCGGAGAGCAGGTTCACACCGTGCCCGGCACTACTCTTCGCCGATAGGTGCGGCGATCCACTTCATCAGCGTTAGCATATCCTGCGGCGCCACGCCGACCGAGAGGCCGCGCTTGCCGCCGCTCACCAGGATCTCGTCAAACTGCAGCGCCGACTCATCGAGCACAGTGGGCAGCAGTTTCTTCTGCGCCAGCGGGCTGATGCCACCCACCTTGTAACCGGTCAGCTTCTCCGCTTCCGCCGGTTTCATCATCTCCACCTTCTTGAGACCGGTCGCCTTGGCCAGCTGCTTCAGGCTGCACATGCCGGATGAGGGAACGATGGCCACCACCGCCTGCTTGTCGTGATGGGCGACCAGGGTCTTGAACACCTGCGCCTCCGGCAGCCCGAGCTGGGTCGCGGCATGCTTGCCGAAATCGTCGTGGGCTTCGCACTCGTAGGGGTAGAGCTTGTGGGGGATCTTGAGCTTCTTCAGCAGGTTGATGGCAGGAGTCATGATGGTTGCCTTGAATCGAATCGCATAAAAACAAGGCCAAACAGTCTGCGCCTGCGTGGCGAGGGATGCAAGCCGGAGGGGAAATCTGTACCCATCACCGGTAATGCGTAGAGAGCAATGAACAAGGTGAATTGTGCCGCTTGCCGAATTAAACACAGAACGAGACTAGGCAAAGAGCATTTTCGAGCGGTGCAAGGCGTGCCCCCAACGAAATACAGCCAAAAACAAAGGGCGCCTTATCGGCGCCCTTTGGCTTGATGGATATTGCTGAAGCCTGCTGGCTTGAGCTGGCTATCAACCGGTGTTGCGCATACCTGCGGCAATACCGGCGATGGTGACCATCAGCGCCTTGTCCAGCTCGGGGTGCAGGGTCTCCGGGTGGTTGCGGGAGCGGTTGAGCAGCTCGGCCTGCAGCACGTTGAGCGGGTCTGTGTAGGGGTTGCGCAGCTTGATGGACTCCTTGATCCAGGGCTGATCCTCCAGCAGATCCCCGCGCGGGCTCAGTTTCAGCACCACCTCGATGGATTCGGCGAGCTCCTGACGCAACTGTTTGCCAAGGCCCCACAGCTCCTGCGGCACCAGACGGGTGTCGTAGTACTCGGCGAGCCAGACGTCCGCCTTGAGGAACACCATCTCCAGCATCTCGAGGCGAGTGCGGAAGAAGGGCCACTGGGCGCTCATCTCTTCCAGCACCGCCAGCTTGCCGCCGTCGATGGCCTGTTGCAGCGCCTTGTGGGCACCGAGCCAGGCCGGCAGCATCAGGCGGTTCTGGGTCCAGGCGAAGATCCACGGAATGGCGCGCAGGCTCTCGACGCCGCCGTTGGGCTTGCGCTTGGAGGGACGGGAGCCGAGCGGCAGCTTGCCGAGCTCCATCTCCGGGGTGGCGGCACGGAAGTAAGGGACGAAGTCCGGATGACCACGCACGATACTGCGGTAGTGAGCGCAGGAGTCGGCGGCCAGCTGTTCCATCACCTCGCGCCAGCACTCTTTCGGCTTGGGCGGCGGCAGCAGGTTCCCCTCCAGCACGGCGCTGGTGTAGAGCTCCAGACTCTTGATCGCCACTTTCGGCAGACCGAACTTGAAGCGGATCATCTCCCCCTGTTCGGTGGTACGCAGACCGCCGCGCAGGGATCCCGGCGGCTGGGAGAGGATGGCCTGATGGGCAGGCGCACCACCACGACCGACGGTACCGCCACGGCCATGGAACAGGGTGAGGCGAATATTGTTGGCTTCGGCAAGTCCCACCAGGGATTCCATGGCGGCGTACTGGGCCCAGCCTGCGGCCATCATGCCCGCATCCTTGGCAGAGTCGGAGTAACCGATCATCACGTACTGACGGCCCTGAATGTAGCCGCGATACCAGTCCACCGAGAGCAGACGCTCCATTACGGCGGTGCCTGCCATCAGGTCATCCTGGGTTTCAAACAGCGGGGCGACCGGCATGCGGAACTTGCAGCCCGCCTCTTTGAGCAGCAGTTGCACCGACAGCACGTCGGACGGCGCACCGGCCATGGAGATGATGTAGATACCGAACGCATCGGGGTCGTGCTGGGCGATGACCTGACAGGTATCCAGCGTCTCGCGCACCTCGGCGCTCGGCTCCCAGTCGTGGGGAATGAGCGGGCGACGGGAGTTCAGTTCGTTGAGCAGGAAGGCCTGCTTGTCATCTTCGCTCCACTCGGCGTAGTCACCCAGACCCAGATAGCGGGTCAGCTCGGAGAAGACCAGCCCGTGGCGCTCGCCATCCTGACGGATATCGAGCTTGACCAGATGGATGCCGAAACAGGCGACCTTGCGCAGCACATCCAGCAGCATGCCGTCGGCGATGTTACCCATGCCGCAAGCGTGCAATGAGTGGTAGCAGAGCTCCAGCGGCTCGCGCAGCTGGGCGGTGGTCTTGACCAGATCCTGGCTCTCGCTCGCCTGACCCTGCACCTTGGCGGTGAGGTGCTCCTTGGTTTCGCGCAGCGCTTCACGCAGCTCGCGCACCAGCGCACGGTAAGGCTCGGGGTGATCGCCAACGCGAGCGCGCACGGCATCGGTACAGTCGGACATGGAGAGCTCGGAGGTGAGCTCCTTGATGTCTTTGTAGAACAGGCTCACCGCCATCCAGCGGCCCAGCTCCAGCACTTCGGCAGTCACCTTGGCGGTGACGAAGGGGTTGCCATCGCGGTCACCGCCCATCCAGGAGGTGAACTTGACCGGCGCGGCATCCAGCGGCAGCCGCACACCCAGATGGTGTTGCAGACGCTCGTCCAGATTGCGCATGAATTCGGGGATAGCTGGCCACAGGCTGTTCTCCACCACAGCGAAGCCCCACTTGGCCTCGTCGACCGGAGTCGGGCGCTGTTCGCGGATCTCGTTGGTGTGCCACGCCTGATTGATCAGCTGTTCGATGCGATTGAGGATCTTGTCCCGCTCGCGGGGCAGCAGGTCGGAGAGCTCCAGCGCTTCGAGGCAGTCGTTGAGCTGCACGTGCTTGTGGATCAGGGTGCGGCGGGTCACCTCGGTGGGGTGGGCGGTCAGCACCAGATCAATGTCCAGCTCGCGCACGGCCTGAATGATGGCCTCTTGCGACAGGTTGGAGGCTTTCAGCTTGTCGAACATCTGCTCCAGCGGGTCCGGGGTGCAGACCTGCTCTTCGCAGCGACGGGAAATGGTGTGGAACTGTTCCGCCACGTTGGCCAGATTGAGGAACTGGCTGAAGGCGCGGGCCACCGGCAGCAGTTCATCATCGCTCAGGGTGCGCAGGGTATCGAGCAGACGTTCCCGGTCTGATTCATTGCCCTTGCGGGAGGACTTGGCCAATTGGCGAATGGTTTCGATCTTGTCGAGAAAGGCCTGACCCTGATGATCCTTGATGGATTTACCCAGCAGCTGACCCAGCATACCTACGTTGGCGCGTAGTGCGGCGTACTTTTCGTTCATTCCACATCCTTATCTTGTTGGTGCCTGACACCCATCCGGGGTGCGAGACGACCTCACTTATTGTTGTGCGATTACAACATATGCTCCGTCATCTTAGGGTGACAATCTACCCAGATTGTCTGCGCAAGGTCAAATAACAGGCCGATTCAGAACATGTATTTCCATCACCACTCCACAACCGGCTTGTTATGTAACTTACTTACAGTTTTTACGCCCCTTTCACCGCCGCCGCTACAGGCAAAAACGTCTGATCAGGTGCTGCAACACCGCGGTGGTCGGCTTGACGAAGGAGAGGTCGAGATACTCATCCGGCTGGTGGGCCTGGGTGATATGACCTGGGCCCATCACTATGGTCTGGCAACCAAGCTGCTGGATAAACGGCGCCTCGGTGCAGTAGTTGACCGACTCGGCGGCGCGGCCGCTCGCTTTCTCGGCTTCGCGCACCAGCACAGAGTCGTCGGCGCAGGCGTAGGCAGGAATGGGTTCATGCAGATGTTGCAGATGCAGGCAGCCCGGCTGGTGGATCTCGATGGGCGACAGCGCCTCTTTCAGCATCCCCATCAGCTCGTCCGGCCCCACCTGCGGGGTGGGTCGCAGGTCGATATGCAGCTCGCAGCAGCCGCAGATGCGGTTCGGGCTGTCACCCCCCTGAATGTAACCCAGGTTCAGGGTTGGCTGCGGCACGGCAAAGCGGTGGTCGGCGTAGCGCTCTTTCAGATCCTGCTGCAAGCGCAACACCTGCCCCATCGCCTTGTGCATGATCTCCATGGCGTTGACACCGTTGGCGGGATCCGAGCTGTGACCGCTCTTGCCGGTAATGCGGATCGCCTCCGACATATGACCCTTGTGGGCCACCACCGGCACCAGTCCGGTCGGCTCGCCAATCACGGCGTAGTCGGGTTTCAATTCGGCCGCCGCGGCGATAGCGCGGGCCCCCGCCATGGTGGTCTCTTCATCGGCGGTAGCGAGAATGCGCAGCGGCTTGGTCAGCTTGGTGAGGTCGATCTCTTTGAGCGCCTCGACGATAAAGGCGAAGAAGCCCTTCATATCGATGGTACCGAGACCATAGAGACGGTTGCCCTCTTCGGTCACCTTGAAGGGATCCTTGCTCCACCCTCCTTCATCAAACGGCACCGTATCGGTGTGGCCTGCCAGCAGCAGACCGCCCTCCCCCTGACCGATCGTCGCCACCAGATTGAACTTGCCCGGCAGGTCGGGGAGCGCCGTCACCTCGCACTGAAAACCGAGCTGACCGAACCAGTCGGCCAGCAGCCGGATCACCGCCTCATTGCTCTGATCCCACTTGGGATCCGTGCTGCTGATAGAGGGAATCGCAATAATATTCTTATAAAGTGAAAAAAAATCCAGATTGGCCATCAGCTCCTCCTTGCGTCCCCGGAATGTTTCTGTTAGAAAATACAAATGCAATGCGAATGCATGAATATTCTGTCTTTTTGCCAGGATAAGCAGCTCGCCAACAAAGGCTTCTAGTTGTAAGGGAAAGTTAATGTTCTGTCACCTGATCTATAACCGACGACACACACCCGCCTGAATTGCCCCTCCGCACTTGTGCAAAGGGGCGATCGAACACCCTTGTGCACTGCAGCGTCATGCTGTGAATCTCGAACTCTGACTTGGAATATTCAACATGCTTAACACCGTTATCGTCGGTGCCAGTGGCTACGCGGGAGCCGAACTGGCCGCACTGGTACAGAACCACCCACAACTCAAGCTGTTCGGCCTCTATGTCTCGGCCGGCAGTCAGGATGCCCACAAGCGCTTCTCTTCCCTGCATCCCCAGTGGGTCGGAGCCCTCGATCAGCCGCTGCTGCCGCTGGACGAGGATGGCATGACCCGGATCCTGACCCAGGCCGATCTGGTGCTGCTGGCCACCGCCCACGAGGTGAGCGCCGAGCTCGCACCCAAGTTTCTCGCCAAGGGGTTGCCGGTGTTCGATCTCTCCGGCGCCTTCCGGGTCAAGGATCAGGGCTTTTACGACAGCTTCTACGGCTTCACCCACCAGAGCGAACAGTGGCTGGATCAGGCCGTCTATGGCCTGGCGGAGTGGAATGCCGATGCCATCGCTACCGCCCAACTGATCGCCGTGCCCGGCTGCTACCCAACTGCCTCCTTGTGCGCCCTCAAGCCGCTGCAGCAGGATGGCCTGATTGCCAAGGGGTGGCAGCCCATCATCAACGCCGTCTCCGGGGTCTCCGGCGCCGGGCGCAAGGCGGCCATCAATACCAGCTTCTGCGAAGTGAGCCTTAACCCTTACGGCACCTTCAATCACAGACACCAGCCGGAGATCAGCCATCACCTCGGCAAGGAGGTGCTGTTCCAGCCCCACCTTGGCAACTATGTGCGCGGCATTCTGGCCACCATCTATGTGCAGCTGGCGGACGGCGTAACCCCCACTCAGGTGGATCAGGCCTTCCTCAAGGCTTATGAAGGCAAGCCGCTGGTGCGCCTCACCGGCCAGATGCCCTCTATTCGCGGTGTGGCAAACACCCCTTACTGCGATATCGCCTGGCAACAGCAGGGCAACATGCTGGTGGTGGTCTCTGCCATCGACAACCTGCTCAAGGGCGCCGCCTCGCAAGCAATGCAGTGCATAAATATCAAATTCGGATTTGAACCGGCCACCGGCCTGATTTAAGGACTTAGGAAGGATCTCGAACATGGACAAACAGACGTTGGTAATCAAGCTGGGCGGCGCCCTTATCGAGAACGACGAGGCGCTGACCGCCCTGTTCGCCACCCTCAAAACCTTTCTCGACGATCAGCACCGTCCGCTGGTGCTGGTGCACGGCGGTGGCTGTCTGGTGGATGACCTGCTCAAGGGGCTGGGTCTCACCTCCACCAAGAAGAACGGCTTGCGGGTGACCCCGTTCGAGCAGATCCCCTTTATTGCCGGGGCGCTGGCGGGCACAGCCAACAAGCAGATGATGGCCAAGGCGATCGCCACCGGCATTCCGGCGGTGGGGCTCTGTCTGGCGGATGGCGGCCTCTGTCAGGTGACCCAGCTCGACCCGGATCTCGGCGCGGTCGGCGAGTGCAAGCCGGGCAACCCGGCACTGGTGGCGGGGATCCTCGGTCAGGGCTTCCTGCCGGTGGTGAGCTCCATCGGCATCACCGCCGAAGGGCAACTGATGAACGTCAACGCAGATCAGGCGGCCACCGCCATTGCCGAGGCGCTCGGTGCCGATCTAGTGATGCTCTCCGATGTGAGCGGCATCCTCGATGGCAAGGGCAAGCTGGTGCCCCAGCTCGACAAGGTGACCGCGCTGGATCTGATGGAGAAAGGGGTGATCCGCGATGGCATGGCGGTCAAGGTAGAAGCTGCCCTACACGCCGCCGAGACCCTCGGCAAGCCGGTCTGTGTCGCCAGCTGGCGTTACCCGGACCAGCTGCTCAAGCTGCTGGCTGGCGGCGCCGTCGGCACTCAAGTGGCCATTTGATCTCCACCGGAACAAGGAACATCCGATGCAACATCTTCTGAAAGACAGTGATCTGAACAAAGCCCAGATCGAAGCGCTGATTGCGCTGGGCAAAGCAGTGAAGGCCGACCCGAAGAAGTACAGCCAGGCGCTGGCCGGCAAGAGCGTGGTCACCCTGTTCGAGAAGCCCTCCCTGCGCACCCGGGTCACCTTCGACATCGGCATCGCCAAGCTGGGCGGCCACAGCGTCTATCTGGATCAGCAAAACGGCGCGCTGGGCAAGCGGGAGTCGGTGAAGGATTTCGCCGCCAACCTGTCGCGCTGGTGTGATGCCATCGTCGCCCGGGTGTTCGATCACCAGACCCTGGTCGAGCTGGCGGAGCACGGCACAGTGCCGGTGGTGAACAGCCTGTGCAACCTCTACCACCCCTGTCAGGGGCTGGCCGACTTTATGACCATTGCCGAGCACTACGACGACCTGTCGAAGGTGAAGCTTGCCTACCTCGGTGATGGCAACAACGTCAGCCACTCTCTGCTGCTGCTGGGGGCGACCCTGGGCACCGACGTCACCCTCATCTGCCCGAAAGGTCACGGCCCGGATACCCAGATCTTCCTGCAGGCGCAGGCACTGGCGGCCAAGTCGGGGGCGACCATCCACATCAGCGATGACGTGGCTGATATCGAAGGGTTCGACGTGGCCTACACAGATACCTGGGTCTCCATGGGCGACAACACCCCGATGGAGCAGGTCAAAGACCTCTTTATGCCTTACCAGATCAATCAGGCCCTGCTCGACCGCACCGGCATCCAGCATGTGCTGCACTGCCAACCGGCGCACCGGGAGCTGGAGATCACCTCGCAGGTGATGGATGGCCCCGCCTCCCTCATCATGGACGAGGCCGAAAACCGGATGCATATCCAGAACGCCGTGTTGCTGACCCTTCTTGGCGGCAAGTAACGCGGTACTCAACCTGAATCACGACCCTTTATCGAATCATCATCGAATCATCACGGAGAGAAGTAACATGAGCGGAATCAACAAGATCGTACTGGCTTACTCGGGTGGACTGGATACCTCGGCCATCATTCCCTGGCTGAAAGAGCACTATGACGCCGAAATCATCGCCTTCGTAGCTGACGTCGGTCAGGAGCGCGACGATCTGGAAGGGATCGAGCAAAAAGCCATCGCCTCCGGCGCCACCAAGTGCATCATCAAGGATCTGCGCGAAGAGTTCGTCAAAGAGTACGTCTACCCGACCCTGAAGACTGGCGCTGTCTATGAGGGCACCTATCTGCTGGGCACCTCCATGGCCCGTCCGGTGATCGCCAAGGCGATGGTCGAGGCCGCGCTGGCGGAAGGGGCCGATGCCATCTCCCATGGCTGCACCGGCAAGGGTAACGATCAGGTGCGTTTCGAAGGTGCGGTTGCCGCGCTGGCGCCCCAGCTGAAAGTCATCGCCCCGTGGCGGATCTGGGACATGCGCTCCCGGGAAGATCTGCTCTCCTATCTGGAGACCCGCAACATCCCCTGCAAGGCGACCTTGAAGAAGATCTACAGCCGCGATGCCAACGCTTGGCACATCTCCACCGAAGGTGGCGAGCTGGAGAGCACCTGGAACGAGCCGTCCGAAGCGGTCTGGCAGTGGACCGTACCGGCCGAGCAGGCTCCGGATCAGCCGGAGTACATCAAGCTGACCGTGGCGCAGGGTGAAGTGGTGGCCGTTGACGACCAGCCGCTCAGCCCGCACCAGATCCTGATGACCCTGAACGAGCGTGCTGGCAAGCACGGCGTGGGCCGCATCGACATCACCGAAAACCGGATGGTGGGGATGAAGTCCCGTGGCTGCTACGAGACCCCGGGCGGTACCGTGATGGTCGCCGCGCTGCGCGCCGTGGAAGAGCTGGTACTGGATCGCCCGACCCGCGCCTGGCGGGAAAAGCTGGGTGCCGAGTTCTCCCATCTGGTCTATGACGGTCGCTGGTTCACCCCGCTGTGCAAGGCGATCCTCGCCTCGGCCAACGCCATCGCCGAAGATCTCGACGGTGAAGTGGTGCTGAAGATGTACAAGGGTCAGGTCACCGCGGTGCAGAAGAAGTCGCCGAACAGCCTCTACTCCGAAGATTTCGCCACCTTCGGCGCCGACGAAGTGTATGACCAGAGCCATGCCGAAGGCTTTATCCGTCTCTACACCCTGGCCAGCCGGATCCGCGCCATGAAGGAGCAGCATCAGGCCATCGGTGGCGATCACACCCACGGCTAAGCAAGCGAGATAACCCGTTGATTCCGTTGAGGGGGCATGGCCCCCTCTTCTATAGGCCGAGGGCATGGCCCCTGACCCATCATCGGCGGGTGTGACAAGAGCGGCAGCGCCCGGGCCACTTCTGTGAGATAACAGGCTCGCAGAAAAACAGGGCACGATTTCAAGCTCGGTGGCCAGGGCGCCGCCGACAACGCATTCAAGGAGAGCAGTATGGCACTTTGGGGTGGACGCTTCAGTCAGGGAGCCGATAGCCGGTTCAAGCAGTTCAACGATTCGCTGCGGTTCGATTACCGGCTGGCGGAGCAGGATATTCAGGGCTCCATGGCCTGGGCCAAAGCGCTGGTGAAGGTGGGGGTGTTGACCGCCGATGAGCAGGGCAAACTGCAACAGGCGATGGAGGTGCTGCTCGCCTCGGTGCAGCAGGATCCCCAGCAGATCCTGAGCTCGGATGCCGAAGATATCCACTCCTGGGTCGAGAGCCAGCTGATTGCCGCCGTCGGCGATCTCGGCAAAAAGCTGCACACCGGCCGCTCTCGCAACGATCAGGTCGCCACCGACCTGAAACTCTGGTGCAAGGCCCAGGGCGAGCTGCTGCTCGGCTCCATCACAGCTCTGCAGCAGGGGCTGGTCGCCTCCGCCCGTGCCAATCAGGCGGCCGTGTTGCCCGGTTACACCCACCTGCAGCGGGCCCAGCCGGTCACCTACGCCCACTGGGCACTGGCCTATGTGGAGATGCTGGAGCGGGATTACTCCCGGCTGCAGGATGCGCTCAAGCGCCTCGACACCAGCCCGCTCGGCTGCGGCGCGCTGGCGGGCACCGCCTATGCCATCGACCGCGAAGCGCTGGCGCTGGACATGGGCTTTAGCGGCGCCACCCGCAACAGTCTGGACTCGGTCTCCGATCGGGATCACGTGGTGGAGCTGATGCACGTGGCGTCCCTCTCCATGACCCACCTGTCGCGCTTTGCCGAAGACCTTATCTTCTACAACACCGGCGAGGCGGGCTTTGTCGAGCTCTCCGATGCGGTCACCTCCGGCTCGTCGCTAATGCCGCAGAAGAAGAACCCGGATGCGCTGGAGCTGATCCGCGGCAAGACTGGCCGGGTGGTCGGCGCCCAGATGGGCATGCTGATGAGCCTCAAGGCGCTGCCGCTGGCCTACAACAAGGACATGCAGGAAGACAAGGAAGGGCTGTTTGATGCCCTCGATACCTGGCACGACTGCCTCGATATGGCGGCGCTGGTGCTGATCGATCTGAGGGTGAATGGTGAGCGCACCATGGCGGCGGCGCAGGGCGGCTACGCCAACGCCACCGAGCTGGCGGACTATCTGGTGGCCAAGGGGATTCCATTCCGTGAGGCGCACCATATCGTCGGTGAAACCGTGGTCTTTGCCATCAGCGTGGGCAAACCGCTGGAGGAGCTCTCCATCGGCGAGTTCCAGCGCTTCAGCCCGGTAATCGAGTTCGACGTCTACCCCAATCTGGAACTGGAAGCGACACTGGCCAAACGGGTTGCCAAAGGCGGCGTTGCCCGGGAGCAGGTAGAAGCAGCCCTGACTGCCGCCGAACAATGGCTGGCCAAACGGGTGGGTTGATCGCGGTTGGTGATATGTGACGAGAGGGCTTAGGCCCTCTTTTTATTCCCCGGCTATCGCTTGATGTCCCTGCTGACGCAAGAATGGGCATCCGATGCGTTATGCATGGAAGCCAACTATCGATAAAGGAGTCTGCATGTATCTACCACCTTATTTCGCCACCGATGACCCCGAAGCTCTGCATAAACTGATGCAGGCACATCCGCTAGGAGCGCTGATCACCCACGGTGAGCGGGGGCTGGATGCGAACCATCTTCCGTTCGAACTGGACACGGAGAGTGGGAAGCATGGCGTCCTACGTGCCCATGTAGCCCGCAACAATCCGCTCTGGCAAGAGGCCAGGGATGGGGACGAAGTCCTGGTGATCTTCAAGGCTGCAGATGCCTATATCTCCCCTAACTGGTATCCAAGCAAGAAAGCGCATCACCAGCAGGTACCGACCTGGAACTACAGCGTTGTGCATGCTCACGGTCGCATCCAGATTCGCGACGATGCCCGCTTCGTACGCCGCCTGCTGGCAAATCTGACTCGTCATCATGAGGCCGGAGAACCGACCCCATGGAAAATGGCAGATGCCCCCCGAGACTATCTCGAGGCCAAAGTGGCTGCTGTGGTGGGAATCGAAATCGAGATAACTGGGCTAGTCGGCAAGTTCAAACTCAGTCAGAACAAGGAGGCAGCGGATCGCCAAGAGGCAGCTCACGCTTTGTACGCAAGAGGGCAGGTAGAAGTAGCCAGCGACATGGAAAACCCGCCATCACCTCCCTCATAACGTGTTAAACCAAAAACAGAAACGGCAACCCGAGGTTGCCGTTTTTTATTGCTTGCCACCGTTCACGCGCTGGCATTTAGCAGCTTGCCAACCCCATCTCCCTTGCCATTGGGCAGGGTCTGTTTAAAGGCGCCGAGCAGCTGATCGAGGTTGAGATGGCTGGCACCGAGGGAATCCTTGAGGGTATCGAGCTCGCTTTGCAGCGCATCGAGGCGTGTACTCTGGGTGCCGCTCGCCAGCTGATTGCGGGCGCTGTCGATGGCAGCCGTGAGGGATTGGCCACCATTCTCCTGCCCCAGGGTCTGCATCAGCTCCCCCATAAAGTGGTTGATGGCCGAGCGGTTCTGTTCGCTATCGGCATCCTTGATACCAAGTCGCTGGAACAGGCTCTGGACGGTCGGGGCTAGGTGCTCCTCCTGTACGGCAGGCTGCACGGGCTGGGGTTTGCTACTGCTGCCAAGCAGCTGGCTGCCCAGCTTGAGGGCGATCGAGGCAAGGGGAAGCAGACTGCTGATCATGATATCTCTCCGCGACAACGACCCTTGATGGTGTTGCCAAGAGAAATGCATAAGCGGGGCCAGAACGATGAAAAAACGCCAGCCATAGCCAACTCATTGAGCAATCAAGCGATTTGAGTGACCGCCTCGTGCTTGGGCATGACAACTGAGGGCATCACAAGAGAGCCGGACGGCCAGCGGCTGCCGCTGCAGATCAAGGCGGCAAAGGGGTATTGCCGCAACGAACCGGAAACCGCAGGGCTACTCTTCGCTATATACCGGTACATGCCCGCCATCTCCTTGAACACATCATTTTTCATTCATGAAACTTATGGCTATTAAGATCATGTAAATTTTCTTATCTAAAATGTTCGCGCAAGATGGCTCTCAAACCGGATTTGCCGTTGCCGCTATGCTGGCCGGCAACCGCCTTCTCCCAGCCTCGTTCGTTTTATGGAGTCGCTATGTCCCTGATCACCCCCTATATCTCCCCCGAAGTCAGCCAGTTGGCTCCCAGCTTTCGCGCTCTGAGCATCACGGTGCAGGCCGCAGCCGTGGTTGACCCGAAAGTGGGGGCACGCGCCCTTGATGAAGCCTGCACCGCCATGCTGACTGCCGATGTGCCGTGGGCAGAGGCGCATCTCGCCGCCTGGGGCGATCTATTCAGAAAGTTCGGCGCCAAGCCGCAGCGGACTCCCTGTTCCGCCGAAGCTCTGAGAAAACGGGTCGCCCGCGATGGCAACCTGCCCGCCATCGATCCCGTGGTCGATCTCTACAACGCCATCAGTATCCGTTACGCCATTCCGGTGGGGGGCGAAAACCTGCTTGCCTATGAGGGACTGCCGCGACTGGTGGTGGCCGATGGCAGCGAGCGGTTCGATACCATGAAGGGGGGCGAGCCGACCCACGAACCAGTGGAGCCCGGCGAGGTCGTCTGGCGGGATGACAAGGGGGTCACCTGTCGGCGCTGGAACTGGCGGCAGGGTGTACGCACCCGATTGAGTGTCGATTCGGGCCAGATGTGGTTCATTCTGGAGAGCCTGCCCGAGATGCCGCTGGCTGCGCTGCATGAGGCGGGGGAAAAACTGATCGCCGGGCTGCGGGAGATGATGCCGGAAGCGGTGATCGCACAGAGCCTGATCGGCGATGTTGAGTAAACCGAAGGACGAGCCAACTCGTCACCGATAGATACAGAAAGGGGCGCCGCAGCGCCCCTCTCTCTTTTCACTCTGCTCAGCCCAGCAGCATATAAAGCTGGTGCGCCGCAACCCCGGCGCACAAGCCGCCGACGGTGTGGACGACAATGGCGCGGGAAGTGAGATGGCGATAGCCGAGGGCATCAAGCATGGCGGTGTGGGTGCTCAAAAAGCCGCTCCAGCACATCCCCATGGCGGTAAACACCGCGACCTCGTTACCGGTGATCCACCCCTTGGCGATAAAGGGGGGCACCAGCGACATGGCGGCACCCACTGCGCCGAGCGAGGTAGCCGGGAAGGCGACCAGCTCCGGCTGCTGGAAGCCGAATAGCAGGTCAAACAGCCAGCCAGCCTTGGCAGCCAATACCGGCAGCAAGGCAACCCCCTGGAAGGCTTCACCGGTATAGCCCTTCTCCCCCGGGCCGAAGGTGAGCAGCATGACGAAGGTGCTGATGATCAGCACGCCCGGGATCACCGCCATCCCCAGCTCCACGCCGGATTTGCCGCCATCGAGCAACGAGTTGAGGATCCGCAGCCAGCCCGGAGCCGCCTCTTTGCTGACCCCGACCTTGTGCCCCTTGGCATCCGTCGGCTCATCATCCAGCACCTCACCCACCAGCGGACGGATCATTCGCTGCATCAGTCGGGTGGAGACCACCGAACCTACCAGAGCACCCAGCAACCCGATCAGCGCCGCGCTGGCGGTGGATTCACCGCTCGGCAGCTGCAGGGTGGCCATAAAGGTCACCACGATCAGCCCCATGCCAAAGGCGGTGCCGAAGTTGGTGAGCGACACCAGCTGCCAGGGGGTGAAGCCCTTGCGAAAGCGGCTGTCCTTGGCGAGGCTGATCACCGCCGGGTTGTCGGAGAAGAAGGTCATCAGGGCCGCCAGGGCGGTGCGGCCAGGCAGACGAAACACCGGCTTCATCAGGGGGGCCAGCAGCACCTCCAGCAGACGGATCACCCCGAACTCGCTCAAGAGTTGGCTGAGGGCACCGGAGAGCACTGTGATCCCCATGATAAAGAGCACGGTATTGAGCAGCAGCTGGTGGGCGGTATTGAACAGGGTGTTGACCATGGCGGAGAGGCCCATCTGGCTGCCGAGGTAGCCAAACAGGCTGCCCAGGATCAGCAGCACCAGCACGGGCTCAAGCCACTCGCGGATGGTGGCCAGTCGCCCCTTTGACTCTATAACTACTTGATTTTCCATATCTATCCTGCCGTCTTTCTGTGCGTGTGTGATGGTTGTTATGGTAAAAATCGGTATTGAACCAAAGAAAAAAAGCCCTTGTCTTGCGACAAGGGCTTTTCGGTTTGGCTCCTCCTGCTGGGCTCGAACCAGCGACCTGCGGATTAACAGTCCGTCGCTCTACCGACTGAGCTAAGGAGGAATTATTAGTGGTGCCCAGAGACGGAATCGAACCGCCGACACGGGGATTTTCAATCCCCTGCTCTACCGACTGAGCTATCTGGGCAAATGGTGCCGGCTACCGGAATCGAACTGGTGACCTACTGATTACAAGTCAGTTGCTCTACCTACTGAGCTAAGCCGGCACACTTTAAACCATTGTGCATGAACAAATTTTTATTTCATGGCACCAAAATTTGGTGCCCAGAGACGGAATCGAACCGCCGACACGGGGATTTTCAATCCCCTGCTCTACCGACTGAGCTATCTGGGCGTGGGCGCTATTAAACGGATTTTAAGGCGGATGGTCAACGGGAAATTTCACTTTTTGTCTCGTTCGTCTCTTTTTTGCGCAACATTAGCTATTTCTGCCACTTCCTTGGCACTGGCAGCACGTTTTCGCCCCCAGACTCTGGGTTCTTCCCCCTTAAGCAGGCGGGAGATGTTCTCGTGATGGCGGATCAGAATGAGGCAGGAGAGCAGGGAGACTGGCAGGGTATATTCGGGTTTGAGTAGATAGGTAAAGAGCGGCGTCAGCAGCACAGTAATAATGGAGGCCAGCGAAGAGTAGCCGCTCACCAGTAGCACCAGCAGCCAGGTACCGATCACCGCTCCTCCCATGGTAAAGCCGATGGGCAGCATGGTACCGAGCGCCGTAGCCACCCCTTTGCCGCCACGAAAATGAAAGAAGAGGGGATACATGTGGCCAAGACAAGCGGCAACCCCGATAAAGCCAAGGTAGACGGGTTTGATCTGCAGATACCAGGCGAGATAGACGGGAGCTGTCCCCTTGAGCACATCGAGCAGCAGTACCACCAGCGCCGCCATGCGCCCGCCGAGGCGCAGTACATTGGTGGCCCCCGGGTTGTGCGAGCCATGGTCACGGGGATCCGGCAGACCCGTGATCCGGGAAACCAGCACGGCACTGGATAGAGAACCACCCAGGTAGGCCAGAATAATCATCAAAATCGTCAGGGCCGTCATCTTGGTCGTTTTTACCACGATATGAATGGGGTATGATGCGGGCCACATTCTCTGGCGCTGGCTCGGGCTTGCCCAAAAGCGTGTCGCCCAAACCGACCGCGCGGCAAACTGCTTGCCGAGCCTGCATCCCTGCGCTGTCATCACAGCCCATCAAGAGTAAAGAAGAAGTACTGTCATGGACAAGGTGTTTATTCGCGGACTCGAAGTTTTGACCACTATCGGTGTATATGAGTGGGAGAAGGGCATTCGCCAGAAACTCTGTTTCGACCTCGAGATGGGGTTCGACAACCGTCCCGCCGCCGCAACCGACGATATCAATCTGGCACTGGATTATGCCGATCTCTCCAACAAGATTTGCGAGCATGTCAGCGGCAAGGTGGTCGAACTGGTCGAAACCATGGCCGAACAGGTTGCCATGCTGGTGTTGGCCGATGAGCGGGTACAGTGGGTCAAAGTTACCCTGACCAAACCGGGCGCCGTGCCAAATGCCGCCGGCGTCGGCGTCGAGATCTTGCGCCATCGCACGCCAGCCGCGAGCAGCAACTGATGACCACTATCTATATAAGCCTGGGATCCAATATCGAGCGGAATCGCCATATCCGCGCGGGGCTCGATGCCCTGCACGCCGAGTTTGGCGAGTTGCAGGTCTCCCGGGTATTTGAAAGCGAGGCTGTCGGCTTCAACGGCCGCCCCTTCTACAACCTGGTGGCCGCTGCAAAGACCGAGCTGCCGCTGAGCACCGTCTGCCAGCGGCTACGGGCCATGGAGTTTGCCCACGGTCGCGAGCCAGATGCCAAGAAGTTCGCCCCGCGCACGCTGGATCTCGATCTGCTGCTCTATGGTGATCTGGTCTGCGAGACACCGTTGGTGTTGCCGCGCGGCGAGATCCTCACCAATGCCTTCGTGCTCTGGCCGCTGGCCGAGCTGGCACCCACCTTGCGCCACCCAGTCGATGGCCGCACCATGGAGTCGTTGTGGCAAGCCTATGACAAGGCCTCCCAGCAGCTGTGCCCCATTCCCTTTCACTGGGAAGCGTGCGAATTGCAGCATCACTGATCCCCAAGGGCGTCTCGCGGCGCCCTTGTTGTTTCACGGACAAGGTTGCTTATCACGGATAAGAAAGTGTCATTGGGCCAGCCCCTGCGAGAGTGGCAGGATAGCGCCCACCACAGGAGAACCCAATGCCACTCGATACCATTCACGACTTCAACTGCCAGCTGCTCACCGCCCTGCCCCACCAGCGCTTCGAACACGAACCGATCCTCGACTACGCCACCGATGAGAAGGTCAAAGCCCGCTTCGGCTGGCAGGCGGAGTTCAGCAAGACCCTCTTTATCAAGTTCAAGGATGGCCGCTTCGCCCTGCTGCTGACCCACAGGGATGGCCGGCTCGACAACAAGGCGGTCAAGGCCGCGCTCGGTGCCAAGCCCTCCATCTGCAGCGCCGAAGAGATGCAGGCTGAGATCGGCTGCCTGCCGGGAGCGGTCTGCCCCTTCCTGCCCCGCGCCGATATTCCGCTGCTGGTGGACCCGCAACTGCTCAGCCACTCCGCCTTCACCTGGACCCCGGGCCACCCCGAGCAGACCTTTCTGCTGGAGACGGCCCATCTGGCTGAGGTGTTGGCGCAGCTCCCCTGCGAAGTCAGCTATCTGCCCGTGACGACGGCGTAACACCATCGCGCGCCAGCTGGGCAAAGATCAGCGCCGCCAGCATGGAGAGCAAACCGACACAGAGGTAGGTGAGATGGAACCCTGCCAGCCACTGGCCATTGGCAGCTGAAGTGCCCGCCGAGAAGAGCCCCAGCAGGCTGGCCGCAATCGCCACCCCCAAACTCATGGAGAGCTGCATCACCACCGAGAGCAGGCCGTTGCCGCTACTGGCCAGGGTCGGGCTGAGATCTTGCAGCGTGAGAGTGTTCATGGCGGAGAACTGCAGCGAGTTGATGGCGCCGAAGATCGCCAGCCAGCCCAGCAGCACGCCATAGGGAAGCTGATTGTCGATAAAGTAGAAGCTGGCGATCATGGCGCCGAGCAACAGAGTGTTGCCAATCAGGATCCGGCGATAGCCCACCCTGGGGATGAGCTTGTTCACCAGCGTCTTGGTCAGCATGGCGCCCAGCACCGTCGGGATCATGGTCATCCCCGCCTTGCTCGGGGAGAAGCCAAGCCCCAATTGCAGAAAGAGCGGGGTGAGGAACGGCATGGCACCGCTGCCGAGGCGGGCAAACAGGTTGCCCCAGACCCCGATGGCGAAGGTGGCGGTCTTGAACAGGTTCAGACTGAAGAGCGGCTGCTCCGCATTGGCAGCGTAGAGCCAGTAGCTCGCCATCGCCGCCAACCCGAAAATCAGCGCAAACAGCGCCCAGCCGGTGGAGATGCTGTGCTCCCCCAATCCCTGCAAACCGACCGACACCAGCACCATGCCGAGGCTGAACAGCACGAAGCCCTGCCAATCAAAACGGGCGGTCGCCTGACGCAGATCGGGCATAAAGTACCAGCTCGCCATAAAGCCGATCACCCCCACCGGCAGGTTGATGAGAAAGACCCAGTGCCAGCTCGCTACCTCGACCAGCCAGCCACCGAGCGCTGGCCCCATCAGCGGGCCAAGCAGCCCCGGAATAGTGACGAACGACATTACCCGCAGCAGCTCCCGCTTGTCGTAGACCCGCAGCACAGCCAATCGCCCGACCGGCATCAGCAGGGCGCCGCCAATCCCCTGCAGCACCCGGGCAGCCACCAGCATCGAGAGCGAACCGGAGGCGGCACAAGCCAGCGAACCGAGGGTGAACAGCGAGATCGCTGCCAGATAGATGCGACGGGTACCGAACCTGTCCGCCAGCCAGCCGGAGGCAGGGATCAGCAGCGCCACCGTCAGCATGTAGGCGATCACCACCGACTGCATCTGCAGCGGGCTCTCCCCCAACGTCTCGGCCATGCTGGGCAGGGCGGTATTGAGAATGGTGCCATCCAGCGACTGCATGAAAAAGCCGACTGCCGCCAGCATGGGCAGCCACTTGCGCTGGGCAGGGCTTACCCCGAGTGAAACTTCCGCCATAACAGACCACCTCCACTTCAGGAATAAAAAGACCCGCTCTCGTTGTTACGGGCGGGTCATCTCAGACATCAGGCATCCGGCTGGCCAAGCATGGCCTTGAGCCGCTCTTCAAGGCTGGGCTCGGGAGCCTTGAGCGTATCAAGGAACAACCGCTCTATCCCCGCCTTGTCCTGAGTTTTCACGATAAACACCAGTCGGGACTGGGCCTTGCCCTCCGGCCACTCACCCAATGCCTGCAATGGATAGAGCTGACCGTGGACGCCGTGGATCACCACCGGCTGGCTCTCCCCTTCGAGCTGCAAGATCCCCTTGAGGCGCAACAGGGCATCGCCGTATTGGGCCTGCACCGCATCGATGGCGGCCAGCAGGCGAGAGGGCTTGAGCGGCTCACCGATGCGCAAAGAGAAACTCTCGATGTTGCCGTGCTCGAAGTGGGTGGGCGCAGCTGTGCCCACCTTGGCGGCGAACGGTTGCATCTTCGGTTGCATGGGGGATGCCAGCCCCTGCTTGGGGGATTCGGTGCGCAGCCAGGCCAGCAGTTGGCGCACATCGCGCCCGGCCGCTTCGTTGTAGGCGCCGAGCTTCTCCAGCACCGCTGGCGACAGTTCGCCATTGGTCACCTGCTGGATGGGGGCCGCCGGATTGAGGGCCGCCAGCTGGGCTTCGACCCGCGCCAGCTGTTCGCCGTCTACCAGATCGCCCTTGCTCACCACCAGCAGATCCGCCAGCGCCACCTGCTTTACCGCCTCATACTGGGCTGCCAGCTGCTGCTCGATATGACCGGCATCCACCACGGTGACGGTGCCATCGAAGCGGTAACGCTGGGCGATAAAGCCCTCTTCGCGCAGGGTAAAGAGCACGGGGGCCGGATCGGCCAGACCAGTGGTCTCGATAATCAGCCGCTTGAACGGTTTGATCTTGCGCTGGATGGCCTTCATAAAGAGCCCCTGCAACGCCTCCACCAGGGAGCCCTGCACCGAGCAGCAGATGCAGCCGGAGTCGAGCAGCATCACCTGCTCGTCCACCTGTTGCACCAGATGGTGATCCAGCCCCACCGAGCCAAACTCGTTGATGAGCACGGCGCACTCGCCAAGCTCGGGCTGCTTGACCCAGTGGTTGAGCAAGGTGGTCTTGCCGCTGCCGAGAAAGCCGGTCAGCAGGGTCACCGGGATCCTGGAGTCTTGCATATCGGTCATATCGATGACCTCCCTCTGGTCGGCAGAGTGATGAGTGAGCGGGTATCTTGCATATCGGTCATGTCAGATCCTTACCGGTTGGCAAACAGGTCGCTGAGCCAGCGGTTTTCAAAACGACCGTGGGGGTCGAGCTCGGCTTTCAACGCCACAAAGTCGTTCCAGCGTGGCAGCAGGGCCGGGAAGTCGTAGAGATCCATCGCCAGATGCTTGCCGAAATGGGGGATACCGCCAAGGGGCACCAGCAGCTGCTGTAGCTCGCGCATCTGCTCCATTGAGCCGTTGACGAAGGTGCCGTCTGCAGCCAGATAGACCAGAAAACCGATCCAGCAGACCGGCTGGCCATAAGCGGCACTGAGCCAGGCCTCGGAAGGGCCGGTGCAGCGCAGGATAAAGGGGTAGTGCAACACGCCCGGATTGGCCTGCTGCCACGCTTGCAGAGTCTCCAGCGCCTCGTTCATGCGATGCAGCGGCACCGCCACCTCGCAGTTGATTTGGGGCGCCGGGATCCCCTTGCAGAGGATCTGGTAGACGTTGCCCACCAGATCGGAGGCATCCTTGAAGCGGCGCACCGTCTCGAAGTGCTCACCGGCCAGTGCCTCATCCTTGGTATCTTTCGCCATCTTCTGCAGGGTGGCATCTATGGTGGCGTTCATGCGGGCGTCGATATCGCCATCCAGCAGCAGCGGCTCGCTGCCACCGGCGCGATAACGGGCCACCTCCTCATCGGAGGCAGGGTCCACCAGCCAGATGTGACTCTCGCCGGTCCAGGCAAACCACCAGCTCTTCACAAAGCCATGCTCGCGGTTGAGCCGTTCGTTGTGCTCCAGCAGGAAGGGGTAATCGGTGGTGAACTTGGTGCAGCGCATAATGCGGTTGGACACGGTGCGCAGGGTGACGTCGAGCAGGATGCCGAGCATCCCCATTCCCATCACGAAGGCACCGAAGCGCGGGTCGGTGCGATCCACCCGGATGATGTCGCCATTGGCCAGCATCACCGTCATCGCCTCCACCGCATCGCACAGGGCTGACTGGTGCAGCCCCTGACCGTGGGTGCCGGTGCTGAGGGCGCCGCCCAGGGTTTGGATGCCGATAACGCCGGGGGATGCGGGCAGCATCCGCTCCATGGCGATCAGCTCGGCATAGACGGTATCGAGCGGCGTCCCCGCCTGATAGGTCACGGTATCGGCGGTTTTCGCCAGCTGGCCGCGCAGGTGGTGCAAGTCCACCAGCAGTGCCTGACTGCCCTCGGCGTAGACGCTATGAATGGGCTCAAAAGAGAGGCCGGAGCCGATAAGGCGCAGCTTGCGCTCGGGGTGCTCCCGCAGCAGCGCTTGCAGCTCATCGCGGGTTTTCGGGCGCCACACCTGATCCAGCGCCCCGAGGGGATTGGTTCTCGACCAGTTGAACAGCACCTCCCGATTACCAATCGCCTTGATGCTGTGAAATGCCTGGAACTGAACCGTCATACCGCGCCTCATCTGACTTCAAAATGAGCGCCGATTCTACCGAAAAGTGAGCCACAAGGCATGAAAAACAAGCCCCTGCACTCGAGGGGGGATAGGGGGAGAGCACTTCCCTACCCTGCCAGAAAGGAGCTTGGCCGCCCGTCTGTCACCGATAAATCAGGTGGCGTTCGGGATGCCTCGCCCATCTGGCTGGCGGGTTTGTGCCTCTTCCGGTAGCAGCTCCTCGCAGAACTGGCGCAACGGCATGGGGCGAGCAAACAGGTAACCCTGCAGATAATCGACCCCTTTCGCCCTGAGGTAGTCAGCCTGACGCTCACTCTCCACCCCTTCCGCCACCAGCGCCAGACCGAGCCGGGTCGCCAGATCGATCACGTTGTCCACGATATGTTCCGAAAGGGACTCGGTGCCGATACGGGCGATAAAGGATTTGTCGATCTTGAGGTAATCCACATGGAACTGCTGCAGGTAAGCCAGGCTGGAGTGGCCGGTACCAAAGTCGTCGATGGCGAGTTTTACCCCCATCTCGTCCAGCTGGCGGAACAGGGAGAGGGTCTGGGGATCGGACATCAGCAGCTCCCGTTCAGTCAGCTCCAGCACCAGTACCACCTTGCCGGGGAGGAAATGCCCGAGGAAGGCGCGACACTCGGCCAGCAGGGCAAAATCATGGCAATGAGCGGCGCTGATGTTGAAGCTGATATGAAACCCATCGGGCAACTGCTCCTGAGAGCGGTTCAACCGTGTCGCCACCTGTTTCATGATATGGGTGGTCATGGGAACGATCAGTCCCGACTCCTCCGCTTGCGGGATAAAGAGATCGGGCCGGATCACTCCTTCATTGACATGCTCCCAGCGCATCAGTACCTCGGCGCCCATCATCTTGCCGTCGTGGCTGGCAATCAGCGGCTGCAGATAGGGAACAAACTCCCTGGCCCGCAGGGCGCGTCGCAACTCATCTGTTGGCGAGCCGGGACGCCCCAGCACCCACCACACCAGCCAGGCCAGCAAAAGCGAGGAAACCGCCAGCCACGACAGCGCCACATGCCGCGCGGCCCACAGCGACGTCCAGTAGACCGGCATGGCATAACCGGCATGGATGGTGAAAGGATAATGGGATGAGGTGAGGGCCAGGCTAATCCCGCGCTGGAGGGTGGGCGCCTCGCTCAGATAGCGGCCCGACTCATTGAGCCAGGCCGCTCCCACCTGCAGATAGAGCGCGCTGGATTTTCCGCTCATGGTGAGCATGAAGCTGAGCTGAGTGCTGTCGATAGCGCTCAGGGCGGCATCCTTACCCTGCTCGGTGCGCACCACTAGCAGCGGGTGATTTTGCCGAACCCGGTTGCCACTCATCAACAGCAGCTTGCGGCCAGCATAGATAGCACCGTCATCAGCATCGTTGGCCTCACCAAAAAGCGAGGTGCAATAGATGATGCCATTGCGAACCAGATTGACCGAACGCAGGAAGGGCTCGATGGCGACCTTCTTGCGCAGTACCAGCAGGTTGTCGCGACAGGGAGCATTCACCAGAGGCAGCACAGAGCGATTGGCCTGCTCCGCATGATCCAGCATCGACTCCATCAGGGTTCTGGCCTTGTGGGCCGAGGCGCTGGATTCCGCTTTCAGCTCCTGCACATAATTGCTGTGGATGAGCCAACCTCCCACCAGCAGCGGCAGGGTAAAGACCAGCAAGGCACCGCCGAAGCGTAACCCGGTTCGGGAGAGATCGATCCTGAACAGAAACATAAAGAACCACGCCGCAATTCGTCGGGCCAGCCCGCACAAGCCAAAGAGAAAAGAACTCATCTCACACCGATAGCGGAGCACTGTTTCGCGACCGGTCATAACCAGACAACATAACGCAAAGCGTTTATAAAACGAACTGTAAGGTTCATTGAAAGGATGATGTCTGCCGCAAAAGACCCCGAACGGATCACATTCATCTAAAACACAGCCTGCTCCGGCTCGCCCTTCTCCCAGTAGCCTCTCTGAAGAGGCTAACGACAGACCTGTGCGGTTAACTCTGCCTGTTAAAAATAATGTCGAAAGAACCCGTCCTGAGGTGCAGGTGATCAAATTCACACAACTGGATGACCGTCATAATAATCCAGTAAATGCCACAAAATTAATCTACTCGCTCAATCGACACCCTATTAACATCAATTTACTAAAATAAGAATCTACAAATAATTATGTTGACCATCTATTACGTTCAGCTGCAAACGTAAAAATTCTATCAGTCACCGAAGCCATCTTTGCCAAATATTGGCGAAGAAAGATATTGCTCGTTCATAAATGACACAACCTTGCCAAGGAGCCCAATCATGAAACATAAACCAACCCCATTAGTGATAGCGCTCACCATAGCACTATCCGGCTGTAACAGTGATTCGACCACCAGTTCTGATAACTCTCGTCCGACACCTGATAAATCGTTAATCCAGTATATAAACCCATTAATCGGCACCGGTGCTGATGGCCACACCTTCCCTGGAGCCGTCTACCCGGGTGGACTGGTGCAGCTCTCCCCTGATACAGAGATGGAGGGTTGGGGCTCGGCAGCTGGCTATTTTGACCATGGCAAGCTATCTGATATTCCAGTTTATGGCTTCTCTCACACCCATTTGTCAGGCACTGGTATTACTGATCTCGGTGATATTCTCATTTTGCCGTTTACCGATAAAAACAACACTACTTACAACACCTTTGATAAAGCCAATGAGCAAGCAGAGGCGGGCCACTATTCTGTCATTCTTAACAACGGAAAAATCAAGGCTGAGTTAACAACGTCAGCCCGGGTTGGATATCACAAATATACCTTCCCCAAAGGCAGCACGCCCTCAATTAAACTCGACCTTGATCACACACTGAATAAGAGCTGGGGCAATCGCACCACTGTTGGCGATATTGAATTTGTCGATGAATACACCATTCGCGGCAAGCGCAGTTCGGATGGCTGGGCCAACAACCAGCACATCTATTTCTACGCAAAATTCAGCCAGCCAGTGGTCAAGGCCAGCGTCGTTGTCGATGACGTAACAACCGAAGCGACCTTGAAACAGGATGCATTCAGGGGAACTAAAACCATCGCCTATCTGACTTTCAGTCCCAGTGAACAACAGCTCGAACTGAAGGTCGGGATCTCCCCCACCGGAGTTGAAGGGGCGCAGAAAAATCTGGAAACCGAGGTGCCGGATTGGGGTTTCGAGGATCAGGTAGCCAGCAACCAGCAGGCCTGGCATGGCGAGCTGGAAAAAGTAAAAGTAAGCGGAGGCACTCAGGCCCAAAAAGAGATTTTCTATACCGCCATGTACCACTCCCAGATTGCCCCGATGATATTCCAGGATGTGGATGGCAAGTATCGTGCAATGCGCACTCAGGAGATCAAGGATGCCGGAGCCATCCCCAACTACTCCGTCTACTCCATGTGGGACACCTTCCGGGCACAGCACCCGCTGCAAACCATCATCAACCCTCGTAAAGCCGAGGAGTATGTTAACGACTTGATCCGCAAGTACAAGGATGGTGGCATTCTGCCCAAGTGGGAGTTGCACGGCCATTACACCGGCACCATGATTGGCTTTCCAGCCATCTCCATCATTGCGGATGCCATGGTCAAGGGGATGAATGTCGATGCCCAAGAGGCTCTGGACGCCGCCGAATTTACCGCCCGCTATCACAAGAAAGAGGAGCTCCCGGACTGGACCGAAGACCAGAACATAGGTGCGGCCAGCATTGCCCAGCTCGAGGTATACGAGCAGAACGGCTATGTACACTGGGGATACTGGAACTCCACCTCCTATACCCTGGAGTTTGCTTACGGCGATTGGGCTCTCTCGGAAATCGCCCGAATGGCGGGCAACAACAAGGTTCAGCAGGAATTTCTCAACCGCTCGAACAACTACCTGAACCATTGGGATGCCACAACCGGCTTCTTCCGCCCCAAAAACCACCCAGACAGCTGGAACCCGCACCGCCCGGCCAGCCAGTTCAATCAACCCGTTGATGAGAACTCTCCTGACTGCAAGCTGGAGACGGTCAACAAACCCGATGGCACCAGCGTCGAGATGCGCGTCTGCCCGCTACTGCCATTTGATCCCTACTATGTGGACGAGTTTGCCTACACCGAGGGCAATAGCTGGCAATGGAAATTCCAGCCGCTGCATGCTTTCCAGTGGCTCAAACAGGAAGTGGGCGGAGAGAAAGGGCTGCGCGAGGATCTGGATGAACTGTTCAACGCCCGCTCATCCAATAGCGGTGAAGCGCTGCCTGACCTGACCGGCTATATCGGCCAGTACATGCATGGTAATGAACCGTCGCACCATATCCCCTACCTCTACAACATGACCGATGAACCGTGGAAAACGCAGGAGTATCTGGATCGGGTCATGAACGAGTTTTACACCACCAAGCCAACCGGTCTGATTGGTAATGAGGATGTCGGCCAGATGTCGGCCTGGTACATCATGTCGGCCATGGGATTCTATCAGGTTACCCCTGCATCTCCGCACTACAGCATCGGCCGCCCACTGTTCGATGAGGTGACGATTGCAATGAAAGACGGGACCTTCAGGATCACCGCCGACAATAACAGCCCTCACAACAAGTACGTAAAGTCTGTCACCATCAACGGCAAGCCGCTATCGGGGGATCTCACCTTCGAGCACAGCGAGATCAGGGCCGGAGGGGAGTTGCACTTTGTCATGACAGGCGACAAGAGAGAGGCAATGACCCGACTCTAACCGTCCGCATAAATGAAAAATGCCGCGTAGCTACGCGGCATTTTTATTGGCTGACACAGAGCCCCTGCAGGGCCCTGTCATCCATTCACTCAGACAGCTTGCTGCAGGATCACCGCATCGGCCTTCTTGGTGTAGGAGGCGATCTCGTTGAAGTTGAGATAGCGGTAGGTGTCAGCCGCAGTGGCATCGAGCGCCTTGGCGTATTGCAGGTACTCTGCCACGGTCGGGATCTTGCCGAGAATGGCGGCAACGGCTGCCAGCTCCGCAGAGGCCAGATAGACGTTGGCACCTTTACCCAGACGGTTCGGGAAGTTGCGGGTGGAGGTGGAGACCACCGAGGCACCTTCCGCTACCCTCGCCTGGTTGCCCATGCACAGGGAACAACCCGGGATCTCGATGCGGGCACCGACGCGACCAAAGATGCCGTAGTAGCCCTCTTCAGTCAGCTGATCCTTGTCCATCTTGGTGGGCGGCGCGATCCACATGCGGGTCGGCAGCTCGCCCTGATACTTCTCGAGCAGTTTGCCGGCGGCACGGAAGTGGCCGATGTTGGTCATGCAGGAACCGATGAACACCTCGTCGATCTTGTCGCCAGCCACGTCGCTCAGCAGACGGGCGTCGTCCGGATCGTTCGGCGCACACAGGATTGGCTCCTTGATGGTGGCCAGATCGATCTCGATGATTTCGGCGTACTCGGCATCCTTGTCCGCTTCCATCAGGGTCGGGTTGGCCAGCCACTCTTCCATCCCCTTGATGCGACGGGTGATGGTGCGCGGGTCACCGTAACCTTCGGAGAGCATCCATTTCAGCATCACGATGTTGGACTTCAGGTACTCGATGATCGGCTCTTTATCCAGCTTGATGGTGCAACCGGCAGCGGAACGCTCGGCACTGGCATCGGCCAGCTCGAAGGCTTGTTCCACTTTCAGGGTCGGCAGACCTTCGATCTCGAGGATACGGCCGGAGAAGATGTTCTTCTTACCCGCCTTCTCGACGGTCAGCAGCCCTTTCTGGATGGCGGCATAGGGAATGGCATGAACCAGATCACGCAGAGTGATGCCCGGTTGCAGCTCGCCCTTGAAGCGCACCAGCACAGATTCCGGCATATCCAGCGGCATCACGCCGGTAGCGGCGGCGAAAGCCACCAGACCGGAGCCCGCCGGGAAGGAGATACCGATGGGGAAACGGGTGTGGGAGTCACCACCGGTACCCACGGTATCCGGCAGCAGCATGCGGTTCAGCCAGGAGTGGATGACGCCGTCACCCGGACGCAAGCTCACACCGCCGCGGTTCATGATGAAGTCCGGCAGGGTGTGGTGGGTCTGTACGTCGATGGGCTTGGGGTAGGCCGCGGTGTGGCAGAAGGACTGCATGGTCAGATCGGCGGAGAAACCGAGGCAGGCCAGATCCTTGAGCTCGTCGCGGGTCATCGGGCCCGTGGTGTCCTGGGAGCCGACCGTGGTCATCTTGGGCTCGCAGTAGGTGCCGGGGCGAATGCCCTTCACGCCGCACGCCTTGCCCACCATCTTCTGGGCCAGGGTGAAGCCTTTGCCGGTATCGGCCACCGGCTGCGGGCGGCGGAACACGGTGGAAAACGGCAGACCCAGTGCTTCGCGGGCCTTGTCAGTCAGGCCGCGACCGATGATCAGCGGGATACGGCCACCGGCGCGCACTTCGTCGATTAGCACGTCGGTTTTCAGTTCAAACTGTGCCAGCACCTGTTCGGTGCCATGTTTGCAGATCTTGCCGGCATAGGGGTAGATGTCGATCACATCGCCCATTTCCAGCTTGGAGACGTCCACTTCGATGGGCAGAGCGCCGGCATCTTCCATGGTGTTGAAGAAGATCGGGGCAATCTTGCCACCCAGACAGACACCGCCAGCGCGCTTGTTCGGCACGAACGGAATGTCGTCGCCCATAAACCAGAGCACCGAGTTGGTGGCGGATTTACGGGAAGAGCCGGTACCGACCACGTCACCGACATAGGCCAACGGGAAGCCTTTCTCTTTCAGGGCATCGATGGTCTTGATGGGGCCGACGGCGCCATCCTTATCCGGAGTAATGCCGGGGCGGGCGTTTTTCAACATCGCCAGCGCGTGCAGCGGAATGTCCGGGCGGGACCAGGCGTCAGGTGCCGGGGAGAGGTCGTCGGTGTTGGTTTCGCCGGTCACCTTGAACACGGTGACGGTGATCTTCTCGGCCAGTTCCGGGCGGGAGAGGAACCACTCGGCATCGGCCCAGGATTGCATCACCTGTTTGGCGTGGACATTGCCCGCCTTGGCCTTCTCTTCCACGTCGTGGAAGGAGTCAAACATCAGCAGGGTGTGGGAGAGCCCCTTGGCGGCAAGCGGCGCCAGGGTGGCATGATCCAGCAGGTCGATCAGCGGCTGAATGTTGTAACCACCCTGCATGGTGCCCAGCAGCTCAACGGCTTCGGCGGCAGTCAGGATGGGAGAGTGGGCTTCGCCCTTGGCGACAGCAGTGAGGAAACCGGCTTTGACATAGGCCGCTTCATCAACACCGGGGGGAATACGGGAGGACAACAGCTCTTTCAGAAAATCTTCTTCGCCAGCGGGCGGGTTCTTGATCAGTTCAACCAGAGCGGCGACCTGCTCTGCGTCCAGAGGTTTGGCAACCACGCCCTCGGCGGCACGTTCTGCGACGTGTTTACGGTATGTTTCAAGCACGACTAATTCCTCTTTGGTCTTTTTTTGGGGTTCGCCCAGGCTCGCGGCGATCGTCCTTGCGGGACACCCCGTAGGGTGCTCCCCACTATATAAGTTTTAACGACTAATTAAAATCCAAACCCTGCTCACTTATTCACCACAAAATCATAACCAATTAAACATAATGACTTTTTTTGAAAATTAATTGACCACCGCCAACCAGAATTAACAAATTGGCATCAATTCGGCATTATTCGAACGTACTGCCCAATTGCAGATAGAACATGTTATTCCCCCCTTCCGCCATACCGTAGCCGAGGAACACAGGCCCCAGGAAACTCTCCACTCCCACGTAGACTGAGCCGGCAGTGAAGGAGCTCTCCAGACTGATATCCTCCCCCTTGTTCCAGACCCCGCCCTGCTCCAGCGATCCACCCAGATAGAGCGGCATCTTGAGGGCACCGAAGTCGTTGTCCGCTACCCGATAGATGTAACGCAGGCCGCCAAACAGGCTGTAACGACCGCTCAGCTGGTAGCGCTGGAAACCGGACATGCGGAACAACCCGCCCAGATCCTGCACGAACAGTGGATACTCCTCCTGAGAAGTGGACCCGCCCCCTTCCAGCAGCAGGTTGAGGCTATGTCTTTCCCAAGACCAAGGCTTAATCATCGACAGGTGGTAGTTGATCCCTTCATGGAGCTCATTGCCCCCCTCCTTGTCATTCAGCCGGACGGAGGTATACCCCCCCTTGATGTCCCAGTAGGCTCCCTGATAGGGGAAGTAACGGCTATCCAGAGTATCGTGCTCGAATCGGGCATAGGGTCCCCAGGCTGTGGCATCCCCCTGCAGCTCCTTGACGTTTTTGATCTCGATACTGCCCGTCCGCCCTTCCAATCCCATCGACAAGCGACTCCAGGGCTGACGGTTCCAGCCCACCGCCAGATCGGCGCTGAAGAAGGAGTACTCGGCATCAAGATAGGTGAAGGATGGCTCTTCCGGATCCGGATTGAACAGACTTCTCAGAGTCTGGTCATAGGCCAGACTCGCCTCGCCATAGAAAGTCTGGGAGGGCTCGAGCGGGGTATAGAAGTCGGTCTTGATATGCTTGGCCGTCCCCAACGACGCCTCGGTCAGCCACTCGGCCCCCCACTCGTTGACGTTGGTAAGGGTATAGGACATGCCGACGTTATAGTTGGAGGTGTTCTGGAAATCGTCGGAGAAGCCGAACTGGAAGTTGAGGTAACCCGGCCCCCAGTTCTTCTCGCTGGCATCCACTACCAGCACGTTCTCCCCATCACGCTCCTCCACTTCATAGGTGATGCGATCGAATGACTCCAGCGCATAGAGGCGGCGAATGCCAGCCTCCAGACTCTCGTTGGTCTGGATCTTGTCAGGCCGAACATCCAGCATGGCGCGCACCGTCTCGTCAGAGAGGCGCGACTTGTTGATGATCTCCACCTTGTCGATGAAATAAGCGGGCTGGCCACTACGTTCGGCACGTCGGCTCAGCTTCTGGTTGCGATAGGCGTTGTACTGCGTCTTGGTGAGTGACAACTTATCGAGTTGCAGCGACGCCTTGTCCGCCGCCGCCTCACCCATCTTGATCCCCTCCCGCATCCGGGCAAAGTCGGCAATCCCAATATCGCCAAATTCGGGGGCAATCAGTATGTCTTTGGGTCCCATCAGTGCCTTCTGCTTGTCAGTCCCCACCTGGGTCATATAGGTGGTAAGCTGATCGATCATGGCGAGACCTGACTTCAAGGACTCCCGGGTACGCAGCTTGGCACCGATATCCACCGCGATCACCACGTCGGCCCCCATCGCCTTGGCGACATCCACCGGCATGTTGTTGACGCTGCCGCCGTCCGCCAGGATGTGCCCTTCCCACTCCACCGGCTTGAGAGCACCGGGAATGGACATGGAGGCCTGCATCGCCTTGGCCAGGCTGCCGTGATCCAGCACGAAGGGTGTCACCGTCTCCATATCGGTCGCCATGGCGCGGTAGGGGATGGGCAGATCATCGAAACTCGCCTGCACCGGCAGGTTGGAAGTGGCTGCCCTCAGCAGGCTGGCCATGGATTGGCCCTGGAAGAAACCGTCCGGCAGCTGGGTGGTGTCGCCATTCACCCCGATGTCAGTGCGCAGTTGGTACTGCTCGTTCTGCTGCTTTTTACGCAGCGACAGCTCGTCGCGGCCAACCTTGTCCTGATACCCCTTGTTCCAGTCGATGGCTAAAGTAGTGCGCTCCACCTCCTCGGCACTGAGCCCCATGGCGTACATCCCCGCCACATAAGAGCCCATGCTGGTACCGACTATGATATCGACCGGGATCCGTTTCTGCTCCAGTACCTTGAGGATGCCGATATGGGCAGACCCCTTGGCACCACCGCCACTGAGCACCACTGCAATTTTCGGGCGCTCTCCCTGTGCCGCCGCAGCCAACAGCGGGCAGACCGCCAGCATCACCAAAAGCAGACGGGTCCATCCCGCACCTAAGCTGCGCATCATATTTTCCATATTATTCAGAGGGTCAGTCACCAAGGATGGCCTCTACTATAAGGGGCCGGGCAGTTAGCGCAACCGTCAATCCACATCCCGCGTGTGCAGCATGCCGGAGGGGGGCGCCGTCGCCCCTGTGAGCGCAAACGTAATCCGAAAATAAAGGCATCCCCGGACTCATGAGTGGCAGAGTACGGCCGCTAATATGAGGGTCGTCAACCTCAACCTTTTGAGCACCTTTATGCTGGCAACCCTCACTCTCAAACAGAAAATAGTGGCGACGGTCACTCTGGCCGTGGTCGTCTCCTGCCTGCTGGTAGGCTACTTCAGCCAACGCTCGGCCCAGCAACTGATCGAAACCCGGATGTTCGAGCAGGAGCTGCCCAACCTGACCCAGCGGATCAGCAAGGAGATAGAACAGGATCTCCACGGCATCGCCCAGGCCGCACGCCAACTGGCCACCGACCGTTTCATCCTCGACTGGGTGGATCGGGGCATGCCCAAAGAGCAGGAGTCAATCCTCATCAACCAACTCAAGGATGTAGCCAACCAGTATGGTCTGGTGACTGCCTCTTTCGCCGATCGCCAAACCGCCGCCTACTACAACCAGGATGGCTTTCTGCGCAACCTGACCACCGCACAGGACGCCTGGTTCTATGACTACACCAAGAGCCAGAAGGAGATGACCCTCAGCATCTTCCGCGAGAGCAACGGCGAGGTGAAGCTGTTCGTCAACTTCCAGCAACTCAACGGGCGCGGGTTGGCCGGCTTTGCCAAATCCCTCGACACCATGGTGACCATGGTCGCCAACTTCCGGCTGGAAGAGAGTGGCATCGTCTTTATGGTCGATGGCAGTGGCAAGGTGAAGCTTCATCCCGAGGCCAACCGCATCGAGCGTGACACCCTTGGCAGCATTGCCAGCGGCGATACCGGCAGCCTGCTGGCCAAACGCCCCTTTGCCGTCATCAACGCCGAAGTGAATGGTGAGCCCATGGTACTGGCCAGCAGCTATATCCCGCTGCTCGACTGGTATCTGGTGGCCCAGGTGCCAGCAGCCGAGATCTATGCCGAACTGGATCAGACCCGCAACGAGATCCTGATGATCTCGCTGGTCATCGCGCTGGCCATGGGGCTGATGGGGATGCTGCTGTCCGGCTCGGTCAGCCGTCCGCTCAATGAGCTGGCCCGCCTGTTCAAGGAGCTGGGTAGCGGCGATGGGGATCTCACCCAGCGCCTCAAGGTGGAGGGGCGTGACGAGTTGAGTCAGGTCGCCACCGGCTTCAACAACTTCGTCGCCAAGATCCACGGCTCCATCGAGCAGGTGGCGGAGAACTCTCGCCAGCTCGCGGCCACTGCCAATGAAGTGGCAACCAAGGCCCAACTGACCCAGCACAACTGTACCGCCCAGCGCGACCGTACCGTGCAGGTGGCCACCGCCATCCACGAAATGGGCGCTACGGTGAGCGAGATCGCCGGTAACGCTTCGCTGGCAGCAGAAGTAGCCAGACAGGCCAACGATCAGGCCGATGCAGGGGCGGTCGTGGTGGCACAGGCACGCCACGGCATCGTCGGCCTCTCCGGCGAGATTGAGCAGGTGGCCGGGGTTATCGAGTCGCTGGCGAGCCAGACCGACTCCATCGGCAGCATCCTCGAAACAATCCGCAGCATCTCGGAGCAGACCAACCTGCTGGCACTGAACGCCGCCATCGAGGCCGCACGGGCCGGTGAACAGGGTCGCGGTTTCGCCGTGGTGGCAGATGAGGTGCGCAATCTGGCCAACCGCTCCGCCGCCTCGACCGCCGAGATCCAGGGGATGATCAACCGCTTGCAGGAGCAGAGTGCCCGCGCCGTCAGCGCCATGGCACAGGGGCGCAACCAGAGTCTGGAGGTAGTGAGCCAGGCCGATGAGGCCAACGCCGCCCTCGGCCAGATCACCGCCCACATCACCCAGATCAACGACATGAATATCCAGGTCGCCACCGCCACCGAGGAACAATCCAGCGTAGTGGGCGAGATCAACCGTAACGTAGAGGACATCAACCAGCTCACCATGGAGACCGCCGACATTGCCCACCAGCTGACCGAGTCCAGCCGCAGCCTGCAGCAGCTCTCCGGTCAACTCGACAAGCTGGTCGGCAACTTCCGTCTGTAGTCTGCATCCCACTTATGAAGACTCACCAGAGGGCGCTGCGGCGCCCTCTGTCATAGCCACGGCAAACGGTGACGCACGGCCATTCAACCGCCGTTATGCGGCTCTCGAAATGCCTCATAATCAGGGAAATATGAGGAGGAGTTATGGGCAAGCTGATCGTAATGATATTGCTGGGGGGAGTGCTCAGCGCCTGCAGCAGCGGGCCTGTACGAGTACACGGCGCCGACGTGAGCGTGGATGATACCCGGATCCGGGTCAGCGACGGCAGTAGTGGCGGTTATGGCACCTTCTGCCCGCCCGGTCAGGCCAAGAAGGGGCGCTGCTAAACCACCTGCAGACGCTAAAAAACAAAAAGCCGCTCATTCGAGCGGCTTTTTAGACAAGCGGGGAAGAAAATTACTTTTTCTTCTTGGCCTTGGCGTTCGGCAGGTCGGTGATGGAGCCTTCGAATACTTCGGCAGCCAGACCCACAGACTCGTGCAGAGTCGGGTGAGCATGGATGGTCAGCGCGATATCTTCGGCGTCCGCACCCATCTCGATGGCCAGACCGATTTCACCCAGCAGTTCACCACCGTTGGTACCGACGATGGCACCACCGATAACCCGGCCGCTCTCCTTGTCGAAGATCAGCTTGGTCATACCGTCGGAGCAGTCGGACGCAATGGCGCGGCCGGAAGCAGCCCACGGGAAGGTGGCGACTTCGAAGTTCAGGCCCTGTTGCTTGGCTTCCTTCTCGGTCAGACCCACCCATGCCATCTCTGGCTCGGTGTAAGCGATGGACGGGATCACTTTCGGGTCGAAGTAGTGCTTCTTGCCGGCGATAACTTCAGCGGCAACGTGACCTTCGTGAACACCTTTGTGTGCCAGCATCGGCTGACCCACGATGTCACCTATGGCGTGGATGTGCGCCACGTTGGTACGCAGCTGCTTGTCCACCTCAATGAAACCACGCTCGGTCACGGCAACGCCAGCTTTCTCGGCATCCAGCATCTTGCCATTCGGCACACGACCTACGGCAACCAGCACGTTGTCGTAACGAACAGGCTCGGCCGGAGCGTGCTTGCCTTCATAGGAGACGTACAGGCCGTCTTCGCGCGCTTCAACTGCGGTGACCTTGGTCTCCAGCATGATGTTGAATTTCTTGGCGACGCGCTTGGTGTAGATCTTGACGATGTCTTTGTCGGCAGCCGGAACCAGCTGGTCGGCAAATTCCACCACATCGATCTCGGAACCCAGAGAGGAGTAAACGGTACCCATCTCCAGACCGATGATGCCGCCACCGATAACCAGCAGTTTGCCGGGAACGGTTTTCAGCTCCAGCGCATCGGTAGAGTCCCATACGCGGGGGTCATCGTGGGGGATGAACGGCAGCTTCACCGGACGGGAACCGGCCGCGATGATGGCGTTGTCAAAGGTCACGGTAGTCTTGCCGTCGGCACCTTCCACTTCAAGGGTGTTCGGGCCGGTAAATTTACCCAAGCCGTTAACAACCTGAACTTTACGCATCTTGGCCATGCCAGCCAGACCGCCGGTCAGCTGGTTGATAACCTTCTCTTTCCACAGACGGATCTTGTCGATGTCGGTCTGCGGGGCACCGAAGACGATGCCGTGCTCGGCCAGCGCCTTGGCTTCTTCAATCACTTTGGCAACGTGCAGCAGCGCCTTGGAAGGGATGCAGCCCACGTTCAGGCAGACGCCACCCAGGGTGGAGTAACGCTCGACGATAATGGTATCCAGACCCAAATCGGCCGCACGGAAAGCAGCGGAATAACCGGCAGGGCCAGCACCCAGTACTACGACCTGGGTTTTGATTTCTTTACTCATCATGACCTCTTTGTCGTTCTTGTATCCCCGGACAGCGCAGTCTTATGCCTTCTTTTCCTTGCAAAACAAGAGGCCGCTGCAGCCGTGAAAAAAACGGGGCAAGTTTACGATCATGTTAATGAAATGAGAAGTAAAAAGGGCAGGCTCTGGGCCCGCCCTCTCACTTACAGGACCAGTCGACGAATGTCGGACAGCACGCCGTTCATGGTGGTGATGAAGCGAGCCCCATCGGCACCATCGATCACGCGGTGGTCGTAGCTCAGAGCCAGCGGCAGCATCAGGCGCGGCGCGAACTCTTTACCGTTCCACTTCGGCTTCATCTCGGACTTGGAAACACCGAGGATAGCCACTTCCGGCGCGTTGACGATCGGGGTAAAGCTGGTACCGCCGATGCCACCCAGGCTGGAGATGGTGAAGCAACCGCCCTGCATGTCGGCAGCGGTCAGCTTGCCGGCACGGGCCTTCTTGGAGATCTCGGCCAGATCGCGAGACAGCTCCATGATGCCCTTCTTGTTAACATCGCGCACCACGGGCACAACCAGACCGTTGGGGGTATCTACCGCCACACCGATGTGGATGTACTTCTTCATGATCAGCTTGCTGCCATCTTCGGACAGGGAGCTGCAGAAGCGCGGGTGAGCTTCCAGCGCCTTGGCGGCGGCTTTCAGGATGAACACCAGCGGGGTGATCTTCACGTCAGCCTTCTGCTTCTCGAGCATCGCGTTCTGCTCTTTGCGGAACGCTTCCAGCTCGGTGGTATCGGCTTCGTCGAACTGGGTGACATGAGGGATCATGACCCAGTTGCGGTGCAGGTTCGGACCGGAGATCTTCTGGATGCGGGTCAGCTCGACCTCTTCCACATCACCAAACTTGCTGAAGTCTACCTTCGGCCACGGCAGTACGCCCAGACCGTTGCCACCGGCTACGCCGGCAGAGGCAGGAGCGGACTCGGCACGCTTGATGGCATCCTTCACGTAGGCTTGTACGTCTTCTTTGACGATGCGGCCCTTGCGACCGGAGGCTTTCACCTTGGCCAAGTTGACGCCAAACTCGCGCGCCAGACGGCGTACTGCCGGGGAGGCGTGTACATAGGCATCGTTGGCAACGAAATCGGTCGCAGCGGCAGCAGCCTGGGCAACCGGAGCCGGAGCAGCGGCAACAGGGGCTGCAGCGACCGGAGCGGCAGCTTGAGCAACCGGCGCGGCAGCAGGAGCAGCGCCAGCTACTTCGAAGACCATGATCAGGGAACCGGTGGAGACCTTGTCACCCGCCTTCACCTTGATCTCTTTGACCACACCGGCGAACGGAGCAGGCACTTCCATGGAGGCCTTGTCACCTTCCACGGCGATCAGGGACTGATCGGCTTCAACCTTGTCACCCACAGCAACCATGATCTCGGTGACTTCCACCTCATCGCCACCGATATCCGGTACGTTGACCTCTTTGGCAGCAGCGGCAACCGGGGCAGCAGCCACGGGCGCGGCAGCTTGGGCCGGAGCAGCAACGGCAGCAGGCGCAGCGCCAGCCACTTCAAATACCATCACCAGAGAGCCGGTAGAGACCTTGGCACCAGCGGCAACCTTGATCTCGACTACGCGGCCTGCGAACGGTGCCGGTACTTCCATGGAGGCCTTGTCACCTTCCACGGCGATGATGGACTGGTCAGCTTCTACCATGTCGCCGACGGCAACCATGATTTCAGTCACGTCCACTTCGTCGTCACCGATGTCCGGTACGTGCACATCTTTGCGCACGGCAGCGGCAGGTGCGACGGCCGGAGCAGCAGCAACCGGTGCAGCCACTTCAGCAGGGGCTGCAGCGCCTTCGGCTTCGAAGATCATGATCTGGGAACCGGTGGCAACCTTGTCGCCCACCTTGATCAGGATCTCTTTGACGATACCGGCTGACGGGGCCGGTACTTCCATGGAGGCCTTGTCGCCTTCTACCGCGATAATGGACTGGTCCAGCTCGACCTTGTCGCCCACGGCCACCATGATCTCGGTGACTTCAACCTCATCGGCGCCGATATCCGGCACCATAATCTGTTTGGACATTGTGCTTTATCCTCTTGCGTCGATCCGCGTGGCTGGCTGATGCCGCCACGCACATCTCGCGTTAACCGTTTTAAACCCTGGCAAGGTCGCGCCGCATGACGGCGCAACCCTTGATCCACTTACGCGTACAGCGGGTTGACCTTGTCGGCATCGATGCCGTACTTGGCGATGGCGTCGGCCACAACCTGCTTGTCGAGCTCGCCGCGCTTGGCCAGTTCGGTCAGAGCAGCAACCACCACGTAGAACTCGTTCACTTCGAAGTGACGACGCAGGTTGGCACGGCTGTCGGAACGGCCGTAACCGTCGGTACCCAGCACGCGGTAGTTCTCGGTCGGCACGAAGGCGCGAACCTGATCGGCGAAGGACTTCATGTAGTCGGTCGCAGCGATGGTGGCTTCGGAACCCAGTACCTGAGCGATGTAGGGTACGCGAGCTTCGGCGGTCGGGTGCAGCATGTTCCAGCGATCCGCGTCCTGACCGTCACGGGCCAGTTCGTTGAAGGAGGTGACGCTGAACACATCGGAACCGATGCCGTACTCGCTGGCCAGGATCTGGGCAGCCTTGCGCACGTGACCCAGGATAGAACCACAGCCCAGCAGCTGAACTTTCGCCTTGGCACCGGCTACGGATTCCAGCTTGTAGATACCCTTGCGGATGCCTTCCTCGGCGCCTTCCGGCATGGCCGGCATGGCATAGTTCTCGTTCAGGGTGGTGATGTAGTAGAACACGTTCTCCGGGTTCTCACCGTACATGCGGCGCAGGCCGTCCTGTACGATCACCGCTACTTCATAGGCGTAGGACGGGTCGTAGGAGATGCAGTTCGGGATGGTGTTCGCCAGGATGTGGCTGTGACCATCTTCGTGCTGCAGACCTTCGCCGTTCAGGGTAGTACGACCGGAGGTCGCACCCAGCAGGAAGCCACGGGCTTGCTGGTCACCGGCTGCCCACGCCATGTCGCCGATCCGCTGGAAGCCGAACATGGAGTAGTAGATGTAGAACGGGATCATCGGGCAATCGTTGGTGCTGTAAGAGGTCGCAGCAGCCAGCCAGGAGGACATGGCGCCCAGCTCGTTGATACCGTCTTGCAGAACCTGACCCTGCTTGTCTTCCTTGTAGTAGGAGACGATGTCGCGGTCTTGCGGGGTGTACTGCTGACCGTGCGGGCTGTAGATACCGATCTGGCGGAACAGACCTTCCATACCGAAGGTACGGGCTTCGTCAGCCAGGATCGGAACGATACGCTTGCCGATGGACTTGTCTTTCAGCATCACGTTCAGGGAACGCACGAACGCCATGGTGGTGGAGATTTCGCGCGCCTGCTCGCCCAACAGCGGGCCGAAGGCATCCAGCGCCGGGATTTCCAGCTTGGTGGTGCTTTCGCGCAGACGGGTCGGCAGATAGCCTTTCAGGGCTGCACGACGAGCATGCAGGTACTTGTGCTCTTCACTGCCCTCTTCGATCTTCAGGTACGGCAGATCGGCCAGCTGCTCGTCGGCCACCGGCAGGTTGAAGCGGTCACGCAGGTGACGCACGGAGTCCAGCTCCATCTTCTTGACCTGGTGAGCGATGTTCTTGCCTTCGGCCGCTTCACCCATACCGTAACCCTTGATGGTCTTGGCCAGAATAACGGTCGGCTTGCCCTTGGTCTGGGTCGCCTTGTTGAATGCAGCGAACAGTTTGCGAGGATCGTGACCACCGCGGTTCAGGGCGAAGATCTCCTCGTCGGTCATGTCTTTGACCAGCGCGGCAGTTTCCGGATAACGGTTGAAGAAGTGCTCGCGGATGTAGCCACCGTCGCGGGACTTCATGGTCTGGTAGTCACCGTCCACAGTCTCGTTCATCAGCTGGATCAGCTTGCCGGAAGTGTCTTTCTTCAGCAGCTCATCCCACTTGCGACCCCAGATAACCTTGGTCACGTCCCAACCGGCGCCAGCGAACAGGCCTTCCAGCTCGTTGATGACCTTGCCGTTACCGACAACCGGACCATCCAGACGCTGCAGGTTGCAGTTAACCACGAACACCAGGTTGTCGAGCTTTTCACGCACGGCAACAGTCAGGGCACCCTTGGCTTCCGGCTCGTCCATCTCGCCGTCACCCAGGAAGGCGTAAACGGTCTGCTCGGAGCAATCCTTGATGCCACGGTCGGTCAGGTACTTCAGGAAGCGAGCCTGATAGATGGCGGCGATGGGGCCCAGACCCATGGAGACGGTCGGGAACTGCCAGAAGTCCGGCATCAGTTTCGGGTGCGGATAGGAAGGCAGACCCTTGCCGTCCACTTCCTGACGGAAGTTGTCCAGCTGCTCTTCGGTCAGACGACCCTCAGCAAAGGCGCGAGCATAGATGCCCGGGGAAATGTGACCCTGGAAGTAAACCAGATCGCCACCATCCTTCTCGTTGCGAGCACGGAAGAAGTGGTTGAAGCAGACATCATAGATGGTCGCAGAAGAAGCGAAGGAAGACATGTGACCACCCAGGTCCAGGTCTTTCTTGGAGGCGCGCAGCACGATCATCATGGCGTTCCAGCGGATGATGGCGCGAATGCGGCGTTCCATCTCCAGGTCACCCGGGTAGTCCGGCTCATCGCTGGACGGGATGGTGTTGATGTAATCGCGATTTGCCTTGGCAGCCACGTCCACACCGCTTGCGCGGGCTTTCTCGGCCAACTGTTCAAGGATGAACTGAGCGCGTTGCGGACCCTCTTCACGCAGCAGGGATTCCAGAGAGGCAAGCCACTCCAGCGTTTCTATCGGGTCCACATCGTTCTTCAGGATATCAGACATGGCTGGTTCCTATGTTGTTGTGATTGCACGGCATTGCACGGCGAAGGGCGCAAGCATTCGACAATAAAGCCTTGTGGGATTAGTTTTCCTGCTGACGGATCCGACGCATGGATCGCTGGATCCGGCTGTCTTCCCTCTGCATATCCAACAAGGTGTCCTCGATAAAGGCCAGATGCTCATGACAAGCTGTTCTGGCCCGCTCCGGAGCCCCCGAAAGAATAGCCTCGATCAGATTCGCGCGATGGCGACGTATCTTGGCTACCACTCCCGGGCGGCGATTCAAAATCTCGTTATTCTGCAGAATGTTCTGCTCGAGCATGGGGCTCATGGCCCGCAGCAGGTGCAGCAGCACCACGTTGTGGGACGCCTCGGCCACCGCCAGATAAAACTGGGTGACGGCTGCCGATTCGGCCACCAGCGAGCCCGACTGGCCCGCCTCTTCGATGGTGATTTGTACCTGACGAATGCGCTCGAAATCAGACCCGGTTCCCCGCAAGGCGGCGTAGTAGGCACAGATGCCCTCCAGCGCGTGGCGAAACTCCAGCAGGTCATACCGGGCTTCCGGGTGAGTACTGAGCAGTTCGAACAGAGGATCGGCCATCCCCTTGCTCAGGGCATTCTGCACATAAGTGCCGCCGCCCTGACGGCGATAAAGCAACCCGCGCGCTTCCAGCCGCTGGATGGCTTCGCGCAGGGAGGGGCGCGATACCTGAAACTGGATGGCGAGTTCCCGCTCGGGAGGCAATTTCTGCCCCGGCTGCAGGCTGCCTTCCAGAATCATCTGTTCCAGCTCGGCGACAATGGAGTCGGCCAACTTGGGTTGCGTAATCTTGCGATAGGGCATGAGGCTACTTTGTTAAATTGGTATTACCAATTTCATGGATGGGGCGAAAATTAGCAGAGGCCTTTTGAAAAGTCCACTCAAAAGATGATCTGAGTCAAGAATCACCCCCACCACTTAAGGGGTAAAGCAGAGGAAACATGATTTAGCTCATAGAAAATGGTCTGACCAATATTCTTGACCACGCTCACAAATAACATATGTGCAACCAGAGGCAAAAATGGCCTGCCAGATCGGCAAGCCATTGATTTTAAAATCCAAACTAAATTTGAATATTTACTTTAGCTGTTTAGTAGTTGCCAGTAGTAATCCCACTGAAAACTGGCACCGGGATCCGTCTTGCGCCCTGGCGCTATGTCGCAATGACCGACAATTTTTTCGCGGGTAATCGCCGGATAGCGTTCTGAAATGGCTCGAGTGAGCCCTACCAGTGCCCGATATTGAGCCTCGGTGTAGGGGGTCTCGTCGGTCCCTTCCAGCTCGATGCCGATGGAGAAGTCATTGCATGCCTCTCTCCCCTGCCAGCTCGAGATACCAGCATGCCAGGCGCGTGCGCCAAACGGCACATACTGCACCAACTCGCCATCACGGCGGATCAAGCAATGGGCCGAAACCCGCAACTGATGGATACCGGCAAAATAGGGGTGGGCATCGGGGTCGAGCCGCCCCATAAAAAGATCGTCGATAAAGGGGCCACCAAACTCCCCCGGCGGCAGGCTGATGCCATGCACCACCAGCAGGGAGATATCGTCCGGCACGGCCCGCTCGTTGTGGTGAGGAGAAGGCACCCGGCGCGCCTGCTGGCACCAGCCAGCAGCATCGATAGAGAAACAAGGTTGCGAAGGGAGTTGAGTCATCGGCTACTCGAGTTGGCTGCTAAATGGCGAAAAAACGAAGATACCTGATAGGCAACCCGACACCAACTCACTGAATCAACGGGAAATGGTATGTTAGGCTGAGTCATCTTCCGCTCGATATGGATGGGGTATGCAGCACACGGCACGCTGGATGTGGTTACTGGCCTGGCTCTCTTTGATGGGCCTGCTGACCCTCTATTTTCACTCCCGCAACCAACCGAGCGTCACCGCCAGCGGCGAGCTGTTGCTGCGGGCCGACCAGAGTGGCCACTATCGTCTGGAGGGTGCCATCAACGGCCAACCGGTGCAACTGCTGCTCGATACCGGCGCTACACGCATCACCATCCCGCAACAGGTTGCCGAGCGCCTCGGCCTGACAGCTTATGGTAGCAGCCAGGTCAATACCGCTGCGGGGCAGATCCGGGTCGGCAACGGCACCATCGAAACGCTGGCGATGGGGCCATTGACCTTGTACGATCTGGCCATCTTTATCAATCCGGCGGCAGACGGTGACGAAGTGCTGGTTGGCATGAACGCCCTCGGTCGGCTGGAGCTGGTTCAAAAGGAGCGGCAACTGCTGCTCAGACCCTTGCAGGAATAAGGCATGTTTCAACAGGATGTCAGCCGCGCCGTGCGCGCCGCACTACTCGAAGATCTGGGCGATGCCCTCACCACGCTGGACCAACCGGACGCCAGTGCCGATATCACCGCCCAGCTGATCCCGGCCGACCGGATGGCCAGCGCCCGGGTCATCACCCGTGAGGCCGGTGTGTTCTGCGGCCAGCCCTGGGTGGATGAAGTGTTCGTACAACTCGGCGGCGACGTGAAGGTGGAGTGGAAGGTGCAGGATGGGGAAGTGCTCTCCCCCAATCAGGAGCTGTTCCGCCTCCACGGCCCTGCCCGCCGGCTGCTGACCGGCGAGCGCAATGCGCTGAACTTTGTCCAGACCCTCTCAGGCGTCGCCACCCTCACCGCTCGCTATGTGGCTGAACTGGAGGGCACCGACTGCCGCCTGCTCGACACCCGCAAGACCATTCCTGGGCTACGCACCGCCCAGAAGTATGCGGTCACCTGTGGCGGCGGCAAAAACCACCGCATCGGCCTCTACGACGCCTATCTCATCAAAGAGAACCATATCCTCGCCTGTGGCGGCATCGCCGAGGCAATTAGCGAGGCTCGTCGGCTCAATCCGGGCAAACCGGTGGAGGTGGAAGTGGAATCACTGGCAGAACTGGAACAGGCACTGGCGGCCAATGCCGATATTGTGATGCTCGACAATTTCGACGTGGCCATGATGCGGGAAGCAGTCGCCATTAATCAGGGGCGCGCCAAGCTGGAAGTTTCCGGTAATGTGACGCTGGACACCCTGGCCGAGTTCGCTGCCACCGGCGTCGATTTTATCTCGGTCGGGGCGCTCACCAAGCATGTGCGGGCGCTCGATCTCTCCATGCGTTTTATCCAGCAGTGAGCCAAATTACCGGGACCTGAGCAAATACTCGGCCTAACCGGACAAACAACTTGCAAAAGGCGCCATGGGCGCCTTTTCTTTATGCAGGATCCCTCGGCAAAGGAGTGTTAAGACGGACCCGATTCCGGCAATATAAAGAGTCATAGGAGGCCACTTCTTTTATGACACGCATCAAGTTTTTGCTAAATGAAAGAAGTGTGATTAACAAAATAGACAATCTCTGTTGCCACCCCTGACAGCTCGGATAAGATACTGACGTGCAGATGATTTTCCACCGGCACTTCCCAGGAACCAAGGATAAAAGGATATTTTTCATGAACAGTAAAATGAAGAAACAATCAGGCTTTACCCTTATTGAATTGATGATCGTGGTCGCGATCGTGGCCATTCTGGCGGCGGTAGCGCTGCCGGCGTATCAAGATTACACTCGACGAGCAAGGGCGACTGAAGTGGTTGCAGCTACTGGTGGCTATAAGACCGGCGTAGAAGTATGTGCTCAGTCTACACAAACATTAACTGGGTGTGATGCTGGAACTAAAGGCATTCCCGCTGCAATATCTGGGGCCAGTGGCACAAGCAAAGTTGTTAATATGGATGTGAATAATGGAGTAATTACCGGAGAGGGCACCCCTGACACCGGCGATGGCACCAATGGATGCCAAATTAGTCTGACCCCTGTTCTTGATAATGGTCGAGTATTGTGGGGACCGACATCTGGTGCCACCAATAACTGCTCATGAGCATTTATGACCTCTAGCCCTAATAGCGGCCTGGCGTTAAGCCTGGCCGCCTCTTCACTGATCAGTGAAGAGGAGTCCCAGCGCTATCTAAGCCAGGCGAAGGCCCAGCGTAAACCTTTTGTCACCTTTCTGATAGAAAACGACATCCTCGACAGCAAGGCGCTCGCCGATTTTTGCGAGCTGGAGTATGGGGTACCTCTGCTGGATCTTGCCGCCTTCGATTTGGCCGAGATCCCGCAGAAGTACCTCAATCAGAAGCTGATTGAGAAACACCACGTGCTGCCCATCTACACCCAGGGCCACACTCTCTATATCGCCATGTCGGATCCGACCAATGTCTCGGCACTGGAGGACTTCGGCTTCAGCTTCGGACTCCATACCGAGGCGCTGCTGGTGGAGGAGAACAAGCTCACCGCCGCCATCGGCAAGCTGCTGGAGAGCGAAAACGACGCCCTCGGCATGGAGGATATCGACGAAGCAGAGATTTCGGATCTCGAAGTCTCCGACGAGAACAGTCGACTGGACGAGAGCGTCAATACCGCCGATGACGACGCCCCCATCGTCAAGTACATCAACAAGATCCTGATGGATGCCATCAAGCGCGGCGCCTCCGACCTGCACTTCGAGCCTTACGAGTTCAAGTATCGGGTGCGCTTTCGCATCGATGGCATTCTGCACGAAATCGCCACTCCGCCGGTCAATCTGGCCAACCGCTTCTCTGCCCGCCTCAAGGTGATGGCGCGGCTCGATATCGCCGAGCGGCGGCTGCCGCAGGATGGCCGCATCAAATTGAAGCTGTCGCGCAACAAGTCGATGGATATGCGGGTTAATACCCTGCCCACCATGTGGGGGGAGAAGATCGTTATCCGTCTGCTCGACTCCTCGGCGGCCCGCCTCAATATCGAGCAGCTCGGCTTCGACGACCGCCAGAAGGCGCAGTACCTGCGTGCTCTCTCGAAACCACAGGGGATGATCCTGGTGACCGGCCCCACCGGTTCGGGCAAGACGGTCTCGCTCTATACCGGCCTCAATATTCTCAACACTACCGAGGTAAACATCTCCACCGCCGAAGACCCGGTTGAGATCAACCTGCCGGGCGTCAACCAGGTGCAGGTCAATCCCAAGGCGGGGCTCACCTTCGCCAGCGCCCTACGCTCCTTCTTGCGGCAAGACCCGGATGTGGTGATGGTGGGGGAGATACGGGATCTCGAAACCGCCGAGATCGCCATCAAGGCTGCGCAAACTGGCCACCTGGTGCTCTCAACCCTGCACACCAACTCGGCAGCCGAAACCCTGACCCGGATGATGAATATGGGAGTGCCCGCCTTCAATATCGCCTCTTCGGTCACCCTGATCATGGCCCAACGGCTGGCACGTAAACTGTGCGACCACTGCAAGGCGCCGGAGGTGGTGCCGGAAGCAGAGCTGCTGGAGCTGGGTTTTACCCCGCAGCAGCTGGCAGCCGGCTTGCGGCTGTTCAAACCTGTGGGGTGCAAGGAGTGTTCCGGCGGCTACAAGGGGCGGGTCGGCATCTACGAAATCATGTTGATGTCGGAGAACATCGCCAAATTGATCATGCAGGGGGCAAACTCCCTGCAAATTGCCGCTATCGCGCAGAAGGAGGGGATGCGCACCCTGCGCACTTCGGGACTGGAGAAGGCACGCCTCGGTGTCACCAGCCTGGCAGAGGTCAACCGGGTCACCACCAATTAAACCTCGCCAAGATGCGAGCAAGATGATTTACCAGCAAACGACCAGATGGTGCCAAGCCGTTTGAGGATATTTATCAGGTCAGATGGTTCAGGGACTCCCTGACCATCCGCCCAATTGCAGGATGCAAAGATGGCAACCCTAACGAAAAAGAACAATACCCCCAAAAAAGTCTTCGCCTACCGCTGGCACGGGGTTAATCGCAAGGGGCAGAAGGTCTCTGGCGAGCTGCAGGCTGACAGCATCAATACCGTCAAGGCGGAGCTGCGCAAGCAGGGGGTCAACGTCACCAAGGTGGCCAAAAAATCCCAAGGGCTCTTCTCCAAGGGTGGCGCCAAGATCAAGCCGATGGATATCGCCATCGTTTCCCGCCAGATCACTACCATGCTCTCCGCCGGCGTACCACTGGTACAGAGTCTGCAGATCATCGCCCGCAGCCACGAGAAAGCTGCCATGCGCGAACTGATGGGGGAGATTGCCGCAGATGTCGAAACCGGCACCCCCATGTCGGAGGCGTTGCGCCGCCACCCCCGCCATTTTGACGATCTCTACTGCGATCTGGTGGAAGCAGGAGAACAATCCGGTGCGCTGGAGACCATCTACGACCGTATCGCCACCTATCGGGAAAAGTCGGAAGCGCTCAAGTCGAAGATCAAGAAGGCAATGTTCTATCCCACCATGGTTATTCTGGTGGCCATCGTGGTGACTTCCATCCTGCTGCTGTTCGTCATCCCCCAGTTCGAGGATATCTTCAAGAGCTTCGGCGCCGAGCTGCCGGTGTTCACCCAGTTTGTCATCGGCATCTCACGCTTTATGCAGAACTGGTGGTATGTCTTCTTTGGCGGAGCTGCACTCGCCATCTTCCTCTATGTACGCGCCTGGCGCGCCTCCCAGAAGGTAAAGGACAATACCGACAAGTTTGTACTTACCATCCCGGTGGTCGGGATGATCCTGCACAAGGCGGCCATGGCTCGCTTTGCCCGTACACTCTCAACCACCTTCTCGGCCGGCATTCCACTGGTCGATGCACTCATCTCGGCGGCCGGCGCTTCAGGCAACTATGTCTATCGCACCGCAGTAATGGCCATTCGCAACGAGGTAGTGGCAGGTATGCAGATCAACGTGGCGATGCGCACCGTCGATCTCTTTCCCGACATGGTGATCCAGATGGTGATGATCGGCGAGGAGTCCGGCGCCATCGATGATATGCTCTCCAAGGTTGCCACCATCTTCGAGCAGGAGGTGGACGACCTGGTCGATGGCCTCACCAGCTTGTTGGAACCCCTCATCATGGTGGTGCTGGGGGTGCTGGTCGGCGGCATGGTTATTGCCATGTACTTGCCCATCTTCAAGCTTGGCGACGTGGTGGGCTGATTCATCAGGGCATGGCGCCACAACCATGCCCTTCCCCTCATTTAATAACTGACGGTTGGTTATGACACTTCTTCTCGAGCTGGCTCACGGCTTGCCTTGGCTCTATTTCTCGCTGGTTTTTATCTTTTCCCTGATGATCGGCAGTTTCCTCAACGTGGTGATCCACCGCTTGCCCATCATGCTGGAGCGGGAGTGGCAGGCCGAGTATCGCGGCTACTTTTCCCCCGATGAGGAGGCCACTGCGCCAGAGCGCTACAACCTGATGGTCCCCCGCTCCGCATGCCCTCACTGTGGCCACGCCATCACTGCGCTGGAAAACATCCCGCTGTTGAGCTGGCTCTGGCTCAAGGGGCGTTGCCGCGGCTGTCAGGCCCCCATCTCGGCCCGCTATCCGCTGGTGGAGCTGCTGACCGCCCTGCTCTCGGTTGCTGTTGCCATGGTGATTACACCAGGCTGGGGCACGCTGGCCGCCCTGCTGCTGACCTGGGTACTGGTCGCCCTCACCTTTATCGATCTCGACAAGATGTTGTTGCCAGACCAGCTCACCCTGCCCCTGCTGTGGAGCGGGCTGCTGTTCAATCTGGCAGGTGGCTTCGTCCCCTTGGCTGATGCAGTGATTGGCGCCATGGCGGGCTATCTGGTGCTCTGGAGCCTCTACTGGGCTTTCAAGCTGCTCACCGGCAAGGAGGGGATGGGATATGGCGACTTCAAGCTGCTGGCGGCGCTGGGCGCCTGGCTCGGCTGGCAGGCGCTGCCCATAATTCTGCTGCTCTCATCCCTGGTCGGCGCCGTGATCGGCATCAGTCTGATCGCTTTGCACAAACACCATCAGAGTAAGCCCATCCCCTTCGGCCCCTACCTCGCCATCGCGGGCTGGATTGCCCTGCTGTGGGGCGATACCATCACCAACTGGTATCTCTCTACCCTGCTTTGAGCAAGAGGCTCCCATGTATGTAGTTGCTATCACTGGTGGTATCGGCAGCGGCAAGACCACCATCGCCAATCAGTTTGCCGAGCTGGGTATCGAGGTGGTGGATGCCGATGTGATCGCCCGCGAGGTCGTTGAGCCGGGCACCCAGGCTCTTGCCGCCATCGCCGACCATTTTGGCCCGGATGTGATTGAGCCGAGCGGTCAACTCGACCGCCGCACCCTGCGCGAACGGGTCTTCAGCGACCCGCAAGCCAAGACCTGGCTCAACGCCTTGCTCCATCCACTCATTCGCAGCGAGATGCAGCGCCAATGTGCTGCTGCCCGCTCACCTTACTGCCTGCTGGTGGTGCCGCTGCTGGTGGAGAACAAACTCACCGGCCTCGCCGACCGGGTGCTGGTGATCGATGTGGACGAAGCCACCCAGATTGAGCGAACCTGCCGTCGGGATGGCGTCAGCACCGAGCAGGCCAAAGCCATCATCGCTGCTCAGGCGAGCCGGACAGAACGGCTAGCTGTGGCGGATGATGTCATCGAAAACCACAATGACAGCGAAATGGCGATTAAAACGCGGATTTTGGCACTGCACGAGACATATCTGGCAATTGCCTCTCAACAAGCCCGCCAAGTGTGAGTACACTAGGCCGGTTTATGGCTGGCCAGGATTAGGCATGATTTACGATTTCCCCCTCAATGAAAAAAGCCGGACCTACCTGCGTCTGGAGTCCCTATTTTCCCAGATCCGCGACAATCTGGAGAGTGAACAATCCTGGGCACATATCGCCTTCTTCAAGGGGCTGTTCGATCTGCAGGAGTTGCTGGAGCGTGGTGACCTGCGCGCCGACCTCATCAAGGATCTGGAGCGTCTCGGCCAGCGTCTGAGCCACTGGGCCAGCCTGCCCGACGTCGATCTGGAGCAGATCAAACTGATGCAGCAAGAGAGCAGCCAGCTCTCCCGCAACCTGCTCAATTCACCACGCCCGGGTGCCCGCCTGAAAGAGGATCGTCTGCTCGGATCCATCCGCCAGCGTTTCTCCATCCCGGGTGGCCTGTGTGCCTTCGATGTGCCGCAGCTGCACCACTGGCTCGGAACCCCGGCCATCACCCGTCACCAGCAGATGCAGGGCTGGCTGAGCGATATCAACCTGCTGATGAATGCCATCACACTGCTGCTGCGCCTGTGGCGCGAATCAGGCAGCTTCAGTGAGCAGGTTGCGAGCAACGGTTTCTTCCAGGACACCGCCGAGAGCGCCGAGCTGATCCGCATCAAGCTGCCGGGCAATCTGTTCTGCTACCCGACCCTGAGCGGCCACAAGAACCGCTTCGCCCTGCGCTTTCTGCCCACCGCAGAACAGCCGATTGGCGACGTGCCGTTCCAGCTCGCCTGCTGCTAAGGAGGGCTTATGGTCACCAAGGTAAAGTGTCCAACCTGCCAGAGCGAAGTGGAGTGGGGCCCGCAGAGTCCGTTCCGCCCCTTCTGCAGCAAGCGCTGCCAGCTGATCGATCTCGGCGAATGGGCCGATGAAGAGAAGCGCATTCCCGGCGAAATCAACCCGGACCTGCTGCCGGAGCCGGAAGAGGGTGACCAGTGGCTATAAGCCTGCGGCCACTCGCCTCTGTAAAATGAAAAAAGGGCCAATTGGCCCTTTTTCATACTTGTTGATGACTACCGGCTCACGCCAGCAGGCCTTGAAGCCGCGCGACAATCGGACCGTTGGCATCGGGAAAGTGGTAGTTGTGCAGCTCAGCCACCGGCACCCATAGACACTCCTGCCCCTCCTTGCCGAACGGATCGCCGCTGAAACGGGTCACCTTCCAGATATCCAGCAACACCTGCTTCTCGGGGTAGTCGTGCTGCAGCTCCATAAAAGGGGCACAATCCTGCACCCGGATGCCGATCTCTTCCCACAGCTCCCGATCCAGTGCGGTGAGCAGATCCTCACCGGACTCTACCTTGCCACCGGGAAACTCCCAGCGATCACCCTGATGGCGATCGGAGGAGCGTCTGGCGATGAAGATATCGCCCCGTTCATTCTCGATGACGCCAACCGCCACCCAGATCCGTTTTTTCTGTTCCATCAATTACCTCTGTTCGCTTGTTGCCACCAATAACAAGGCGGGCACTTGGCCCGCCTGTTATGGCATAGCGTCGATCAGGTCAACTGACCGTGGCAATGCTTGTACTTCTTGCCGGAGCCGCACGGGCAGGGATCGTTGCGGCCAACCTTCTGCTCGTCGCGTACGAAAGTGGTGTGGCCCTCTTCGCCTGCGGTCTGTTCATCGGCCAGCTGGTTCTCGGCAGCGGCGTGGGTGTAGGTACGGGGAGCGGCTTCCGCCTGCTGGCGCTGCTGCTCTTCCATCGCTTCCACATCACGCTCCTGCACCTGAACACGGCTCAGAATGCTGACCACGTCGCGTTTGAGGGTTTCCAGCATCTGGGTAAACAGATCGAAGGATTCACGCTTGTACTCCTGCTTGGGGTTCTTCTGGGCGTAGCCGCGCAGATGGATGCCCTGACGCAGGTGATCCATGGCCGCCAGATGCTCTTTCCACAAACCATCCAGAGTTTGCAGCATCACCGCCTTCTCGAAGTTGCGCAGCACCTCTTTGCCAACCAGCTCCTCCTTGTGGGCATAGAGCTTGGTGGCTTCGTCCAGAATGCGCTCGCGCAGCTTCTCTTCGTAAAGCTTGTCATCTTCCGCCAGCCACTGCTGCAACGGCAGATCCAGCGCGAAATCGGCCTTCAGGCGCGCTTCCAGACCCGGTACATCCCACATCTCTTCCAGAGACTGGGGCGGGATATACTCATCGATCACGCTGCCGTAGACATCATCACGGATAACGTGGATGGTCTCGGAGATGTCGTTGGTATCCAGCAGCTCGTTACGCTGCTCGTAGACCACCTTGCGCTGGTCGTTGGCAACGTCATCAAACTCCAGCAAGCTCTTGCGGATGTCGAAGTTGCGACCTTCCACCTTGCGCTGGGCATTTTCGATCGCCTTGGTGACCCAGGGGTGTTCGATGGCTTCGCCCTCTTCCATGCCCAGCTTCTTCATCATGCCGGTGACGCGATCAGAGGCGAAGATCCGCATCAGGGTATCTTCCATGGAGAGGTAAAAGCGGGAGGAACCCGGGTCACCCTGACGACCGGAACGGCCGCGCAGCTGGTTGTCGATACGACGGGATTCGTGACGCTCGGTACCGATAATGTGCAGACCACCGGCGGCCAGCACGGCATCGTGGCGCACCTGCCAGGCCGCTTTCAGCTCGGCAATCTGCTCCTCGGTCGGGTTCTCCAGCTTGGCGATCTCTGCCTGCCAGTTGCCGCCCAACACGATATCGGTACCACGACCGGCCATGTTGGTGGCGATGGTGACAGCACCAGTCTGGCCTGCTTGGGCAACGATCTCCGCCTCCATGGCGTGGAACTTGGCGTTCAGTACCTGATGCGGGATCTTCTCCTTGGTCAGGATGCCGGAGAGCAGCTCTGAGTTTTCGATGGAGACGGTACCCACCAGCACCGGCTGGCCGCGCTCCACACACTCGCGAATATCCTTGACGATGGCAGCATACTTCTCATTGGCGGTCAGGTAGACCAGATCGCCCATGTCCTTGCGCACCATCGGCTTGTTGGTCGGGATAACCACGGTATCCAGGCCATAAATCTGTTGGAATTCAAAGGCTTCGGTATCTGCAGTGCCGGTCATCCCCGCCAGCTTGTTGTAGAGACGGAAGTAGTTCTGGAAGGTGATAGATGCCAGCGTCTGGTTCTCGTTCTGGATCTTCACCCCTTCCTTTGCTTCAACGGCCTGATGCAGACCATCGGACCAGCGACGACCCGGCATGGTACGACCGGTGTGCTCATCGACGATGACGATCTCGTCCTTCTGGACGATGTAGTCCACATTGCGCTCGAACAGGGTATGAGCACGCAGACCGGCGTTGACGTGGTGCAGCAGGCTGATGTTTGAGGCGGAGAACAGGGAGTCGTTCTCGTCCAGCAGCCCCTCTTTCTTGAGCAGCTCTTCCACGAAGATCTGGCCGTTTTCGGTCAGCAGGGCCTGACGGTTCTTCTCGTCCACCGTGTAGTGACCGTCACCGGTGTACTCTTCGGTGTCTTCCTTGTCCTGCTTGACCAGCAGCGGGATCAGCTTGTTGACGCGAATATAGAGCTCTGAGCTGTCTTCGGCCGGGCCGGAGATGATGAGCGGAGTACGGGCTTCATCGATAAGCACCGAGTCAACCTCGTCCACCAGCGCGTAGTTAAGCGGGCGCTGTACGCGCTGCTCCGGCGAGAACGCCATGTTGTCACGCAGGTAGTCGAAACCGAATTCGTTGTTGGTACCGTAGGTGATATCGGCAGCGTAGGCGTCACGCTTCTGAGACGCATCCATGCCGGGCACGTTGCACGCAACGGTCATGCCGAGGAAAGCAAACAGCGGACGGTTAGCTTCCGCATCACGCTTGGCCAAGTAGTCGTTCACGGTCACCACGTGCACGCCACGACCGCTCAGGGCATTCAGGTAGGCCGGCAGGGTCGCGGTCAGGGTCTTACCTTCACCTGTCTTCATTTCTGCAATGCGGTTGGAGTTCAGCACCATACCGCCGATCAGCTGTACGTCGAAGTGACGCATGCCGAACACCCGCTTGGAGGCTTCACGCACAGTCGCGAACGCTTCCGGCAGCAACTGCTCCAGAGTCTCGCCCTGCTCGATACGCTGACGGTATTCAGCCGTTTTAGCCTGCAACTCGGAATCGGAGAGAGCCTCGAACTGCGGCTCCATGGCATTGATCTGTTTTACAATTTTGCGCAAAGCCTTGAGCGTTCTGTCGTTCCGGCTGCCGATAATCTTGGTAAGCAGTGTGCTAATCATGGGTACCAACTATTTCTGGTTATAAAAGCGTTCCGTCACTGGAACTGAAGAAAAAAACCTAACCCCGGCTGGCACTGAGAAAGCGTGCGGGGTTGACCTGACGACCGTCTTTCAACACTTCGTAATGCAAATGGACACCGGTCGCACGACCGGTACGTCCCATCAAGGCAATCTTCTGACCCTGATCAACCATTGTGCCCACCTCGACCAGCAACCTGGAGTTGTGGGCATAGCGGGTGACAAGGCCATTGCCGTGATTAATCTCCACCATATTGCCAAATTCCGGATGACGGCCCGCCCAGCTGACAATGCCAGGCCCGGTGGCCAGAATCGGGGTTCCGGGTTTGCCACGGAAATCGACCCCTTTGTGCATCTTGGCACGCCCGTTGAACGGATCGACCCGTCCACCAAACCCGGACGAGACCCAAACTCGCTCTTGTTTGACTGGCGTGCCGGAAATAAAACCGGCATCGGTGATATGGTGATTCATGATGAAAGATTCAAGTACCGACAGCTGCTCTTCACGGCTGCTGAGCTGCTGGCTGAGGTGTTTCATCGAGGCTTGCAGCTCGTTGAGGCTCACTTCCAGATCTTCATCATAAGAAGGTCCGCCCATGGGAGGCAGCTCTTTGAAATTGAACTCGTCGGGGTCGAGATCGGCCTGCTCGGTCAATCGTTCACCGAGGGCATTGAGACGGCCAAGCTGGCCTTGCATGGTGCCCACCTGAGCAGCCAACATTGCCAACTGTTCACGGGCTTCGTCGCCACTCTGGTCGACGGACTGTTGCTCGGCAACGGCAAGCGCTACTTCCAGCGCCTCCATTTTCTGGTGCCAACTCTGCCAAAGCCAACCACCACCAAGTGCCAACAGGGAGAGGAGAATACCGCCGACCCAGGCCAGACGTTGTTTGGGCAGGTGCAACTTGCGTCGCTGCTTGCCGTGGAGGATCAGGGTAATGCTCATAGAAATCAGTCTGCTCGGTCAGGTGCGGCCAAGAGCCTGCACGGGAAATAAAACCGGGAGATAATCGGTATTAAAGGATGGAGTAAACAAATGACGGAACGTCGGTGCGGAGAGAGGACCGACGTTCCGTTGCATAGCTATCAGGCCAGAACCAGACCGTTATCGTAGTAAGCGATAGGCGCTTTGTCGCCCTCACCCTCGAAGGTCACCAGTTCCCAAGCCTCCTGCTCGGCCAGCAAGGCACGCAGCAGTTTGTTGTTCAGGGCATGTCCGGTCTTGTAGGCACGGAACTCACCGATGATGCTGCGGTTACACATATAGAGGTCACCGATCGCGTCCAGCATCTTGTGCTTGACGAACTCGTCCTCATAACGCAAACCGTCTTCGTTCAGCACCCGATAGTCATCCAGTACCACGGCGTTTTCCAGGCTTCCGCCCAGCGCCAGGTTCTGGGAACGCAGGTACTCGATATCACGCATGAACCCGAAGGTACGGGCACGGCTGATCTCTTTCACGAAGGAAGCACCGGAGAAGTCCAGTACGCAACGCTGATTGCGCCCTTCAAAGACCGGATGCTGGAAGTCGATCTCGAGATCCATTTTGAAGCCGTTGCGATAGGGGTGGAATTCCGCCCACTTGTCGCCGTCTTCAACCCGGATGCTCTTCTTGATCCGCACAAACTGCTTGGCCGCATTTTGCTCACGGATCCCGACTTCCTGCAGCAGGTAGATAAAGGGATGCGCACTGCCATCCATCACCGGGATCTCGGGCGCGTCAACCTCGACATAGAGGTTGTCGATCCCCATCCCAGCCAGCGCGGCGGAGAGGTGCTCAATGGTAGAGACCCGGACACCGGCTTCGTTGACCAGAGCGGTACAGAGCACGGTATCGCGCACCTGATCGGCATTGGCTGGCAGCTCCACCACAGGATTCAGATCGGTACGCAAGTAAACGATCCCTGTGTTCACAGGTGCCGGACGGAATGTCATGGTGACTTTCCGGCCCGAATGCAGGCCGACACCAGTCGCCTGTACACTCGTTTTCAAGGTTCTTTGTCTAATCATGGGTGTACCCTAAACAGCTTAAAATCCTGACCAGATGGTCGTTGGCAGGCCATCTTAGCACATTCCTTAAGCAACAGACAAACAAGCCTCATCAGAGGCTTAGTCTGCCTGCTTGCGCAGGAACGCCGGAATATCCAGATAATCCGGTTCACGACGGGCTTGCGGCTCGGCGTTGACCACCTTGGCCGGCGCTTCGTCCATCACGCGGCCTTGCATCATGTCACTGACCAGCGGCTGACGCACCGGGCGCTCTTGCACCTGGCTGCTCTTGACTAGCGTGATGTCCGGCTTGCGCTCGGCACCGATACCGGTCGCAACCACGGTCACACGCAGTTCGTCGTGCATTTCCGGATCGATTACGGTACCCACTACCACAGTGGCGTTCTCGGAAGCGAAGGCCTTGACCGCGTTACCCACGGTTTCGAACTCTTCAATGGTCATGTCCATGCCAGCAGTGATGTTGACCAGGATGCCGCGGGCACCGGCCAGATCCACATCTTCCAGCAGCGGGCTGGAGATGGCTTTCTCGGCCGCTTCTTCGGCACGGTCATCACCGGAGGCAGAACCGGTACCCATCATGGCGGTACCCATTTCGCGCATCACGGTACGTACGTCCGCGAAGTCGACGTTGATCAAGCCCGGACGGGTGATCAGCTCGGCAATGCCCTGTACCGCACCAAGCAGTACATCGTTGGCAGCCTTGAAGGCGTCCAGCAGGGAGATACCGCGACCCAGCACCTTCAGCAACTTGTCGTTGGGGATGGTGATCAGGGAGTCAACATTTTTGGAGAGCTCTTCGATACCGTGCGCGGCGAAGCCCATCCGCTTCTTCCCTTCGAAGGAGAACGGCTTGGTCACTACAGCAACGGTCAGGATGCCCATCTCGCGCGCCACTTCGGCCACGATCGGCGCAGCACCGGTACCGGTACCACCCCCCATACCAGCGGCGATAAACACCATGTCGGAACCGGTCAGCAGCTCACGCAGTGCTTCGCGATCTTCCATGGCCGCATCACGACCCACTTCGGGATTGGCACCCGCCCCCAGACCCTTGGTAATACCACTACCGATCTGCAGGGTGGTGTTGGCACTGGAGTTACGCAGTGCCTGGGCGTCGGTGTTGACGGTGATGAACTCGACACCTTCGATGTTTTGACGAACCATGTGTTCGACAGCGTTGCCGCCGCCGCCACCTACACCGATCACTTTAATGACGGCTTCGTCAGTGTGGCTATCCATAAATTCAAACATGTTGTCTCTCCGCTTTATTTGCCTGACTCAGCAAAATTCTTAGAACTCGCCACGCAGCCAGTTGCTGACCCGTTTGACCAGGCCACCGACGCTTGCCTTGGCGGCATATTCTTTGTTGCTACCTGTTGCCTGATGGGTACGGCCATACTGCAGCAACCCGACTGCGGTCGAGTACACCGGTGCCTGCACGTAATCACTCAGACCACGAATATTCATGGGCTCCCCTACCCTGACCTGACACTGGAAGATCTGCTCTGCACACTCCACAATGCCTTCAATCTGGGCAGCGCCGCCGGTCAAGACCACACCGGCTGCCAGCTGATGCTTGACACCCTGCGCTTTCAACTCGCTTTGTACCCGCACCAGCTCATCATTCACCATGGAGAGCAACTCGGTGTAACGGGGCTCAATCACTTCAGCCAGTGTCTGCCGCTGCAGGCTGCGCGCCGGACGGCCGCCGACACTGGGCACTTCAATATTGTCTTCCTTGCTGACCAGACGACCGAGGGCACAGCCGTAGCGCACCTTGATCGCTTCTGCGTCGAGCGGCGGCGTACCGAAGGCGTAGGCGATGTCGCTGGTTACAGTGCTGCCAGCGTACGGGATCACCTTGGTGTGGCGCAGTGCGCCGCCGGTAAACAGCGACATGTCCATAGTGCCGCCACCGATGTCCACCACGCAGACCCCCAGCTCTTTCTCGTCTTCAGTCAACACTGCGTAGCTGGATGCCAGCGCGGAGAAGATCAGTTGATCGACCCGCAGCCCTACCTTCTCGACACACTTCTCGATGTTGCGAGCCATGTCGTTATGGCAGGTGATGAGATGCACCTTGGCCGCCATCCGCACGCCGGAGAGGCCGACCGGATTCTTGATCCCTTCCTGATAGTCGATGGCAAACTCCTGGGGCAGCACGTGCAGCACACGCAGCTCGTCGGAGAGGCGAACCGACTTGGCGGTGTGGATCACGTTGTCCACATCCTCCTGGGTCACCTCCTCATCGGAGATGGGCACCATGCCGGTCTCGTTGCGGCAGTCGATATGCTTGCCGGACAACCCCAGATAAACCGAGCTGATCTGGCAATCCGCCATCATCTCGGCCTCTTCCACCGCACGGCGCAGTGACTTGACCACGGAATCGAGGTCGTTGACCCCTCCCTTCTCCATCCCGCGGGAGGCGTGACTGCCCATACCGATGACGTTCAGTTCACCGTCCGGCAATACTTCCCCGACCAGAACCGCCACCTTGGTTGTGCCGATATCCAGTCCGACAATCAAATTCCTATCTGCGGTGTTGGTCATGCACTTTCTCTTCGCTCTTCTTCCAGCCAACTGCCACACCGGTATCGTATCGAAGATCCACATACGCAACCTGCGAACGGGGTTCGATAACCGGGAAGGCATCGATAAACCGCTGCAACCTGAGCGCTATGTCGTTACGCCCCAGAAACAGCTTGATATTGCCATCCAGGGTCAGTTCCCAGGCATGGCGGGGGGTCAGATTCACCCCCAACAACTTGTATCCCTTGGCCGCCAGCTGCGCTTCGTACTGCCGACTCTCTTTCAACACCATGGCGGCCTGGTCATCCGGCCCAGACAACTGCAACAGCGATGTCTTGACCCGATCCGGCGCACTGAACACCTTGCCCTTGGTGTTGACGAAGCGGTTGCCATTCCAGCGCGCCGCCACATCCTGTTCCGTCAGGTAAACCTTGATCTTGTTCGGCCACTTCTTGCGTACCGATACCGAGGCTACCCATGGCAAGGCATTAAGCCGTGCCTGCAATTCGTTGACATCCAACTCGAAGAAGTTGCGTGACTCGGCACCATCCAGCACGGCCAGTCGCAGCTCTTCGGTTTCCAGATACTGGTGTTGCCCCTGCAGCAACAGCTCGCTCATGGGCAACCGGTTGGCATCTGTCAGCCAACCTTTAACATCCAGCGCAGTCCGGTAGCAGCCCCATATCACCAGCAGGAAAAACATCACGCCTACGATGAAGCCGCCCTTGGTGCGCCCCTGTGCCCTTGCCTCCACCCGCTCGATCCCCGTGTAACGCGCTAAACCGGCCTTTTGACAGACCGGTTCGCCATTATATAGGCCCCGGCTTGGCGGTCAAAATACTCATTGGGCCCTCAGGCACCAGATTTCATGCTATCTATGCGCAATTTCATTTCGCCGAGACGACGGGCAAGTGCCCCAACGTTCCCCGCCCCCTGAGTCAGCACCAAATCCCCCTCACCAATCAAGTCGGCCAGCACGACAGGTACGTCATCTGGCGTGGCGACGAAGATGGGTTCCAGGTTGCCACGCGAGCGAATGGAGCGGCACAGAGCCCGTCCATCAGCCCCCGGGATCGGATCCTCACCGGCAGCATAAACCTCCAGCATCACCAGTACATCTACCTTGGAGAGCACATCTGCGAAGTCCTCGTAGAGGTCTCGGGTGCGGGTATAACGGTGCGGCTGGAACACCATTACCAGACGCTTCTCGGGCCAACCGGCACGAGCAGCGTTGATGGTGACCTTCACTTCGCTCGGGTGGTGACCGTAATCATCCACCAGCATGACCTTGCCGCGCCCGGTTTCGAACTCGCCATACTGCTGGAAGCGACGGCCAACCCCTTCAAACTTGGCCAGCGCACGGATGATGGCCTCGTCGCTAACCCCGTCTTCAGTCGCGACAGCTATCGCCGCGGCAGCGTTCAAGGCATTGTGGATCCCCGGCAAGTTGAGGGTAACCTGCAGTTCGCCCGCCTCTTTGCGACGCACCCGGAAGCTGCTGTGGTTGGTGGTCTGGACAAAATCCAATACCTGCACATCAGCGTCGTCAGAGAGACCATAAGTCAAGGTCGGACGAGCAATCTCCGGCAACATACCACGGATCACCGGATCATCGATGCAGACTACCGCCAGCCCGTAGAAAGGCAGGTTGTGCAGAAACTCGATGAATGTGGCCTTCAGCTTGGAGAAATCACCGCCGTAGGTGTCCATGTGATCCGCTTCGATATTGGTCACGATAGAGACCATCGGTTGCAGATGCAGGAAGGAGGCGTCACTTTCGTCTGCTTCGGCAATCAGATAGCGGCTGCTGCCCAGACGGGCATTGGTGCCGGCACTGTTGAGCAAGCCACCGATAACGAAGGTCGGATCGCGGTCGGCTTCGGCATAGATGCTCGCCACCAGACTGGTGGTGGTGGTCTTGCCGTGGGTGCCGGCAATGGCGATGCCGTGACGGAAACGCATCAACTCAGCCAACATCTCGGCGCGACGCACCACCGGGATACGTAGCTCGCGGGCAGCCAGCAGCTCCGGGTTGTCCTGTTTGATGGCGGTGGAGACCACCACCACGCTGGCGCCCTCGACGTGCACGGCACTATGACCGACAAAAATGTGGGCGCCCAGTCCTGCCAACCGTTCGGTCACTGCATTGCGACCCAAGTCAGAACCTGTCACCTGATACCCTTCGTTGGCAAGCACTTCGGCGATTCCGCCCATACCAGCACCACCGATGCCGATAAAGTGGATGCGACGCACGCGGCGCATTTCGGGGATCACAGTACGCAGTTTTGCCAGTTCAACCTTGGTCATAATCGTCTCTTTAGTCTGCCGCAGGCAATGTGCCGTCAAAGCGCGGCTGCACGGCGGCATCAATACATACAGGTACAAGGCTGCACGGTGTCACCGCTGCAACCTTGCTCATCAATCTTTACCACTCTGCCCACTGGCGAGCTGTTTGCACTCATCTGCAACCCGCTCGGCCGCATCTGTGATGGCAACGCGACGAGCCGCTTTCGCCATGTTAAACAGGGTCTCCCGGCGACCAGCCAGCCAGGTCAGGCGTGCCGCGAGTGAGGTTGTGTTCAGCTCGGACTGGGGCAGGAACTCGGCCGCACCGCCGTCGACCAGGGTCAAGGCGTTACGGGTCTGGTGATCATCCACCGCATGGGGGAGCGGCACGAAAATGGCTGCTACCCCGGCGGCGGCCACCTCGGATACCGTCAGTGCTCCCGCCCGGCAGACCACCAGATCTGCCCAGGCGTAGGCGCCAGCCATATCCTTGATAAATTCACTCACCTCGGCATTGATACCGTGCTGGGCATAGGCAGCAGATACTGTCTCGGCATTGCCCTTGCCACACTGGTGACGCACCTCGATAGGCACACCAGCCGCAGCAACTGCAGCGGGTACCTGCTGGTTGAGCACGCGGGCACCCAGGCTACCACCAACGATCAGCAGATGCAGCGGCTCGGCTTCGCTGCGCAGCTGCGGATCCGGCAGGGCAACCACTTCGGGACGCACCGGATTGCCGACCACAGCGGTGCGGCGGCTCGGCGCGAAGGCGCCCGGAAATGCCATCAGCACCCGCTTGGCAATACGCGCCAGCAGCTTGTTAGTCATGCCTGCAGCAGCATTCTGCTCATGGAGCAGCAACGGGATACCAGAGAACCAGGCAGCCACGCCCCCTGGACCGGAGGCAAAGCCCCCCATACCGAGCACCACATCAGGGCGAACGGTCTTGAGCACCTGACGCGCCTGCAAGATGGATTTGACGATACGATAGGGCGCCATCAGCAGTCGCTTGATGCCGTTGCCACGCACCCCCTGAATATCGATAAAGGAGATGGGATAACCATGGGCGGGCACCAGCTCCGCCTCCATCCGGTCCGCCGTCCCCAGCCAGTGGACAGTCCAGCCCTGCTCCCTCAGTCGATCAGCCACGGCCAGACCGGGAAAGACATGCCCCCCGGTACCACCTGCCATCACCAACAGCGTCTTGCTCACTAAACCTCCCGCACCCGCGCCTGGGCAGTCGCCTGACGCAACTCAAAATCGATTCGAATCAACATGCTCACCGCCACTGTCATGATGATGAGACTCGAGCCACCGTAACTGACCAGCGGCAGGGTCAAGCCCTTGGTCGGCATCATGCCGCTGGCCGCGCCGACGTTGACGAAAGTCTGGAAACTGAACCAGATGCCGATACCGATAGCCAGATAGCCATCATAAAGGCGGTCGGCTTGCAGGGCGCGATGCCCCAGCTTCAACGCCTTGATCGCCAACGCAAAGATGAGACACAGGGCGCCCAGTACCCCAACGTAACCCAGCTCTTCGCCGAGGATCGCAAACACAAAGTCGGTATGCGCTTCCGGCAGGTACTCCATCTTCTGGATGGAGTTGCCGAGCCCCTCGCCAAACCAGCTGCCACGGCCAAACGCCATCAGCGATTGGGTCAACTGGTAGCCACTGCCAAACGGATCGGCCCAGGGATCCATAAAAGAGGTCACCCGACGCATCCGGTAGGGCTCGACGATGATCAGCATGATCACCCCGCCAAGACCGCCACCGATGAGGATCATGAACTGCCACAGTTTGGCGCCAGCCAGAAACAGCATGCCGAACGAGGTGACGAACATCACCACGGTCGACCCCAGATCCGGTTGCAACAGCAGCAAGATCGCCAGCACCCCGAATACCGCCAGGGGTTTCAGGAAGCCAAGCCAGGCTTCACGCACCTCGTTCTGACGCCGCACCAGATAACCGGCCAGATAGACGAATAGCGCCAGCTTGCCAAACTCGGCCGGCTGCAGGTTGAAGGGGCCCAGTGGCAGCCAACGCACCGCACCGTTGACATTGCGCCCGACCACCAGCACCAGCACCAGCAGCAGAATGGCCAGCAACAGCATGGGTCCGTTGTACTCCTGCCAGCGCGCCATCGGCACCTGCAACACAAACCAGGAGATACCGAGCGCCATCACCAGAAACATTGCGTGACGCTTCACAAACATGAAGGGATCATCCCCCAGGGAGATCCCCTCCGGGATCGAAGCTGATGCCACGATCACCACCCCGACCGCCATCAGGGAGAGCGCCAGCAACACCAACTGCCGGTCATAGAGGCCGGCAGGGCGCGCCGGCAATAGCCAGCGCTGGAACAGACCTGCGGCTGCGCGAAGGGCATTCATAGCGCCATCACCATCTCGGTAAAGCGATCGCCACGCACCTCGAACGACTTGAACTGATCCAGGCTGGCACAGGCTGGCGCCAGCAGCACCCAGTCACCGGGCTTGGCATCGGCCGCCGCTTTGGCAACCGCAGCGGCCAGGTCGGCCACCCGTTCGGTCTGCTCGCCCAGCGCCAGCAGCACCTCGGCATCCTGACCGAAGCAGTACATGTGATCGATCTGGTTGCCCAGCAGCGCCTGGATCGGGCCAAAGTCCTGCCCCTTGCCCTGACCACCGGCCAGCAGCAACAGGCGCCCCTTGACCGATTCACGGACACCGGCAACGGCAGCTAGCGTAGCTCCCACGTTGGTGGCTTTGGAGTCGTTGATCCAGCGCACCCCGTTCACTTCGCGCACGAAACGGGCACGGTGGGGCAAGCCTTCAAAGCGGCGCAGCACGGTGAGCTGGGCAGCGCGGGGAATGCCGACCGCATCGCACAGCGCCATGGCGGCCAGCGCGTTGGCCTGATTGTGTGCGCCGACGATCTTCATCTCGTCCACCGCCAGCAGCGGCTCGCCGTGCAGGGTCAACCAGTAGCGGCCATCCAGCAGGCAGCGGCCATAGCCATTGCAGTCAAGACCAAAGCTCTGCCACACCTGACCCACATCGGGCAAAGTCTGGGGATCGTCGCGATTGACCAGAATGTGTTTGGAGTGCTGATGGATCTCCATCTTGGCGGCACGGTAGTCGGCCATACCCTGATAGCGATCCATGTGATCTTCAGAGAGGTTCAGCACCACAGAGGCGGCAGCACACAGGCTGTGAGTGGTCTCCAGCTGGAAGCTGGAGAGCTCCAGTACGCAGAGATCCATCGGCTGCTTGAGCAGCTCCAGCGCAGGCGTGCCGATATTGCCGCCCACGCCCACCTTGAGCCCGGCTTCGGCAATCATCTCACCCACCAGAGTAGTGACTGTGCTCTTGCCATTGGAACCTGTGATGGCGATGACCGGTGTCTCAGTCTCGCGAACGAACAACTCTATATCGCCGACTATCTGTACACCACACTCGGCAGCCGCTTTCAATTCAGGGGTAGCCAGGGCAATGCCCGGACTCGCTACAATCATGTGCGCCTGTTTGAGTCGCTCACCATCCAGCCCGTGAATGAGTTCCACCTCGGCAGGCAGTTGATCCTTGCCGGGCGGGTTGGCGCGAGTGTCCATCACCAGCGGGGTGACACCACGGCCGAGGAAGTAGTCGACGCAGGAGAGTCCGGTTTTGCCGAGTCCGATAACGATGACCATAGCCTTACCTCACCTTCAGGGTGGCAAGACCCAGCAGTACCAGCACGAGGGTGATAATCCAGAAACGCACGATAACGCGCGGCTCCGGCCAGCCCTTCTTCTCGTAGTGGTGATGGATCGGCGCCATGCGGAAGATCCGCACGCCGCGCAGCTTGTAAGACCCCACCTGCAGAATCACCGAGACGGTCTCCATCACAAAGACACCGCCCATGATCACCAGCAGGAACTCCTGGCGTACCAGAACGGCGATAGTGCCAAGCGCGCCGCCCAGTGCCAGGGAACCAACGTCCCCCATGAAGACCTGTGCCGGATAGGTGTTGAACCAGAGAAAGCCCAGACCTGCCCCGACGATGGCAGTACAGACGATCACCAGCTCGGAGGTATAGGGCACATAGGGGATATGCAAGTAGCTGGCAAAATTGACGTTACCGGTGGCCCAGGCGATCAGGGCGAAGCCCCCCGCCACCATCACGGTCGGCATGATGGCCAGACCATCCAGACCATCGGTCAGGTTGACCGCATTGGAGGTGCCAACGATGACAAAATAGGTGAGCAGGATAAACATCAGACCAAGCTGCGGCATCACATCCTTGAGGAAGGGCACCACCAGCTGGGTCTGGCCATCATGAGTGGCCGTGGCGTAGAGGAAGACTGCCACTCCAAGCGCAACCGCAGACTGCCAGAAGTACTTCCAGCGGGCGATCAGGCCGTCGGTATTCTTGCGCACCACCTTGAGGTAGTCGTCGGCAAAGCCGATGGCACCATAGGCTCCCAGCACAAACAGCACCAGCCAGACATAGGGGTTGTCGAGGCGGCACCAGAGCAGCACAGACGTGAAAATCGCAGCAATGATCATCAGGCCACCCATGGTCGGGGTGCCCCGCTTGCTGAGGTGGGACTCGGGACCATCGTTGCGAATCACCTGACCGAATTTCAGGATCTGCAGGCGACGGATCAGGCGTGGCCCCATCCAGAGGGCAACCCCCAGTCCGGTGATGATCGACAGGATGGCGCGAAACGTCAGGTAGGAGAAGACGTTGAAGAAGGTGAAGTGCGGGGTGAGCAGTTCGGCCAGCCAGACTAGCATGTGGCTGACTCCTGACGGTCTTTGACCATCTCGACGATATCTTCCATGCGGGAGCCACGGGCGCCCTTGACCAGAATTGAAATTTCCCGATGTGTATCAATCATATGAGCAAGCACTTCAAACAACGACGCCTTGTTATCGAAATGTCGGCCAACCGCGGCATCTGCGGTATGACGACTATGTTCCCCCACTGTCAGCACGGCATCCAGGCCGCACTCGCGGGCATGACGGCCAACCCGGGCATGTTGCTCGGCAGACTCCTCACCCAGTTCCCGCATGTCGCCAAACACCAGCACCTTGAAGCCACTCATGGCGGTCAGGGCATCGATGCCCGCCAGCACCGACTCCACGCTGGCATTGTAGGTATCATCCACCAGATTCAGACCGCCCCAGCGCTGGACGCAGAAGCGCCCCTTGACCGGCGCCATCTGTTCCAGCCCCGCCTTGACGGAGTCGAGGGATGCGCCGAGGGCCAGACAGCCCGCGGCGGCAGCCAGCGCATTGGCCACGTTGTGGCGACCCGGGATCGCCAGAGTCAGGCTCAGCTCACCCTGCGGGGTCACCATCACGAACTCGGCGCAGCCTTGTTCGTTGAGCACAAGGTTGCGCGCGTGGAACGGCTGGCTCTGATCTTCGATGGAGAAGGCGCAGCGAATGCCACGCTCACGCCACTTCGGCCAGAATTCGTTGTCGGCATTGACGATGGCGGTACCGCCTGCGCTCAAGCCTTCAAAAATTTCGCTCTTGGCGTGGTAGATCCCCTCAAGCGAGCCGAAGCCCTCCAGATGGGCAGCTGCAACGTTGTTGATGATGGCGGCATCGGGTTTGGCCAGCGAGGTGGTCCAGGCGATCTCGCCCTTGTGGTTGGCGCCCAGCTCCATCACTGCAAACTGGTGTTGCGGCTCGAGGCGCAGCAGGGTGAGCGGCACGCCCACCTCATTGTTGAAGTTGCCGGCGGTGGCCAGCACCTCTCCTTCATGACGCAGGATGGCGGTCGCCATCTCCTTCACCGTGGTCTTGCCGCAGCTGCCGGTGATAGCCAGCACTTTCGGGTTGATGCGCTCACGCACCAGTTTGCCGAGCCGGCCCAGCCCTTTGAGGCTGTCCGCCACCACCAGCTGGGGGATGGCCAGAGGCAGTTCGCGCTCGACCAGCAGGGCAGAGGCCCCTGCCACCAGCGCCTGATCGCAAAAGTCGTGGGCATCGAAGCGCTCACCGCGCAGTGCAACAAACAGAGCACCAGCACCCAGAGTACGGGTATCGGTGCTGACAGCGGTGATCTCGCCATCTTCGCCAATCAGACGGGCATCAAGTACCTGCGCCAGCTCGGCAAGCCTGAGGGTCATCATTTGAATGACTCCAATAATGTGTGCAAGGCGGCCGCGACGGTTTCCCGGTCGCTGTAGTGCCGCTTGTCGGTTCCTATGATTTGATAATCCTCGTGGCCTTTACCGGCCACCAGGATGATGTCCTGTTTGTTCGCCTGACCGATGGCAAGCGAGATCGCCTTGACCCGATCGTGCTCGACCTGCACCGCAGCAGGATCGCGAAGCCCCGCCACCATGTCGGCCATGATCCGGGCCGGCTCTTCGGTACGGGGATTGTCGTCAGTCAGGATCACGCGATCCGCATACTGCTCAGCCATGGCTGCCATCATGGGACGCTTGCCGCGATCCCGATCGCCACCACAGCCAATCAGGCACCAGAGCTGACCTGCACAGTGCACACGCAGTGCCTGCAATGCCTTCTCCAGCGCATCCGGGGTATGGGCATAATCGACCACCGCCAGCGGCGTAACTCCACCGCCAAAACACTCCATGCGACCGGTCACCGGCTGCAATTGAGGTGCTGTCGCCAACAGCTCGTGGAAGTCATAGCCGAGCACCAGCATCACGCCCATCGCCGCCAGCACATTGCTGACGTTGAAGCGGCCGAGCAAGGGGGCGGATAATACACCATTCCCCCAGCTGGAGTTAATCTGCGCGCGAAAACCTTGCTGGTGAAAATCGAGCTGCTGCGCCGTTAATTGACGGCCGGAATGGTGTTCAATCGGGCCATTCACACTGAAAGCCACCGCTGCCGGGTATTTTTCGAGCCACTTGGCACCCAATGCATCATCCCGGTTGATCACCGCATTCGACTCATCGACCAGTTGCAGCAGCTGCTCCTTGGCCGCGCCATAGGCTTCCATGGTGCCGTGGTAGTCGAGGTGATCCCGGCTCAGGTTGGTAAAGACAGCTGCGGAAAAGGGCAGCGCGGCGACACGGTGCTGCACCAGACCATGGCTGGAGACCTCCATCGCCACCAGATCCGCCCCCTGCTCTTGCAGCGCAGCCAGATTGGCTTGTACCTGCACGGCGCTGCCAGTGGTATTTTCCGCTTCGATCAGATGGCCAAACAGGCCGTTGCCGATGGTGCCCATCACCCCGGCCTTACCACCCAGCAGGGTGCGCCAGTTGGCGACCAGCAATGCAGTGGTGCTCTTGCCGTTGGTACCGGTGATCCCGACCAGCTCCAGTTTTCTCGCTGGCTGGTCGTAGAAATACCCGGCAAGCGCAGAGAGATGAGCGGGCAGATCCCGCATCCCGATACAGGGAGTCGAGGTTGCTGGCGCAACAAATTCACCATCCTCCTCAAACACAACAGCGGTCGCTCCCTGAGCCACCGCCTGTTCGATGAAACGTCTACCATCCACTTGATGGCCACGGATGGCCACGAAAAGCGTGCCGGGCCTGACCCGCCGACTGTCAAGCTGAATATCGGTCAGAGTGAGCGCCGGCGCCTGGATACCGAAGGGGCGCAGTAATGCATCAAGTGCGCGGGACAAGAGGAGCCTCCGTACGGGCAAGTTTGGCGGGCACCGCTGTGGGCACCGCATCAGGACGAATATTGAAGAGTTGCAGTACCCCGCCCATGGCCTCTGCAAACGGTGGGGTCGCCACGGCACCGCCATAGTAGGCACTGCCTTTTGGCTCGTTAATCACAACTACCATGACGAAACGGGGATTACTGGCAGGGGCAAAACCGGCAAACCAGGCCATGTAATCCTTGCCGTAGCCTCCGGCAACGGCGACCTTGGCGGTACCACTCTTGCCACCGACCCGATAACCCGGGATCTTGGCTTTTGGAATGGCGTTGTCGACTACGTACTCCAGCGCCTGCAGCATGGCGGAGGCGTTGTTGTGATCGATCACCTGCTCACCCTTGGGCGGCGTGGTCACCTTGACGATGGAGATGGGCACTCGCTTGCCCTTGTTGGCTAGGGTGGCGTAGGCGGAAGCCAGTTGCAGCGGGGTAACCCGCAGACCATAACCAAATGAAAGGGTCGCCCGCTCGATATCGGACCAGCGCCGACGCTGAGGCAACATACCACCGCTCTCGCCCATCAGTCCGCTGCCGGTATCCATGCCGAAACCGAACATACTGAGGGTGTTGATCATCTCTTGGGCCGGCATCCGTAGCGCGATGCGCGACATGCCAATGTTGGAGGAGTAGCGCAGGATATCGTAAAGGTTGGTCGCCTTGTGAATACTGACGTCCTTGATCTGCTTGGCACCGATAAAGAGCGGACCACCGGGAATGAAATCCTTCCAGCTGGTGACACCCGCCTGCAAGGCACTTAGCAAAATCAGCGGCTTGACTGTGGAGCCCGGCTCGTAGGTATCGGTCACCACCCGGTTGCGCACCCGGAAACTCTGATACTGGCCGCGGTTGTTCGGGTTATAGGAGGGGGTATTGACCATGGCGAGCACTTCGCCGGTCTTGATATCCAGCATCACCATCGAGCCTGACGTTGCCTTGTTCTCGTCGGTTGCGCGTTTGAGCGCCCGATAGGCCAGAGCCTGTACCCGCTGATCGATGCTGAGCTGCAGATCGTTGGCGTTCTTGCCCTCTTTAACGATGCCAAGACGCTCGATGACCCGACCCTGCCGATCCTTGCGCACCCGCATCTCGCCAGGCGTCGCCGTCAGCCACTCGTTGTAGCTGCGCTCGATCCCCTCGATCCCGTTGCCATCGATGTTGGTTACCCCCACCAGGTGGGCGCTGATCTCGCCGGTTGGGTAGAAGCGGCGTGACTCGGGACGCAGATAGACACCACCCAGCTTGAGCCCCTTGATGTATTCGGAGACAGCGGGCGTCACCTGACGCTGCAGATAGACGAAGCGCTTGCTGGGGTTAGCAATACGCTGCTTGAGGGTATTGATGTCGATTTTGAGAACAGCGGAGAGCGCCATCCAGGCGCGCTCGTTGTGAATCGCACCAGACTCGTGCACCGTCTTGGGATCGGCCCAGACCGCCTCGACCGGAACGGAAACAGCCAGCTGTTCACCGTTGCGATCGGTGATCATACCGCGCACAGCCTGGGTGGAGGTGGTACGCAGGGAGCGCATGTCCCCCTCCTGCCGCAGGCGGTCAGGGTTGATCACCTGGATCCAGGCCAAGCGCAGGATCAGCCCAACGAATGCAATGCCGATGAATACGACCAGCGTGCGAAAGCGCCACGGATAGATTGAGGGCGCTTTGACGTTCGCTTTGGCAGCTTTGGCTGTAGCCTTGCGTTTCATGGCAGGGTAATTACCTTCTCGGTGGTCACCAGAGGGCGACCCATTTGTAACTTGTCCATCGCCAGAGTGGCCACCCGGGAGTGTTCCGCCAGGGTGCCCTGCTCCAGCAGGAGGTGACGCCATTCGATATTGAGGCGATCCTCTTCGGCCATCAGGTCGTTCTGTTTGGCAGTCAGGCCGCGCGTCATGTTGGTCACCAGGATCACGGCAAACGCAGTCACCAGCACGGCGACTGACAACAGGATCTGCAGCTTGTGCCGCCAGAGATCGGCAACGATCTCCTTGGCCAGGTGGACACGCACTTCGCTCATCGCTTACTCCGCCAGACGCTCGGCGACCCGCAGCACAGAGCTGCGCGACCGGCTGTTTTCAGATACTTCATGATCAGAAGGCTTGAGCGCCTTGCCGACCGACTTCAATTTGCGACCGCCAGCCAGCTGGGCCTCGGTCAACGGAATGCCGTAGGGTACTTCCGGCCCCTTCTCGTGCTTGCGAATAAAATGCTTCACCAAGCGATCTTCCAGCGAATGGAAGCTGATCACCGACAGACGGCCGTGCGGCGCCAACACTTCCAGCGCGCCGTTCAACGCGGTTTCGATCTCCTCCAGCTCGCTGTTGATATAGATGCGGATGGCCTGGAAGCTGCGGGTCGCCGCATGCTTGCCCTTCTCCTTGCTCGGATTGACTCGGGCAATCATCTCCGCCAGTTGACGGGTACGCACATAAGGCTCGGTCACGCGGTCATGAACGATGGCGCGGGCGATCTTCTTGGCAAAACGCTCCTCACCGAAGGTCTTCAGCACCCAGGCAATGTCATCCACATCGGCCTTGGCCAGCCACTCGGCGGCGCTCTGGCCGGAAGTAGGGTCCATCCGCATATCAAGCGGACCGTCTTTCATAAAGCTGAAGCCACGCTCGGCGTCATCCAGTTGGGGTGAAGAGACCCCCAGATCCAGCAGGAAGCCATCCACCTTGCCTAGTAAACCGCGCTCATCCAGATAGGAGGCGATGCCGGAGAAGGGGCCGCGCACGATTTCGAAACGGGGATCCTGGATCTTGGCCGCTTCGGCAATCGCCTGGGGATCGCGGTCGATGGCGATCAGGCGGCCGTTAGGGCCAAGGTGTTGCAGGATCAGACGAGAATGACCACCACGGCCAAAAGTGCCGTCGACATAGATTCCGTCCGGCTTGATGGCCAGACCTTCAACGGCTTCGTGCAGCAGCACTGTGATGTGTTCAGCGGCTTGGGTCATTTATAAAGAGAAATCCTGTAGTCGTGGTGAGCTTGCCCAATCGTCCTCGGGCAGACCCAAGATGTCGTCATTGACCTGTTGCTGCCAGCGGGCTTCATCCCACAGCTCAAATTTGTTGAGCTGGCCCACCAGCATGATCTTCTTGTCCAGCCCAGCATGGTTGCGCAGTGGCTGGCTGAGCAACAGACGGCCATTGCCATCCAGCTCGCATTCGGTTGCATGTCCCAGCAGCAGTCGCTGCAAACGGCGTTCTTGCGGATTCATGCTGGAGAGGGTCTTGAGCTTGCGCTCGACCTCTTCCCATTCATTCAGGGGATAGAGCAGCAGACAGGGATGGGCAATATCGATGGTGCAGACCAGCTGGCCGTCGCTTTCGTCGCGCAGCCAATCACGGAATTTGGTCGGAATAGCCAGCCGCCCTTTACTGTCCAGGCTGATGGCATGAGCGCCACGCAACAAATTGCAGTCCCTGAAGGTGAGTGAGCAGGCAGATTGCCCCTCTAAAAACCACTTTGATCCACTTTTCCCCACCTTGAAGTTTAAGGACGTGCAGGGGGCTTTTCAAGCAAGGAGATGGGGCAGAGGGAACATATTGACGCAGCAATTGCATACTGCGGATTGAGTGGGTTGATTTTCCACAAGTTATTTGGCGTTAAACTCTGGTGATTAATTGAAATAAATGAATGGACTGAGAACACACACAATATGCGGGTGCGAACAACCATCCTGGGTTCTGTCACCATCTATCGCTACCATCGTGCTAAATACGAAACTATTCGATTGATTTAAAACATATAATTTCATTCAAAATGACAAGGCCGAAAATATCCTGCCAACGAAGCCATATTTGCTCATGCATAAAAAAGAGCCCCGCGATAAATCGCGGGGCTCTTCGGAATGAGGTCGGAGTCGGCCTGTAAGCCGGGTTCTGTACCGGGTTACCCCGGGTAGCAATCATTCCTCTAGGCCAGCAATCGCTCGCTGGCTCAAGCAACCTACCCGCCCCCAACGCGGGCCGCGCCAATAGGGGCCTATTTGGTCTTGCTTCGGGTGGAGTTTACCGTGCCACGAACTGTTGCCAGTCGCGCGGTGCGCTCTTACCGCACCCTTTCACCCTTACCTGATCCCTTGCGGGCCATCGGCGGTCTGCTCTCTGTTGCACTGGTCGTAGGCTCACGCCCCCCAGGCGTTACCTGGCACCCTGCCCTGTGAAGCCCGGACTTTCCTCCCCTCCGCCCGTCTGTCCCGAGGGACACAACGACGAAGCAGCGATTGCCCAGCCAACTCCGAGGCGCGGATTATAGCCTTGCGATACGCACGGGGTAAACCGGCAATTCCCGTTTACAGCCATTTATCGCGTTTTGGCCCCCCGTTTACAAGGTGAATGCTCGCAGATACAGAGGAGCGTGCTGGTCATAAAACAGTCTGGCGGCCTATTCCACCGACTCAATAGTGCTCGAGACCGTATTTGTAGAGGGCATTCTTCTTCACGCCGTGGATCTCGGCGGTCAGGGCGGCCGCTTTTTTCAGTGGCAACTCGGCCACCAGCAGACCCAGAGTACGGATCGCCTCGGCTGGCAGATCCTCTTCATCTTTGGCGGCGCCAGCCACCACCAGCACGATCTCTCCGCGGCAGCGGTTGTCATCCTCGCCAAGCCAGGTCAGCATTTCGGAGGCTGGCAGACCGTGGATCGACTCGAAGGTCTTGGTCAGCTCACGGCACACCACCACCTGACGCTCGCCGAGAATGCGAGCAATCGCTTCTACTGTATCCTGCACACGCCGCGGCGATTCGTAAAACACCAGCGAGCGGGTGTCTTCGATAACGGCTTGCAGACGATCATCCCGACCCTTGCTCTTGGCGGGCAAGAAGCCTTCAAACGCAAAGCGATCGGTGGGCAGACCGGCCGCGCTCAGAGCAGTGATAGCGGCACAGGGGCCGGGCAACGGGACCACCTTGACCCCGGCCTCACGACAGCGGGTGACCAAGTGATAACCAGGATCACTGATAAGCGGAGTGCCGGCATCGGAGACCAGCGCAACACTCTTGCCCTCTTTGATCCGACCGATCAGTACATCGGCCTTCTGCTGCTCGTTGTGATCGTGCAGGGCGAAGGTCGGTACCGAGATTTGGTAGTGACTGAGCAGGATACCGGTATGGCGAGTATCTTCGGCTGCCACCAGATCGACACTGCGTAAAATGTCCAATGCACGCTGGGTAATGTCCGCCAGATTGCCGATCGGAGTGGGGACTATATACAGGGTTGGGATGTCACTCATGGGATCTCCGAGTGCCCCGACAATTGTGTCGCCATATTGGCCCGTTTACACTATGGGGAACTTCAACACTGGTCGGGGAATGAACTTGAACCGGGTTACAAAGCAGCTAAGTGTATCACGACTCTTCGGCATCATACTCGCGGCAGTACTGCTCGCCGCCTGTGCGTCGGAGCCCAATCAACCGTCAGGGCAGTCAGGCATGCCCTCTGCGTTCTCCAATCTGACCAAGAATGCCCAGTGGTATCTTGAGCAGGTGGACCCGGCCAAGCCGGCCGAGGCCTTTACCTGGCAGATGCTGGCGGCACGCAGCTATCTGGCGCTGGGCCAGGCCAAACCGGCCTCGGCACTGTTCCAGCAATTGCAGAAGCAGGCCAAGGATCCCGTTCAGAAGGCGCAGTTGCAACTGCTGCAAGCCCATCTGTTGCTGGCGCAGGGCCACGCCAATCAGGCGCTGATCCTGCTGGAAGGCAAACCCGAGGTGGTGCTGGATGCCGATACCCAGAAGGATTGGTATCGCCAGCGCGTGGTGCTGCAGCTCGACATCCACAACAAGTTTGGCGCAGCCAAGTCGTTGATTGCACTGGAGCCCTACCTCAATCAGAGCGAGCAGGCCACCAACCATCAGCAAATCTGGTCGTTGCTCAAAAGCATGACCCCCTCCACCCTGCAAGCACTGGAAGAGGCTCCGGCCCCTGATGTGACCACCGGCTGGTTGCGACTGGCGGCACTGGTCAACGAGTTTGGCGCCCAGCCGAACCTGCTGGCCCGCCAACTGGCAGGCTGGAAGCGCGACTTCCCCAACCATCCAGCCCAGAAGGATATGCCGGCAGGATTGGGCGATCTTGCTGCCACTGCCAGCACCTCGGTGCAACAGATCGCTGTGCTGCTGCCCCTCTCCGGCAATCTGGAGCCGCAGGGCGCCGCCATCCGTAACGGTATGCTGATGTCTTATAAGGAAAATCAGGGGCAATTCACCCTGAACTTCTACGACACCCAGAGCAAGTCGACCGGCGACCTTTATAAGCAGGCGATTCAGGAAGGGGCAGACATGATCATCGGCCCGCTGCTGAAAGACCGGGTCGAGGAGCTGCTCAAGGCCAATCCGACCGTGCCGGTACTGGCGCTCAACGAGCTGGACAAGCCGGTCGTCAACGACACCACCTACTACTTCTCCCTCTCTGCCGCCGCAGATGCCGCGCAGGCAGCCCAGTACCTCTACACCCAGGGCTACCGCAAACCGCTGCTAATCGCTGCCCAGGGGCGGATCGGTTACAACAGTATCAAGGCGTTCGAGCAGAGCTGGGCCACTCTCAGCCAGGATAAGCCGGTCGTTGCCACCTTCGGTGCCCGCAACGAAGTACAGGGAATGGTCAAGAATGCCCTGAGCGGCCGCTCTACCGCCCGTGCTGGTGAGGTAGTGCAACTCTCTGATGCCGCACCACGCAGCATCGACGCCGTTTATGTGGTGGCCAACAGCCTGGAAACCCGGATGATCAAGCCCTATGTGGATGTCTCGGTCAATCCGATGGGCAGCCTGCCCATCTACACCAGCTCCCGTGGCTACGACAGCGCCGCCACCGAGGTCGCCTCCGAGCTCAACGGCATGCATATCGCCGATATGCCGCTGCTGCTTGGCGGCTACGAGAAACAGCGCGAGCAGATCGCTCTGCTCTGGCCGCAGACCCAGGGTGACCTGCTGCGTCTGTTTGCCATGGGCTACGATGCCGTCAGCCTGGCTGAGAACCTCCAGCAGATGCGCAAGGTAGGTGGCATGCAGCAGGCCGGCATGAGCGGTCAGCTGAGCGTGGATGCCCAGGGCAATATCGTGCGGATGCTGAGCTGGGGTACTTACCAGAACGGCAAACTGGTCGACGAGAACGCCGTTCAGCAACTGGAGGAGCCCTCCAATGAAGGAACTATGGAAACGGATGCGCCAGCAGTTGCCGAGCCTGTTCCCCTCACCAACGAGCAAGGGACAGCACTTTGAACAAGTCGCTGAACGCTGGTTGCAGGCACAGGGCCTGCAACCGGTAGCTCGCAACTACCGCTGTCGTGGCGGTGAAATAGATCTCATCATGCACCAGGGCCAGACCCTGGTGTTTGTTGAGGTGCGCTACCGGGCCACCGGCAGCCATGGCGGGGCCGCCAGCTCGGTCACCCACAGCAAACAGCGCAAGATCATGCTGGCAGCGCGCCACTATTTGAAGCAACATGCCATCAACGAGGCCAATCAGGCCTGCCGATTCGATGTGATTGCGTTCGAGGGTGACCAGCCAGCCTGGATCCAGAACGCATTTTAAGAGGACCCTATGACTGACCGCATCAAAGAGAACTACACCGAAAGCATCCAGACCAAGATAGCCGCCGCCGAGGCGCTGCCGGATGCCATCCATACTGCAGCCCAGATGATCACCATCTGCCTGCTCAATGGCCACAAGGTGCTGGCATGCGGTAACGGTCCTTCTGCCGCACTGGCGCAGCTGTTTATCTCCGAGCTGGTCAACTGCTACGAGACCCAGCGCCCCTCCCTGCCCGGTATGGCCCTGACCCCGGACATGGCGACCATCAGCGCCATCGCCACCGACCACGGTTTTGAAGAGGTCTACGCCAAGCAGATCCGCGCACTGGGCCAGCCTGGCGACATTCTGGTGGTCATCACCACCACGGGCAACAGCCGAAGCCTGATCAAGGCGGCCGAGGCTGCTCTCTCCCGCGACATGACCATTGTTGTACTGAGCGGCGGCGACGGTGGCGAGATGGCTGGCTTACTGGGGCCAAACGATGTGGAGATCCGAGTACCCTCTGCCCGCCGCCCCCGCATTCTTGAGGTCAACCTGTTGACCCTGCACTGTCTGTGTGATCTCATCGACCAGACTCTTTTCCCGCAACAGGAAGATTGAAACAATGAACAAGCAGATACTCATCCTTGGCCTGCTAGCCAGCTCCTTGCTATTGCAGGGCTGTGCTGCCGTGGTGGTTGGCGGAGCAGCTGGCACCGCCAAGGTTTCTGGCGACCGCCGAACCATGAGCGCCCAGTGGGATGACCAGAGCATCGAGCTGAAAGCAGCCAATCTGCTGGCCGACAACAAACCGCTCAGCGCAGCCAGCAAGATCAGCGTCTACAGCAACAATGGCCGTGTGCTGCTGGTCGGTCAGACACCTTCTGACGTTTACAAGCTGGAAGCAGGCAAGATTGTTGGCCGCATCGAGGGGGTCCGCCACGTCTACAACGAGTTACGCCTTGGTCAGCCAGTCAGCCTGACCACACGCAGCAATGACACTTGGCTCACCTCCAAGGTGAAAGCCGACATGTTCGGCACCAAAAACTTCGATAGCGCCAAGGTCAAGGTGGTCACCGAAAACGGCGAAGTATTCCTGATTGGTCTTGTCACCCGTCAGGAGGGAGAGCAGGCGGTCAACATCGCTCGCCACGTTAGCGGTGTGAAGCGAGTCATCAAGGCATTCGAATACGCCCAGAACTGATAATTATGGATATGAAAAACGCAGCCAATTGGCTGCGTTTTTTTATTTGATCACTTTCAGGGTCGGACGACCGCTTGGACGCGGAGGTTCCGGCTCTGGCTCCACCGGTGCTTCGGCCTGCTCCAGCCAGATATCGTAACCAGGCTCGGGGGGGAACAGGGTTCCCACGCCGTTCTCCCTAGCATGGATAGCCAGCACGGCCGCCATCGGGATATAGACCTGTTGGGATACCCCGCCAAAGCGGGCGCTGAAGCTGATTGCCTCATTATCCATGTGAAACTGCATTACGGCACGGGGCGCGATATTCAGCACAATCTGCCCGTCCTGAGCAAACTGCATCGGCACCATCACATGGGGAATGTTGACGTTGACCACCAGATGGGGAGTCAGATCGTTATCCAGCAACCAGTCAAAGAACGCCCGTAACAGGTACGGGCGACTCGGCGTCATTGTCGGTTCCATGCTCATACGCCAGCACGGATCTCGCGTTCGGCTTCGGTCAGGGAGGCCTGGAAGGACTCACGCTCGAACAGACGAACCATGTAGGCCTTCAGCTCTTTGGCGCCACGACCGGTCAGGTCGATACCCAGGCTCGGCAGACGCCACAGCAGCGGTGCCATGTAGCAATCCACCAGGCCAAACTCTTCGCTCATGAAATAGGGCATTTCACCGAAGATCGGTGCAATGGCGAGCAAGTTGTCACGCAGTTCGTTGCGTGCTGCTTCTGCATCGGTACCGGCCATGATCTTGTCAGCCAGGGAATACCAGTCCAGCTCGATGCGGTGCATCATCAGGCGGCTGTTACCACGGGCAACCGGATAAACAGGCATCAGGGGTGGATGCGGGAAGCGTTCGTCCAGATACTCCATGATGATGCGTGAGGTGTAGAGTGCCAGCTCACGATCAACCAGGGTCGGTACAGAGTTGTACGGGTTCAGCTCGGCCAGCTCATCCGGCAGATTGGCTGGATCAACCTGGCAGATATCCACGCTAACACCCTTCTCCGCCAGGACAATACGCACCTGATGGCTGAACATATCGTTGGCACCGGAAAACAGCGTCATTACCGAACGCTTATTGGCAGCTACAGCCATTGAACCCTCCCGTCATTAAAAAGCAGAAACGGCAATGAAGCATCTTGGTCTTCATTGCCGTGCATTATATTACCCGTATCTGGTCGCTTAGTGAACGTCGCGCCAGAATTCCTTCTTCAACAGCACAGTGAAGATGAAGAAGATCACGATGAAACCAAGCACCCAGAAGCCCATGCGTTCACGCTCCTGTTGTACCGGTTCAGCCGAGTAGACCAAGAAGTTTACCAGATCCAGTACCGTCTGATCATACTCTTCGTCATCCATTTCACCATTACCGTCAGATTTGATGCTGACAACCTGCTGGGTCTCGACTCCATCGACCGTGTGAGTGACGAACTCGGCACGGGGGGTTCCCTGCAACGGTTCCAACACATGAGGCATACCCACAGACGGGAACACCACGTTATTCACCCCAAATGGACGAGTCGGATCCACATAAAAAGAACGCAGATAGGTGTAAATCCAGTCCGCACCACGTACCCGGGCAACCAGAGTCAGATCAGGAGGGGGAGCACCAAACCACTTGGCGGCATCCTTCTCGGACATGGCGCTCTTCATCAGATCACCCACTTTGGCGCCGGTGAAGATGAGGTTCTCCTTCATCAGCTCCTCGGGGATCTCCAGATCGGCAGCAACCCGGTTGTAGCGTTGATACTGGGTAGAGTGGCAGCCTGCACAATAGTTCATGAAGGTGGCAGCTCCACGTTGCAGGGATGCCTTGTCGCTCAGATCATAATTGGCTTTGTCCAGATGCACGGCCCCAGCATTGGCAAACACCAGTGATGGCAGCAGGGTCAGCACTGCAAATATTATTTTTTTCATTTAAATGTAACCCTCTCCGGCAGCGGCTTGGTGCGTTCGTTTTTGCTGTAGAAGAACAACAGCACGAAGAAACCGAAATAACCCAAGGTACAAATCTGGGCAACCAGCGTCAGGGTCGGCGTCGACGGCAGTACACCCAGCACCCCCAGAATGATGAAGCAGACCACGAACTGGGCGATGTTAAGCTTGTGCAGCTTGCTGCGATAGCGAACAGAACGCACCTTGCAGCGATCCAGCCAAGGCAGCAGGAACAACACCACAATAGAGAGGCCCATCATGATGACGCCAAGCAGCTTGTCAGGTACCGCACGCAGAATCGCGTAGAAGGGGGTGAAGTACCACACTGGCGCGATGTGAGCAGGAGTCTTGAGGCCGTTGGCCACTTCAAAGTTCGGCTTCTCGAGGAAGTAACCCCACATATCCGGCTTGAAGAAAATGATGGCGCAGAAGAAGAACAGGAAGCCAGCCACACCGATCATATCCTTGACGGTGAAGTAAGGGTGGAACGCCACCGCATCCAGCGGCCAGCCGTTCTCGTCCTTGTGCTTCTTGATGTCTATGCCATCCGGGTTGTTGGAACCCACTTCGTGCAGCGCCAGGATATGCATCGCAACCAGCATCACCAAAACCAGCGGCAACGCGATGACGTGCAGCGCGAAGAAGCGGTTCAGGGTCGCACCAGAGATAACGTAGTCACCACGGATCCACAGGGTAAGATCATCACCGATGACCGGAATGGCACCAAACAGCGAGATGATGACCTGGGCACCCCAGAATGACATCTGTCCCCAAGGTAGCAAGTAGCCCATAAAGGCTTCCGCCATCAGCACCAGAAAGATCAGCATGCCGAAGATCCACAGCAACTCGCGTGGTTTCTGGTAAGAGCCGTAAATCATACCGCGGAACATGTGCAGGTAGACCACCACGAAGAAAGCAGAGGCACCGGTAGAGTGCATGTAACGCAGCAGCCAGCCATACTCCACATCACGCATGATGTACTCTACAGAGGCAAATGCACCCTCCGCAGAGGGGTTGTAGTTCATGGTCAGCCAGATGCCGGTGATGATCTGGTTAACCAGCACCAACATGGCCAGCGAACCAAAGAAGTACCAGAAATTCAGGTTCTTCGGTGCCGGATACTTGGCCATGTGGTCGTTGTACATGGCCGTAAGCGGGAAGCGATCGTCAATCCAGCCCATCAGTTTGCTCAACATGATCAGGCCTCCTTGCCATCGGCACCGACCAGAATGGTGGTGTCGTTAATGAATTGATACGGCGGAATAACCAGATTCAGTGGTGCAGGCACCCCCTGGAACACACGGCCAGCCATATCGAACTTGGAGCCATGACACGGGCAGAAGAAGCCGGATGTGACCCCCTGCACCTGCTCGCCAAAACTGTCAGGCAGATAAGAAGGCGAACACCCGAGATGGGTGCAAATACCGACCGCGACAAAGATCTCTGGCTTGATGGATCTGTAGCCATTATGTGCATAATCAGGCTGTTGCGGCTCTTCTGATGAGGGATCCCGCAACTTGTCATCATGTGCTGCCAGGGCATCCAGCGTCTGTTTGGTGCGTTTGACCACCCAGACGGGTTTGCCACGCCACTCGACACGGATGAGCTGACCCGGTTCCAACTTGCTGATATCGACTTCAACCGGTGCACCGGCTGCTTTGGCCTTGGCACTCGGATTCCATGACTTTATAAACGGCACTGCGGTAAACGCAGCTCCTACCCCACCAACGGCAACCGTTGACCAGGTAAGAAATCTGCGGCGACCGGTATCAACTGGCGCATTGCTCATCCAAAAACTCTCCCATGTGGACTCCGCACATTCTTATAGTGTCCCTGTTCCCCATTTTTCCCGTGACAACAGCGGCGGAAGCTGGATTTACAATTGCCACAGAAAACAGGGGAAATTTTAAAGAAAAGATAACAACTTGACAAGAAAGAGCGGTGAGCAATAAAAACAATAAAGAAACAATTTTTTGTCTTTTGTGACGCGTGGTTAGCATTGATGTCGGTAATATTACCAATAAAAAAAGCCTGGCGGTTGCCAGGCTTTTTTGACACTCGAAAGAGTGAGCACCAAAAGCGAATTAACGCTTGGAGTACTGCGGACGCTTACGAGCTTTGTGCAGACCGACTTTCTTACGCTCAACCTTACGGGCATCGCGAGTAACAAAGCCTGCTTTACGCAGTTCGGAACGCAGGGTTTCATCGTACTGCATCAGAGCACGAGTGATACCGTGGCGGATCGCACCAGCTTGACCGGAGATGCCACCACCGTTAACGGTGATGTACAGATCCAGTTTCTCGGTCATCTCAACCAGTTCCAGCGGCTGACGAACTACCATGCGGGCAGTCGGACGACCGAAGTACTGCTCCAGGGAGCGCTGGTTGATTACGATCTTACCGCTACCCGCTTTGATGAATACGCGAGCAGTGGAGCTTTTGCGACGGCCGGTACCGTAGTATTGATTTTCTGCCATGTTGCCAGTTCCCGATTAGATATCCAGTACTTGAGGTTGCTGAGCAGCGTGAGCGTGCTCGGCGCCTGCGTAAACTTTCAGTTTACGGAACATGGCACGGCCCAGAGGACCTTTCGGCAGCATGCCTTTAACAGCAGCTTCGATTACCATTTCCGGTTTACGCTGAATCAGCTTGTCGAAGCTGATGGACTTGATACCACCCGGGAAACCGGAGTGAGCGTGGTACATTTTGTCGGTAGTTTTCTTACCGGTAACACGTACCTTCTCAGCGTTTACAACGATGATGTAATCACCGGTGTCAACGTGCGGAGTGTATTCAGCTTTGTGCTTACCACGCAGACGAGCAGCGATCTCGGTTGCGATACGACCCAGAGTTTTACCTTCTGCGTCCACAATGTACCAGTCACGTTTTACGGTTTCTGGCTTGGCAACGAAAGTTTTCATTAAGTTAAACCCAATTACCTGTTACAGACCCAATTGTTTATGGGGGCTCTCCCACAAACAACAAACGATGGCCTACCTGTACCCCTTCGAATACAAGTAAAGCTTAAAGTGTTGCTGTCTTATCGACAGCTGTAACGTGGGCCGAGCGATTATAAGTGAAGTTGCCTTAAATATCACCTGCTAATTTCACTGCCATGAAGCTAGCAAATGTCGCCCGGCCCTACCTGCCGCAGATGCCCATCCGACTGGCAGGCGCGGTATTGTGACTAAGGAAGGTGCACTCTGGCAAGGTATTCGTGCGATTGCATTTCCTGAAGCCGTGAAAGACAGCGTTTGAATTCGAAATTCAGCAGCCCTTCGCCGTAGAGTTCTGCCATGGGAACAGCCGCCGACATGATGAGCTTGACGTGCCGTTCATAAAACTCATCGACCATGGCAATGAAGCGGCGGGCCGCGTCATCCGTGCCTGTGCCCATTGGTTGAACATTGGCCAGCAACACGGTGTGGAACAGCCGGGCCAACTCGATATAGTCGTTTTGGGAGCGGGGAGTACAACAAAGTTGCTCGAAATCCATATAGAGCACCCCTTCTCCCATACCCAGCGACGTCAGCTGACGATGATTGACCTCGAACGCCCCCTCGCAAGCAGTGTGTCCACCGGTTAATTGCTGAAAATAGTGGTCAAGATTAGCTTTTGCCTGCAAATCCAGCGGGCAGTGATAAATCTCGGCTTGTTCCAGCGTGCGCAGGCGATAGTCGATACCGCCATCCACGTTAAGCACTTCACAATGACGCTCGATAAGCTCGATAGCTGGCAGAAAACGGGCTCGCTGCAGCCCGTTGCGATAAAGATCCTGTGGCGGAATATTTGAAGTGGCGACCAGCACGACGCCGTGACCAAACAGCTCCTGAAACAGCGTGCCCAGCAGCATGGCATCGGTGATGTCGGAGACAAAAAATTCGTCGAAACAGATGATGTCTGTTTCGCTAGCAAGCTTACTGGCTACCAGCTTGAGGGGATCGGATTGCCCGCTCAGCCCTTGCAGTTCATCGTGAATACGATGCATGAAACGGTGGAAATGGCTGCGCATCTTGCGCGTCCCCGGCAGGCTGTCGAAAAAAGTATCCATCAGCCAGGTCTTGCCTCGGCCCACTCCACCCCACATATATATCCCGAGGACGGGCTCCGGCGGCTTGGGCTTTTGCAGCCAGCCAAGCAACCCTCGAGATCTGGTCGGAGTCGGGCGCCGTAGCAAATCCTGATAGAGTCGCTCCAGCCTGCTAATAGCCATCCCCTGCGCGGGGTCGGCCATAAAGCCGGGGCGCTGCAGATCCTGCTGGTATTTTTGCTGCGGTGTCATCCTTAAGCGCCTCTCCAAGTCCCTGAATCGAGGACAAAATGGTATCACGGCCTCAGGACGCACGGTATAGTGCCATCAAGGCATGGCGGTTATGTCAACCGCATAAACCCACACTGTTTTAGCTGTAACAAGGAGCATCTATGAGTCTGTTAACTGGGATCCTGCTGGCTGTCGCGGCCTTGATTATCGGTATCGTTCTCGGCCGTTTTTCGGTGCGTAGTCGCGATGCCGGCCGTCTGGAACAGGAACTGAAAAAGGCCCACAAGGAGCTCGAAAGCTATCAGGGCCAGATCAACACCCACTTCGCCGACAGCGCCGCGCTGATGGAGCAACTGGCCGAGCAGTATCAGACCCTCTATCGCCATATGGCGGAGCAGAGCAAATTCCTGGCCAAGGCCCAGGAACCCCTGTTCCGTGAATCATTGGTAGAAGAAGCACCAACCAAAGAACCAGAGGAGCCGGGCGTACCGCCTCGCGACTATGCCGGTGCCTCTTCCGGACTGCTCAAACAACCAAACTAGTTCCTCGCGGAACTAATTGGCCTGCCCTGTGGTCTGACCTTGACGATTGCAATGCAACTTTTTCTGGGAGCTGTTTTTCATATGCGTAAACCTCTTTCCATGCTCAGTGTGCTAGCCCTCAGTGTCGGTATCGCCATGTCTGCGGCCCCCGCTCAGGCTGCACTGCCTTCCCTGTTAGGCTCGAATCAGGAGATGCCAAGTCTGGCGCCAGTGCTCGAACAGGTCACTCCTGCCGTAGTCAATATCTCTGTCTCCGGTAAGAAAGTGACCCGTCAGCGCCTACCGGAACAGTTCCGCTTTTTCTTTGGTCCCAACATGCCCGACGAGCAAGTGAGCGAACAGCCGTTCCAGGCTCTCGGCTCTGGCGTCATCATCGATGCCAAGAAGGGGTATGTGATCACCAACGCTCACGTAGTGCACGAAGCGGACGAGATCAAGGTCACTCTGAAGGATGGCCGTGAGTATGCGGCCAAGAAGATCGGTGAAGACAAGCAGTCCGACATCGCCCTGCTGCAAATCAAGGCCGAGGAACTGGTACAGATCAAGTTCGCCGACTCCGACGAACTGCGGGTGGGTGACTACGCGCTGGCTATCGGCAACCCGTTTGGGCTGGGTCAGACCGTCACGTCAGGTATAGTCAGCGCGCTCGGTCGAAGCGGCCTCAACATCGAGAATCTGGAGAACTTCATCCAGACTGATGCGGCCATCAACTCAGGTAACTCCGGTGGTGCCCTGCTCAACCTGCGTGGCGAGCTGATCGGTATCAATACCGCGATTCTGGGCCCGAACGGCGGCAACATTGGCATCGGCTTTGCCATTCCCTCTAACATGGTGCGGGATCTGACCGAGCAAATCGTCAAATATGGTGAAGTACGTCGTGGTCAGTTGGGTATTACCGGCACCGAGCTCACCTCAGACATCGCCAAGACCTTCGGCTACAACAAGAAGGATGGCGCCTTCGTCAACCAGGTCATGCCTGACTCCGCCGCAGACAAGGCGGGCATCAAGGCGGGCGATATCATCGTCAGCATCGATGGCAAGCCGGTTCGCTCCTTCGGCGAGCTGCGAGCCAAGATCGCCACCATGGGTGCTGGCAAGCAGGTCGAGCTGGGACTGATCCGCGATGGCAAGTCACAAACAGCCAAGGTAACCCTGAAGCAAGCCGATGACAGCGAAGTCCGCGCCAGCGCACTGCACCCGGCACTGGAAGGGGCCAAGCTGAGCACCACTACCGATCCGGTATCCGGCGTCGCAGTGGCTGACATTGATCCACGCTCTCCGGCAGCCGCTTCGGGCCTGCAGAAGGGGGACATCATCATCGGGGTCAACCGTCTGCGCATCAACACGTTGGGCGAGCTGAGCAAGGCGCTCAAGAACAAGCCTGACGTACTGGCGCTCAATATCCAGCGTGGTGACTCCTCGCTCTATCTGGTGATCCGCTAACACGCGGTTATTCGCCAACCGCTCTATCACCCGCGGCCTCGCCGCGGGTGATTTTTATCCATTGATAGTGTTATTCTCTGCCCGCAGCCAGCACGGATGAGAATGACATGAAAATCCCCTCTTTAGTCAGTTACTTGGGCAAGTCCATCGGTTTCGGTTTGACCGTCGCCGCACTGCTGTTGCTGCTGTTTCCCAATTTCCGTGGCGGGGCTCAACTGCCCGGCCTGATCACCAATGCCCGCGAACTGAGCTTCTCCTACGCCGCCCACCGCGCCGGCCCGGCAGTCGTCAACATCTATACCCGCAGCTTTGCCTCCAATCAGGGCAATCGCGGACAACTGCAGCCACAGGGGCTGGGCTCCGGCGTCATCATGACCCAGCGCGGCTACGTGCTGACCAACTACCACGTCATCGCCGATGCCGATCAGATCATCGTCGCCCTGCAGGATGGCCGCGTCTTCAGCGCCGAACTGATCGGCACAGACCCGCTCACCGATCTTGCCGTACTTTATATCGAGTCAGATAACTTGCCTGTGATCCCGCAAGATCCGGAACGCTTGCCTGAAGTGGGCGACGTGGTACTCGCCATCGGCAACCCCTATAACGTCGGCCAGACCATCACCCAGGGCATCATCAGTGCGACCGGCCGTACCGGCCTCTCCAGCATGGGGCCCGACAGCAATGGCCGACAGGATCTGCTGCAAACCGACGCGGCCATCAATGCTGGCAACTCGGGGGGTGCTCTGGTCAACGGTAGGGGCGATCTGGTTGGCATCAACACAGCCACCTATCACCTCAACGGCAATCAGGAGAGCTACGGCATCAGCTTTGCCATCCCCTACCGGCTGGCCAAGCGGATCATGGACGAGTTGATCGCCAACGGCCGCGTCATTCGCGGTTATCTCGGCATCTCCAGCGTCGAGATCAACCCCATCGTCGCCCGCATGATGAACCTGGGCGAACTGCGCGGTCTCATCGTCGAGAGTCTGGATCCTGTCGGTCCGGCGGCCAAAGGTGGCCTGCAACGGGGTGACGTGCTGCTCAAGATCAACGGTGAAGCGATCACCGGGGTACGTGCCGCCATGGACAAGATTGTAGAGAGCCGCCCCGGCACCCAGCTGACCATCTCGGTGTTGCGCTCTGGTAAGCCACTCGAGGTGGTAGTGACCATCGAAGAGGATCTGCGCTACCAGAACCGGGCTGCCGCCAGCGCGGCAGGCGCCAGCTAACCTCAACCCCATCTCATCGTTCAAGGGCGGGCAACCGCCCTTTTTCTTGCATGCTGTTTCATAAATACGCCCCGCCTGCGTGAGGCGACTCACACTTTTCGCCAAGGCTCAGCTGCCAGCTGAAAACGGGAAAGTGCGCCTTCGCTCACACTAACCCAGCCTCGTTCAGACCTTTTTCACTCTCTTTTGCCAACAAAAGGCCCTCTTTGACCCCGAATGATCGGGATTTCCGCTTCGAATCGGAAAAAAGCTGCCTCCACTCTCCATCCATGTCGGCTTAGGGTAGAGCCATCCCTTCTGCCAGCCTTGGAGAGCAGACATTGCAAACAGATACCTACGACCAGACCCTGACCCCGGACAGTCCGGCACTGCTGCGCCAGACCGATCAGGTCCTGGCACGCATTCATATTCTGCTGGGCGATCAGGGCATCCACCCCAACGAGGTACAGCAGCAGATGCTGGCCTCCCATATCAAAGCCATGGTGTGGCGCTCCCACAGCGGCGAACCGCTGCCGGAAGTTGACCTCAGCCTGTTTGAGGAGATATCGCCCCTCTCTCTGCGTCTCGCCGAGCAGGTTGTCAGCTGGCTAGAGCGACTCGCCTACGAAGAGGCACACCTCTTGTCCGTCCATTTTGAAGTAGCCAAAGAAAACGAACTCAGCTCAGTAACAGGAGATAACTAAATGACTGCCATCAAACTCGTGATTGGAGATCGTCTCGGTAAAGGTCAGAAAGTAGGTGCAGGCGCGGAAGCTGCAGGTGCCAACGTGACCATCATCCCCGGCATGGCTGCCGATATGAAGCTCGGCGACGTGATGAACAAGGAACAGGCTGATCTCGGCATCTCCTTCTGCGGCAGCGGCGGCGCCGGTGCCATCACCGCCCAAACCAAGTACGGCTACAAGTGCCGCTACGGCATGCGCTCCGTTGAAGAGGGTGTCACCGCCATCAACGAAGGTTGCGTGGTGCTGGGCTTTGGCTTCATGGACAAGGAAGAGCTGGGCCAGAAACTGGTCGAAGCCTTCGCCAAGAAGCACGGACGCGCCTGATGAAAGAGAACTTCACCACCAAGGTCACCGTCAGCGGCAAGGGAACCAGCCGTCAGCAGGCATTTGCCTCCGCTCTCAGCCAGGTGCAGCCAACGCTCCTCAAGGACAACCAGCAGGTACTGCTGCGCATTGAGCCGGTCGATGTACAGGTGCTTAGAGCCGAGGAGTCGGTCCGGGTGGAGAAGTTCCTGTTCTTCTTCCTGCCGCGCCAGCGCCGCGAATACCGCGTTCAGCTGGAGATCACGGTTCAGGTCACCAGTCTCGACGTCGCCAGGGTGACGTTCACCCAGGTGTGATCTCCTGACCGGCACCACCCCACAAGAAGGATACGTTGGATGTTTCTAATCATATTTATCAAGTCTCTCATCATTGGCGGCCTGGTTGGCGTCGGGGTGGGGGCCGGCGCGGCGCGGATGTTCCACGCCCCGACCGTACAGGGCATGGGTGCCTTCCGCACCCTGGGCGAACTCAACTCCTGCGAAGGGGATCCCGCTTCCCACTTCTCGTTTGGTCTCGGCTTTTTCTTCAACGCCTGGGCTTCCACCGTGGCGGCGGGCGCCTTCACCCAGGATGTGGATCACCGCATCATTCCGCACTGGGCCACGGCGGCACTGCTGTTCAAGAACCGGGATCTCGCCACCACCCTGCACGACCCGAAAAAGATGGCCATCGCTGGCGGCATCATAGGTGCCATCGTGGTCGCCTTCCTCAACAGCACGGCCGCCGCCGTTCCGGCTGCATTGCAGGTCACAGCAGTCAAGGTGCTGGTGCCAGCCGCCAACCTGCTGGTCAATACCGTCATGCCGGTGATCTTCTGGCTCGCAGCCATCGAGGCGGGCAAGAAATCCGGTTTCTGGGCCACCATCTTCGGCGGTCTGGCCCAGCTCATCATGGGCAACGCGGTACCGGGCCTGGTGCTCGGCATCCTGATCGGCAAGGGCGTGGAAGAGAGCGGCTGGAACCACGTCACCAAGGTGATGATGGCGGCCATCGTCCTGCTTTTCGTGCTGAGCGGCTTCTTCCGCGGCTTCGACATGAAACTGATTGAATCCTTCCATATGGGTGTCCCCCTGTGGCTGGAGAACGTCCATAACCTGCTGAGCGGCAAATAAGGGGCCACACCATGGATGAGAAACTGAAAAACAACTTCTGGTATGCAGACTGGTCATTCCCCATCTTCGTCGGCCTGCTCTCGGCCGGGGTCTTTGCCGGTACCCACATGTTCTATCTGTACGGGGTCGGTGCCTTCAACGAGGTAGCCTTCGTTGCCATGCTGAAAGCCGGAATGGACACGGGTGCCTACGGCGCAGTAGCCGCGTTCGGTGCCAGCTTCCTGTTCGCCCGCATCATCGAGGGGTCCCTGGTGGGGATCCTGGATATCGGTGGTGCCATCCAGACCGGGGTCGGCCTCGGTGTGCCAGCCCTGCTGCTGGGTGCAGGCATCGTCTATCCGGTGGAAAACTTCGGTGCCTCGCTGGCAACCGGCATGGGGATTGGTCTGGCCATCGGCTACGTCATCATTCTGGCGCGCAAGTTCACCATCAACCAGAGCAACTCCACTTACGGTGCTGACGTCATGATGGGGGCTGGCAACAGCTCTGGCCGCTTCCTCGGCCCCCTCATCATCCTCTCCGCCATGGGCGCTTCCATCCCCATCGGTATCGGTTCCCTGCTGGGTGCCCTGCTGTTCTACGTGTGGGGCAAGCCCATCACCGGCGGTGCCATCCTGGGAGCCATGCTGCTGGGTACCTTCTTCCCGGTTGCACTTGCATAACCATCCGCCGCCCTGTGGGGCGGCTCGCCAGAGGTCATCAGCATGTACGACATCATCATCAAAGCCGGGCGCCAGGGAGATGGCCAGCTCGTCGATATTGCCATCAGAGAGGGCAAAATCGCCGCCATCGGCTCCCTGCCGGAGACGGCAACGGCGCAACAGTTCCTGGATCTCGCCGGCAGGATCCACGTCAGCGCCGGCTGGATCGATGGCCACACCCACTGCTACCCCGCCTCCCCCATCTATCACGATGAGCCGGACAAGGTGGGCATAGAGTCCGGGGTCACCACCGTGCTCGATGCCGGCAGCACCGGGGCCGACGATGTGGATGATTTCCAGCAGATCGCTGCAGGTTGCAAGACCCGGGTGCATGCCCTGCTCAACATCTCCCGCATCGGCCTGCTACGCCAGAACGAGCTGGCGGATAGCAGAGACCTCGATATGGATCTCGCCTCGGCGGCCATTCGCCGCCACCCCGACTTTATTGTCGGCATCAAGGCGCGGATGAGCGGCAGCGTGATCGGAGAAAACGGTCTGCAACCGCTGCGCATGGCCAAGGCCCTGCAACAGGCTCACGGCCAGCTGCCGCTGATGGTGCACGTGGGTAACACACCGCCTGATCTGGACGAGATAGTTGCCTTGCTGGGGGATGGCGATCTGCTGACCCACTGCTTCAACGGCAAGCCCAACCGCATCCTGACCCCGGCTGGCGAGCTGCGTCAGGCGGTGCGCGAGGCGATGCAGCGGGGCCTCTTGCTCGACATCGGCCACGGCGGTGCCAGCTTCAGCTTCGAGGTGGCGGAGCTGGCGATCCGTCAGGGGATCCTGCCCCGTACCATCAGCTCCGACATCTACTGCAAAAACCGCATCAAAGGGCCGGTCTACAGTCTGGCCCACGTGATGTCGAAGTTTCTCGCCATCGGCATGACGCTGGAGCAGGTGCTCGCCTGCGTCACCCATCAGGCCGCCGATGCCCTGCGCCTTTCCGGCAAAGGGCGACTCGAGGTGGGCGCCGATGCCGATCTGACCCTGTTCGAGGTGAGCAGCGGCCCCACCCTCTTTACCGATACCGAAGCCGGCGCCCGCAATGGCGATCGGCAGTTGCTGCCCCTCGCCGCCCTGGTCGGTGGCGAACTGGTTCTGACTCACTATGGGAAATCACACCATGCCTTCTGTGTATGAGAAATATCAGCTCAAACCGGTGATCAACGCCTCCGGGCGCATGACCATTCTCGGCGTCTCCACCCCCGAACAGGAGGTGGTCGACGCGGTCAACTTCGGCCTCGGCCACTACTTCGAGGTGAAGGATCTGGTCAACAAGACCGGCGCCTATCTGGCGGGCTTGCTGGACGTGGAAGATGCGGTGGTAGTCTCCTGCGCCAGCGCCGGCATCGCCCAGTCGGTGGCCGCCGTGATAGTGCGCGGCGACCCCTACCGCCTCGAGCAGTTGCACGCCCATGCCCACAATGTGCCGAGCGAAATCGTGCTGCCCAAGGGGCACAACGTCAACTTCGGCGCCCCGATCGGTACCATGGTCAACCTGGGGGGCGGCAAGGTGGTGGAGGCCGGCTACGCCAATGAGTGCTCTGCTGCCCAACTGGCCGCCGCCATCAATGCCAACACTGCAGCCATCCTCTACATCAAGTCCCACCACTGCGTGCAGAAGAGCATTCTGTCGGTGGCCGAGGCAGCCGAGGTCGCCAGGGCCCACGGGCTCCCGCTCATCGTTGATGCGGCTGCCGAGGAGGATCTGCACCTCTACTACAACCAGGGAGCGGATCTGGTCATCTACAGCGGTGCCAAGGCCATTGAAGGGCCCACCAGCGGGCTGGTAGTTGGCAAGCGCCAGTACGTGGAGTGGGTCAAGCAGCAGGCCAACGGCATCGGCCGAGCCATGAAGGTGGGCAAGGAGGGGATCCTCGGCCTCACCCATGCCATCGAGCGCTACCTGGCCAAAGAGAAAGAGAGCGGCGCCGCCATGGTCGTCAAGATGACCCCATTTATCGAGCGTCTGAACCAGCTGTCCGGCGTCACCGCCAAAGTGGTGTGGGACAGCGCCGGGCGCGACATCGCCCGCACCGATATCGCCTTCGACCACCAGCAGATCGGCATGACCACAGTGCAGGTCGTCAGCCGTTTGCAACAGGGCACGCCTGCCATCTACTGCCGTGGCTACAAGGCCAACGAGGGGCATATCGAGATCGATGTACGCAGCGTCACCCTGCCCCAGCTAGACCAAATCCACTCCGCCATTGCCAACCTCGTTCAGGAGAATCGCTGATGTCCCTTACCCCCAACTACTACCGTGATCGGGTCTGTCTCAACGTGCTGGCAGGTTCCAAAGAGAATGCCGTCGAGGTATACGACGCCGCCGAAGGCCACGTGCTGGTCGGTGTGCTCTCCAAAAACTACCCGGATATCCCCTCTGCAGTTGCTGATATGAAGGAGTACGCCAAGCTTATCGATAACGCTCTCTCCATCGGTCTGGGGGCCGGTGATCCGCGCCAGTCCGCCATGGTGGCCGAGCTGGCCTGCCAGCTGCAGCCCCAGCACGTCAACCAGGTGTTCACTGGCGTTGGCGCCAGCCGAGCGCTGCTCGGCCAGTCAGAAACGCTGGTTAACGGCCTGATCTCCCCCACCGGTACGCCGGGTATGGTGAAGATCTCCACCGGCCCGCTCAGCGCTGGGCAGCCGGACGGGATTGTCCCCATCGATACCGCCATCGCCCTGCTCAAGGACATGGGTGGCAGCTCGGTCAAATTCTTCCCCATGGGCGGGCTGGCCTGCCGCGACGAGTATCAGGCGGTGGCCGAGGCTTGTGCTCGCCACGGCTTCTGGCTGGAGCCCACCGGCGGCATCGATCTGGACAACTTCGAGGAGATTGTGCGGATTGCGCTGGATGCCGGGGTCGAGAAGGTGATCCCCCACGTCTACAGTTCCATCATTGACAGCGCGAGCGGTCACACTCGCCCCGAGGATGTGCGCGCCTTGCTTGAAATGGTGAAACAGTTATTACCTGAACATGTAGGTAAAGGCTGATATGCCGCCAGCCACTGGCTGATAGAGTTGGCAGTGGCTGGTTTGTTGGTTGCCCCGTAGTTAACATTGATCCTTTATCTCTCGACAGGAGTCTCGCCCCCCCTCATGATCAAGCTGCCCCACCCCAGACTCCATCAGCTGCTCACGCAACTCCATGCGGCGCCGCTACCTCAGGAGGAGCTTGCTCGTCGCCTTAACGTCTCCACCCGTACGGTACGCACCGATGTGGCAACTCTCAACGAGCTGATTGCTAACCACGGAGCTCACCTTATCCATCAGCGTGGCAGCGGCTACCAACTGAAGATCTACAACCAGGGATTGTTTGATGGATTATTGGCCGCACAGGAGCAGGAGTGTACGCTGCCACGCACTAGCCGTGAGCGGGTGCTGCATCTGCAGATCTTGTTGCTAACGGCAGAGCAGGGAATCAAGCTCGATGACTTGGCGGATACCTGGTACCTGAGCCGGACGGCACTACAGGGGGATATGGCGGAGGTACGTGAACAACTCGGCCACTTTAGACTCAGTGTCGAGAGCAAACCCCGACAGGGTATGCGCATCCAAGGCTGCGAAACTGCTATTCGCGCCTGCCTCACCCAATTGCTCTATCAGGAGCTATTGCACAGCACCCAGTTACAGAGCCTGCTGCCAAATATCTGTCCCAGCAAGACGATGGAGGTGGTAGGCAACCACATTCATGCCCAACTCGCTCGCCATCAGTTGCGTCTCGCTGACGAGAGCCTGCAGCAGCTCACGATCTACTGTGCCGTAGCTCTGCTGAGGCAAGCGTCCGGTCACGAACTGCACCAGTTCACCAGTGAAGACCTTACCACTCCACTGCTGGAAGCTGCCCGCGATATTTATACTGAGCTACCAACCCTGACGTCACCCACAGATGGCGAAATAGCTAGTCTCGCTATCCAGATCCAGGCTCGTCTGATGGCAGACAGTCCGAGCCTGAGCCCGGTCATGGCAGTGGAAAGCGAACAGCTTGTGACACATTTGCTGACCTACATCCATCAGCACTACCCCTATGACTTGCGTGGTGACCAGCAACTGCGAGCCGATCTGCAGAGCCACATTAGCGCCATGTTGCTGCGGGTCAAATACCAGATTGGCAGCCACAATCCACTGGCAGATCACATCAAGCAGTACTATCCCCTTGCCTATGACATCACCCTGGCGGCCATTTCGGAGTGGATCAAGCAGACCCCCTACCGACTGACCCACCACGAGATCGGCTATCTGGTGATCCATATCGGGGTAGGTCTGGAACGTAACTATGATATCGGCTACACCAGACGCCCGCTGGCACTGCTGTTATGCGACGCGGGAAATGCCACCTTCAGGGTGCTGGAGGCGCGCATCAGACGAGAATATCCCCAGCTACAGCTGACCACGCTGGAATCGGTGCGTGATTATGAAGGGTTGGCACACATCGAGCAGGACTTTGTCATTAGTACCGTCAAGGTGAGCGAGAAGGGGGGACCTGTCGTACAAGTCGACCCCTTCCCGACCCAGTACCAGCTGGAGCAACTCGGCAAGCTGGTGCTGATCGATCGCACCCGCCCCTACATGCTCGACAAATATTTCGATACGAACCACTTCATGGTGGTGACTGAACCTCTCAGCCAATATCAGCTTTTTACACAGGTTTGCGATCAGCTGGAAGACGAGGGACTAGTCGAGCAAGATTTCCGCACGTCGCTGCAGGAACGGGAAAGCATCGTCTCCACCATGTTGGGAGAAGGGATCGCCCTGCCCCACTCCCTCGGCCTGCTGGCACGCCGCACTCTGGTTTACACCGTGCTGGCACCGCAGGGGATCGAATGGGGCAATGGCGAAGTCGCGACGCTCATCTTCGTACTGGCCATCAGCAAGGCCGACTACGAAGAGGCTATGGGTCTCTACGACCTGTTTCTGGCACTGATGAACGAAAAAGCCAACAGGAATCTGCTGGCTTGCAGGGATTTTGCCAGCTTCAAAGCGCTGGCGCGTACCGGTTCATAATATCGAGCGAGGAGTGACTACTCCTCGTTGAAGCCGGAGGTGAACAGCTCCACCACGGCAGCAAGGGCCTCCTCCTCTTCGGGGCCCTCTACCTGAACCTCTACCTGCCTGCCTTGAGCCGAATCGAGCATCAATAAGCCAATAATGCTGTCGGCATCAGCCTCCACACCATCTTCATTGCGCAGCAACACATGGGCATCGAAACCCTGCACCAGTTCGAACAGCATCATGGCCGGTCTGGCATGAATACCCAGCTTGTTTTTCACTTCAACCGAGGCGGAAACAGTCATCGGATCGTCCTATTGGTCCGTCAGGATTGGGGGGCACTCTTGTCGAGAGTGCGGTGGCGGATCTGCACGTTCTTGCCAAGCAAGCGGAAAGCACTCGCCAACCGCTCGGCGATAAAGACCGAGCGGTGCTGCCCACCGGTACAACCGATACCGACCGTCAGGTAGCTGCGATTATTGCGCTCCAGATGGGGCAACCAGGTCACCAGCATGTTTTCGATCTGCTGGGTAAACAGCATCACGTCAGCCTGCGCCGAGAGGTAGTTGGCAACCGGCTCATCCTTGCCGGTAAACGGCTTGAGTTCGGGAATCCAGTGTGGATTGGGCAGGAAACGGGCATCGAACACGAAGTCGGCATCCTTGGGAATGCCGTACTTGAACCCGAATGACTCGAAGACCAGCACCAGCTCGTTCTCTTTCTTGCCGAGAACCCGGGTCTTGATGAGCTCGCTCAGGTCGTGAATGCTGAGGGTGGTGGTGTCGATACGCAGGTCAGCAGTCGAGGAGAGTGGCGCCAGCAGGTGGGTCTCCTCCCGAATCGCCTCATCCAGCGATAGCTTGTTGCGCGAGAGGGGGTGCAAACGGCGGCTCTCGCCATAACGCTTGAGCAGGGTGCCGTTGTCGGCGTCGAAGAAAAAGCTGGAGAACTCTACCCGCCCCTCATTGCGCACCTGAGCCAGCAGATTTTCCAGTTTCTCCGGATCGCTCGGCAGGTTGCGCACATCGATGCTGACCGCCAGTTTGTCATATTGGCTCTCCACAGAGACAATCAGCTGGGGCAGCAGATTGACCGGCAGGTTGTCCACACAGTAGTAACCCAGATCTTCCAGCACTCGCAGGGCTACCGTTTTACCGGAGCCCGAACGTCCACTTACCACGATTAACTGCATCTTGTTCCCTCACGCCAAAACGGGTGTCTCATCCTTGGCCTGCTGTCAGGCCGAGGTCATGATCTGATAGAGCTCTTCGTCGCTGGTTGCCTGACGCAACTGGCGGCAAACCGCCTTGTCGCCCAGCTTGGAAGCCATCAGAGAAAGGGTCTTGAGATGCTGCTTGCACTCGCTTTCCGGCACCAGCAAGGCAAACAGCAGGTCAACCGGTTGATTGTCGATGGAGTCGAAAGGAATAGGATCGGCAAAGGTCATCAGGATCGCGGTTGGCGGGAACTCATCGTCAATGCGACCGTGGGGGATCGCAATACCGGCACCGATCCCGGTACTCCCCATCTTTTCGCGGGCCAGCAAGCATTCAAACAGCGCCTGACGGGAGGTGCCAAGGCGTTCGGCGGCCAGCTCGCTGATGATTTCGAGGGCGCGTTTCTTGCTGGTACAAGGGACTGCACTCTTGGTGCAGTCCCGACTCAGTATGTGTTCAAGTTGCATGGTTATTTTTTATTTAACTTATCTTTGTGCTTGATGATCTGCCTGTCGAGCTTGTCGAGCAGGGTGTCTATTGCCGCATACATGTCGGCATGCTCGGAATTGGCAAACACCTCGCCACCGCTGACATGCAGCTTGGCTTCGGCAATCTGGTTCAGTTTTTCCACGCTAAGCACCACATGAACATTGTTGATGTGGTCGAAGTGACGCTCGAGTTTGGCAAATTTGTTATTCACATAATCACGCAGAGCTTCGGTGATCTCGACATGGTGTCCGGTCAGGTTAATTTGCATAACATCATCCTTTTGTTTGCCTAAACCAGGCGTTTGCGCTGATTGGAAGGTGGGATAAACAAGGATTCGCGATACTTAGCGATCGTGCGTCTCGCCACCATAATACCCTGTTCGGCCAGCAAATCCGCGATCTTGCTATCACTTAACGGCTTGGCAGGATTCTCTGCCGTGACCAGCTTCTTGATGAGCGCGCGAATTGCGGTCGATGAGCACTCTCCTCCTCCTTCGGTGTTCACATGGCTGGAGAAAAAAAACTTCAATTCGAAGATACCACGGGGGGTATGCATGTACTTCTGGGTCGTCACCCGGGAGATGGTCGACTCATGCATCTCCACCGCTTCGGCGATGTCATTGAGCACCATCGGCTTCATCGCCTCTTCACCATACTCGAAAAAGCCCTGTTGCTGCTCGACAATGCAACTGGCCACTTTCAGCAGGGTGTCATTGCGACTTTCCAGACTCTTGATGAACCACTTGGCTTCCTGCAAATGGGAGCGAATAAACTGGGTGTCGGTGCTGCTGCGAGCGTTGCGAGCCATGGCGGCATAGGTCTCGTTGACCCGGATGCGGGGGGCGGAGTCTGGATTGAGCTCGACCACCCACTTGCTGCCCTTCTTGACCACGGTGACGTCGGGGATCACGTACTGGGAGTCGCTCTGGATGATGCCGTTGCCGGGACGCGGCTCCAGCAGCTGGATCAGATCCAGCACCTCCTTGAGGTCGCTCTCTTTGAGTTTTGTCTTGCGGGCGAGGGTGCGGTAATCCCGGTTGCCGAGCAGCTCCATGTGCTCGAGGATCACCTCTTTGGCCTCGTTGAGCCAGGGGGTCTGCGGGTCATACTGGTCCAGCTGGATCAGCAAACACTCCTGCACAGAACGGGCAGCAATGCCGACCGGATCGAAGTGCTGCACCCGCTTGAGTACCGCCTCGACCTCATCGAGTTCCACCTCTACGTCATCGCTGGTGACTGCAGCCTGGATATCCTCCAGCGCAACGGTCAGATAACCGGATTCGTCGATGGCATCGATGATGGCGAGCGCGATGGCGGCATCCACATCGCTGAACGGTGTGAGCCGCATCTGCCACAGCAGATAATCCTGCAGGTTTTCGGTGGTTTCACCCTGATAGACGCTATCTTCCCCATCATGGATGGGGCCCGCGCTCTGGGCGGTGCCGGCAGAGTAAACCTCGTCCCAGGTGGTATCCACCGGCAACTCGTCCGGCATCTGCTCTTGGGCCATGGCATCGCTGGAATCCAGCTGGCTGGCATCGACCGGCGCTTCCGGACTGGTCTCTTGCGCCTCGCTCTCTTCCTGCTCCAGCAGAGGGTTGTTTTCGAGCGCTTGCTGAATTTCCTGCTGAAGTTCCAGAGTGGAGAGCTGGAGCAGACGAATCGCTTGTTGTAATTGCGGCGTCATGGTCAGGGACTGACCGAGACGCAACTGTAATGTCGGCTTCATCTACGTCGGGATATCCTTATGTTCAGCGAGGCACTCGTCAAAGGAAATGAAGGCATGCCCCCTTACTATAGACTGAATTGATCGCCCAAATAGACGCGCTTGACCTGCTCATCGGCAAGGATGTCAGCCGGTGCACCTTCGGCAATCATCTTGCCGTGGCTGACGATATAGGCCTTCTCACATACGTCCAGAGTCTCTCTGACGTTGTGGTCGGTAATCAAGACGCCAAGGCCTCTATCTTTCAGATGCTGAATGATCTTCTTGATGTCTATCACAGAAATCGGGTCAACCCCTGCAAAGGGTTCATCCAGCAGAATAAAACGCGGCTCGGCCGCCAGCGCACGGGCGATCTCGACCCGACGGCGCTCACCGCCGGAGAGGCTCTGCCCCAGGTTGTCGCGAATGTGGGTGATATTGAACTCTTCCAGCAGTTGCTGAACCTTGTCTTCACGCTCCTCACGGCTCAACCCCTTGCGGGTCTGCATCACGCCCATCAGGTTGTCGAACACCGACAGGCGACGGAAGATGGAGGCCTCCTGTGGCAGGTAACCGATGCCGTTACGCGCCCGCACATGCATGGGCTGCAGGCTGATGTCCTGATCGTCGATGGTGATGAGACCTGCATCGCGCTGCACCAGCCCCACGATCATGTAGAAGGAGGTGGTCTTGCCCGCCCCGTTGGGGCCGAGCAGGCCGACAATCTGGCCAGTGCCCACTTCAAGGCTGACGTCACTCACCACCATGCGGCGCTTGTAGCTCTTCTGCAGACCCACTGCTTTCAACACTGCCATGGCTTATTTTCCCTGCTTCTTCTGGTCGGCGGGCTTGTCGAAATTCTCTACCTGATCCGGCAGGAACACGGTTTTGACCCGCTGGCTCGGGCTCTTGCTCTCGGCGATCATCTTCTGTTTGACGATGTCGTAGCGGATCAGATCGCCATTGACCTGGCTATCTTCCTGCTTGAGCTGACCGTTGCCGGTGATGGTCACCAGACGGTTCTTCAGCTCGTAGCGGATAGTGTTGCCGTGGGCATTGACCGGCTTGCCGTTATCCAGGATCTGGAAGAAGGTGGCGGGTTTGCCGTAGGCAGTCATCACCTCGGCCCCTTTCTCACCGGAACGGGTCACTACTACCTTGTCAGCTTTGATCCGGATGGTGCCCTGATTGATGGTCACATCCTCTTCGAAGGTGATGCGGTTGTCCTGCATCTCGGCCACCTGTTTGACGGCATCGACATAGACCTTCTCGGCAAAGTCGGACTCTTTGGCGGTCACCCCACCACACAACAACAGGGCTGCGAGGGCCAGATTAGCGTTTTTCATTGAAATAGATGGCATGGCCTTGATCCAGTAACTCAAAATATTTGCGGTCCAGATGGCCCTTGAGGCCAACCCCTTGGGTCTGGAAATCCCGACCCAGAATGTTCACTTCCCGGTTGCTGCGCACATCCTGTGTCACCAGATCCAGCTCCAGATAAGGGGTATCCAGTGTGGAGATAAAGGAGGTGGGCAGCAGACCATCCAGATGCACCTTGTCCCGCAGGATGACGTTGTCGCCGGTGTTGAGCACGCCGGTTTCGGCGGTCACCTTCCACTCGGCGGCACCCTGATCGTCATACATGTAGACCACCGGCTTGTCGAAGGTGGCCTGCTCGAGGATTTGATAATACTCGGCGTAGGTCGACTCCAACCTCTCTGTGCGCTTGCCGTTGATATCAAAACGGGTGGTCACCAGATCTTTGGCGACAAAATCCGGCTGATAGTTTTCGATTTTGACGGCGCTCTCAGGCACCAGCTCCACCTTGCCCAGCTGCCAGGCAACCAGCGCGACCAGAAACAGCAGGGCAAACAACAGGGTCTGTCTGCTCATACCGAGGCCTCGGGCTGATAATCGTCGTGGCCCTGCGCCTGCAAAATGAGGTCACACACCTCGCGCACCGCGCCCATGCCACCGCCAAGCCGGGTCACCATATCGGCACGATTCAGCACCAGCGGATGGGCATCGGCCACGGCAATACCGAGCCCACAGACCTGCATCACCGGCAGATCGATGGTGTCATCGCCCATATAGGCAGCCTGTTCAGCAGTCAGCCCCAGCTTGGCCAGCAGCGCTTCGAAGTGAGGCAGCTTTTTATCAGCCCCCTGCACCACATGAGCCACACCCAGGCTTTTCATCCGATCGCTGACGATACGGGAGTTGCGCCCGGTGATGATGGCGATCTCGATCCCGGCATTGAGCAGTGCTCGCATGCCCGCACCATCGCGGGTACAGAAGGTTTTCAGCTCTTCGCCGTTGTTTCCCATGTAGATGAGGCCGTTGGAGAGCACCCCGTCCACATCGCACACCAGCAGGCGGATTTGCGCCGCCTTGTCGAACTGGCTGCGCGTCACCGGACCATAGAGGGTCGGTACGTTTTGCATCAAATTACTCCGGCTTTCAGCAGGTCGTGCATGTTGAAGGCGCCGAGCGGGCGTTTCTCTTCATCCACGACCAGTAATCCGTTGATTTTTCTAGTTTCCATCAGCTTGACGGCTTCCGCAGCCATCATCTCTGGGCCTACGGTAACACAGTTGGCCGTCATCACACGGCTGATGGGGGTGTGATGGATATCGATCTGCTGGTCAAGAATGCGGCGCAGGTCGCCATCGGTAAAGAGCCCGGCCAGCAGGCCATTGCCATCGACCACAGCCGTCATACCGAGCCCCTTGCGGCTCACTTCCAGCAGCGCCTGGCTGATGGTGGCATCTATCCCCACCCGGGGCAACAGATCGCCACTGTGCATCAGGTCGCCAACCCGCAGCAACAGACGCTTGCCGAGCGACCCGCCCGGGTGAGAGAGGGCGAAGTCATCGGCGGTAAAACCGCGCGCTTCCAGCAGGGCGACCGCCAGGGCATCGCCCATGACTAAGGTTGCCGTGGTGCTGGAAGTGGGTGCCAGACCCAACGGGCAGGCCTCTTTCTCCACCTTGATGCACAGATGCACGTTGGCCTCTTTGGCCATGGTGGAGGCCGGATTACCGGTCATACAGATGAGCGGAATGCCGCGGCGCTTGAGTACCGGCAGCAGGGCCAGGATTTCATCGCTCTCACCGGAGTTGGAGATAGCGATGATAAGGTCGCCACTGGAGATCATCCCCAGATCGCCGTGACTCGCTTCTCCCGGGTGAAGGAAGAAGGCCGGTGTGCCTGTGCTGGCGAGGGTGGCGGCGATCTTGCTGCCGATATGGCCCGATTTGCCCATGCCGGTGACCACTATCTTGCCACCACAGCGCAGCACCATTTCGCACGCCTTGTCGAAGGCGTCGTTCAGATACTGATAGAGTCCATCAATGGCTTGCTTTTCTGTGTCCAGCACCGCGCGGGCACTGCGACGAAAATCGAACAGTTCAGACACTTTCTCAGGCTTTACAGACATAAAGACACAGCTCCGGGCCGAAATTAGCTGCGGGATTATAAAAAAGTCTGCCCGGATAAGCGAATCGGATGGCAAGTCCCGCTCTCAATGACGCACTTTGTTACAGAAAACTGTCGTTCAAATGGGCTTGCGGCCTGTTCAATAGTTGTTCCTTGCTGTTGCTTAGACCTAGACTACCCCATAAAATTCGCACCTCATTTACACCGGATGGACAATTGTTTGAACAATGACCTGATCACCATCTCCGATCTGACCTTCAGTCACGGAGATCGGCTGTTGTATGACGGGATCAACCTGACCATTCCTCGTGGCAAGGTGACCGCCGTCATGGGCCCGAGCGGCATCGGTAAAACCACCCTGCTGCGGCTGATCGGTGGCCAGCTCAAGCCGGAGTCCGGTCACATTCTGTTTGACGGGGAAGATATCCCCACCCTATCCCGTTCGCGCCTCTATGAAGTGCGCAAGCGGATGAGCATGCTGTTCCAGAGCGGCGCCCTGTTTACCGGCATGACGGTCTACGACAACGTGGCCTTCCCGCTGCGAGAGCACTCCGGCCTGCCGGAGGAGCTGATCCACACCATCGTCATGATGAAGCTGCAGGCGGTGGGCTTGCGCGGCGCGGCGAAACTGATGCCCTCCGAGCTCTCCGGCGGCATGGCGCGCCGGGCGGCGCTGGCTCGGGCAATTGCGCTCGATCCTGACCTCATCATGTATGACGAGCCGTTCGTCGGGCAGGATCCCATCACCATGGCGGTGCTGGTCAAGCTGATCAAGGAGCTAAACGATGCCCTCGGCATCACCTCCGTCATCGTCACCCACGACGTGAAAGAGGTGCTGAGCATCGCCGATTACGCCTACATCATTGCCAATCGCAAGGTGGTGGCGCACGGCACGCCGGATCAGCTGCGCGAGGAGCACAATCCCGAAGTCGAGCAGTTCCTCAAAGGATTGCCCGATGGTCCTGTTCCGTTTCATTTTCCGGCAGGCGATCTGCTACAGGATCTCTGATGTTGATAAGTCAAATAAGCAAGCTGGGGCGGGTCGGAGTGCGGTTTATCAGCTCCGTCGGTCGCGCCACCATCATGTTGTTCCATGCGCTGGCGGGCAAACCCGAGCCGCGCAAGCACTTCCCGCTGCTTGTCCAGCAGCTCTATGTGGTGGGTGTGCAGTCGGTGGCCATCATTCTGGTCTCCGGCCTGTTCATCGGCATGGTGCTCTCGCTGCAGGGTTACAACGTCTTGAAGGATTTCGGCGCCGAGCAGAGCCTGGGACCGCTGGTCTCCCTCTCCCTGCTGCGGGAGCTGGGGCCTGTGGTCACGGCACTGCTGTTTGCCGGCCGTGCCGGTTCGGCCCTGACCGCTGAAATTGGCCTGATGAAGGCCACCGAGCAACTTTCAAGCCTCGAGATGATGGCGGTCGACCCGCTGCGCCGGGTGGTTGCCCCCCGCTTCTGGGCTGGCGTCATCAGCATGCCGCTGCTGGCCTTTATGTTCAGCCTGATCGGTATCTTCGGCGGCAAGCTGGTCGGCGTGGACTGGCTCGGCGTGGACGAAGGGGGCTTCTGGTCTGCCATGCAGGCCTCCGTCGACTGGCATGAAGACATCATGCAGGGCGCCATCAAGAGCCTGATTTTCGCCCTGGTGGTCACCTGGATTGCGCTCTTTAACGGCTATGATGCCAAGCCGACCTCGGCCGGGATCAGTCAGGCCACGACCCGAACTGTGGTCCACTCATCCCTCGCCGTGCTCGGCCTGGATTTTATACTCACTGCAGTCATGTTTGGATAAGGTAAAGATGAAGTTCAGCAAAGTAGAATTCCTGGTCGGCACCTTCATGCTGGCTGGCATCGGTGCCATTCTGGCACTGGCCCTGCAAGTGGCCGGTTTGAGCTTCAAACCGGAAGGAGAAACCTATACCCTGCGCGCGCATTTCGATAATATCGGCGGCCTGAAAGTCCGTTCGCCGGTCAAGGTCGGCGGCGTGGTGGTCGGTCGGGTCAGCGACATCGTACTGGACCCGAAAACCCAGGTGCCCGAAGTCACCCTGATGATGCAAAAGAGCGCTGGCGAGTTTGCCGATACCAGCTCCCTCTCCATCCTCACCTCCGGTCTGCTCGGCGAGCAGTACATCGGTCTGGCCCCCGGCTTCAGCGATGAGGAGATGGGCACCGAGATGCTCAAGGATGGCGACCTGATTGAAGACACCAAATCCGCCATCGTGCTGGAAGATCTGATTGGCAAGTTCCTCTACAGCCAATCCTCCGACAGCAAATCAGACAGCAAGAAGGAGTAACCATGTTCAAGAAAATCGCCCTGCTGCTGGGTCTGATGACCAGCATGCTCTTCTCCCTGTCTGCCCAGGCCGCAGTCGATGCCACCGACCCCAACGCGCTGGTGGATCAGGCTGCCAAGCAGACCTTTGCCCGCCTGAAAGCCGATCAGGCCCAGGTGAAAAGCAATCCGGATCACCTGCGGGTGATCATCCGCGAAGAGCTGCTGCCCTATGTGGACAACCGCTTCGCCGCCTACAAGGTGCTTGGCAACCAGATTAAAGAGACCACCGAAGCGCAGCGCAATGCCTTCGTCGAGGTGTTCACCGAGTACATGGTGAGCTCCTACGCCGATGCGCTGGCCCATTTTGACAAGCAGACCGTCAAGGTCGAGCCGGGCAAAGCCCCCAGCGGCAATATCACCGCCGTCAACGTCAGCGTGAAAGAGGCCGGCAAGCCGGACATCTTCCTCGAGTTCAAGCTGCGCAAGAACAACAAGACCGGCGAGTGGAAAGCCTTCGACATGGTGGCAGAGGGGATCAGCCTGCTCTCCGCCAAGCAGAGCGAGCTGGGCGGTTTGATCCGCCAGAACGGCATCGATGCGGTGATCGCCCAGTTGCGCGAGCACAACGCCAAGCCGCTGGTACTCAAACCATGACCCTCAGCGGTGAGCTGCAGGCGCCACAGGTCAATGACCTGTGGCAACGCCGCGCTGAATGGTGGCAGGACGACCAGCTTGAGCTCGGCGGCGTCACCACCCTCGACTCTGCCGGACTGGCCCTGCTGGTCAAATGGGCCAAAGCCGTATTAGCGCGAGGCGCCACACCGCAACTGGTGGGCGCCTCCAGTGATTTCTATACCCTGGCCAACCTCTACGGGGTGGCCGGGCTGTTTCAGTCAACCCCGCTTACAACTGAGGACGCATAATGCAAGTCTCTGAAATTGAAGCGATACTCCTTGAGGCTCTGCCATTGTCCGAAGTCCATGTCAAAGGGGACGGTAGTCACTACCAAGTGATCGCCGTCGGTGACATGTTTGACGGCATGAGCCGGGTCAAGAAGCAGCAGGCCATCTATGCCCCGCTGATGGACAAGATCGCCAGCAACGCCATTCACGCCCTCTCCATCAAGGCGTTCACCGACGCCGAGTGGAAACGCGAACGTAAATTCCTATTGCCCTCCTGATTTGGTAACGAAGTAAAAATGGACAAATTCAAAATCGATGGTCGTTGTACTCTCAACGGCGAAGTGACCATCTCCGGCGCCAAAAACGCCGCGCTGCCGATCCTGTTCGCGACCCTGCTCTGTGATGAAGAGGTTCACCTCTCCAACGTGCCGCGCCTGAAAGATGTGGGCACCACCATCAAGCTGCTGGAGATGCTGGGCGCGACCACCAAGGTCAACGGCAACGTCACCGTGCTGACCGGTGCGGTGAACAACCATGTCGCCCCCTACGAGCTGGTGAAGACCATGCGCGCCTCCATTCTGGCGCTGGGCCCGCTGGCTGCCCGTTTCGGCGCAGCTGACGTCTCCCTGCCAGGCGGTTGCGCTATCGGTGCCCGTCCGGTCAACCTGCACGTCCACGGTCTGGAGCTGATGGGCGCCAAGATCACCATCGAGGATGGCTACATCAAGGCCCGCGTTGACGGTCGCCTGAAGGGTGCCCATATCCTGATGGACATGGTCTCCGTCACCGGTACCGAAAACCTGATGATGGCCGCCACCCTGGCTGAAGGCCGTACCGTGATCGAAAACGCCGCGCGCGAGCCGGAAGTGGTCGATCTGGCCCACTTCCTCAACGCGCTGGGCGCCAAGATCCAGGGTGCAGGCACCGACACCCTGATCATCGACGGCGTCGAGCGTCTGCACGGCGGCAGCTACAGCGTCCAGCCTGACCGTATCGAAACCGGTACCTTCCTGGTGGGCGCAGCGGTTACCGGCGGCAAGATCACCTGCCGTAACACCGACCCTACCCTGCTGGAAGCGGTACTGGTCAAGCTGGAAGAGGCTGGCGCCCTGATTGAGAAGGGTGAAGACTGGATTACCCTCGACATGACTGGCCGCACCCTCAAGCCGGTCACCATCAAGACTGCCCCCTACCCGGCCTTCCCGACCGACATGCAAGCCCAGTTCACCGTACTGAACGCGGTGGCCCAAGGTACCGGCATGATCACCGAGACCATCTTCGAGAACCGCTTCATGCACGTTCCCGAGCTGGTACGGATGGGCGCCGACATCGAGTTGCAGGGTAACGTGGCCATCTGCCGCGATACCGCCCAGCTCAAGGGTGCCCAGGTGATGGCGACCGATCTGCGCGCCTCTGCCAGTCTGGTGCTGGCCGGCTTCGTGGCTGAAGGTTCCACCATCGTCGATCGCATCTACCACATCGACCGTGGCTACGAGAACATCGAGCAGAAGCTGCAAGGTCTGGGTGGCCACATCGAGCGCATCAAGGGCTGATAGCTCCCTGATCGCTGGCCGATAAAAAGGCCCCCTCGCTAATGCAAGGGGGCCTTTTTACATTCGCCTGGTCTGCCGAGATTTAATGCGGTCGAGAGTGGCCCATATCGTGTCAGGCTATTTACCAGCCCCCCTGGCGGCCAATGTTCATTGGCTCGAGACTCGCCAAAGAACCAAAAAAGTGGGGTGACATGTCCATGTCACCCCCTCGCAAATAGCATGTTCCATATTGGAGTCCGGCCACGCCGAGCTTCTGTTTCACTTTCCGATAGTTCGCGACCCATCTGAAGTGCGCGCCAATTGCAGCGATGCAACCGGCCAGCTACCCGTTACAACCTTCGTCCACACGGCAGACAAGCCACCGTGTTTGTCCTTGCAACTGAAATATTACGCATAAAAACAAAATAAAAAACGTTTTTATGCCCATTCCATTCACATTGAAGTACAAAAAACAGCCTTATCATCACCACTAAATTGTTATAAAACAGCTAGATAGATTCAATCATAGTTATTAACCCGCAAAGGTCATCAGCAATGACTTACAAGGCTTTGCGAGATCTCGCACAAAAAATGGCCGCCTCACAGCCAACGGCGCAGTGGCAACCAGTCGCTCAGGCGGGCTATCAGCCGCCTTGACCACCCCTCGGGTTTGCGCGGCAATCCACCGGCCTGCACCTGCCAGCGAGCCAGCCACATTCGCAGCGCCTCGCAGATCGGCGGGCAGTGCAGATGCAGCATCAGCTCGGTATTGAGAAACAGCGAGCGGGGATCAAGGTTGAGGCTGCCAAACAGCGCCCGCGCCTCCCCCAGCAGGATCAGCTTGGCGTGCAGGCTGCCGTGGCCATGATCAAACTCGGCGACCCGGATCCCGCGACGCAGCAACCAGCCGAGATAGCGTTGGTAGGCGCCATAGACCAGCGGCACATCGGTACTGGCCAGCGAGTTGGTGAGAATATCGATGGCAACACCCTGCTGGCGCAGCCGCGCCAGACGATGCCGAAACCCGCGGGTCAGGATGAGGTAAGGGGTCACCAACCCCAGCGAGCCGGGATTGTCAGCTAGCTGGCGCCACAGCTGGCGAGCGGTGGTGGGGCGGGAGATAAGCCCCTTGCCGGGACGATCGAACCACACCTCGGCACGACCCTCATGCCATTGCAGCGGCACATCGCTTTCGTCGAACAGTTCCGCGGGCAGATCGTAGACCGTCGCCACCGTCGGATCCGTCATGGTGAACAGGAAGTCGTTGACCACCTCTATTTCGGCGGGCAGCAGCTTGCGGCGCAGCAGATGGCGGATGGGGTGACTCCAGCGGCTGCGCCAGAACTGCTCGAACCCCTGCGTCATCTGCTGGCATAGCCTCCCCTGACAGGCGAGATCGAGATCCACGAAGGGAGCTTGCGGATCCAGACCGAAGTAGCGATCGCCGATGTTACGCCCGCCAATCAGTGCCAGCTTGCCATCCACCAGCAACAGCTTGTTGTGCATCCGGTGGTTGATACGGCGAAAGCTGAACAACCCCTCCAGCAGCAGTGCCAGCGGGCGCCAGCCCCGCAGCCAGAAAGGGTTGAACAGCCGCACCTCGATCCCCGGATAGTGAGCCACCATCTCCAGAAAGCGGTTGTCACCGGCATAAAGATCATCCACCAGCAGCTGCACCTTGACGCCGCGCCGGGCGGCATGAAGCAGCTCGCTCAGCAGCAGCTTGCCGCTGCTGTCCTCCTCCCAGCTGTAGTACTGCGCCTGGATCCGCTCGCGGGCATGGCGGATCCAGTGACAACGCACCTTGAGCGCCAGCTGGGGATCGTCGATCAGGGCAAAGGAACCGGGGATCATGGTGTCATCCTGCTGTCATGGCCGGGTGTCATAACGCTGGCGAGCCTCTCACATACTCAAAAGGAGTTGCTGATGGAACTGCATGATACCCCGATGTTGCGCTATCTGGGCCAGCTCAGCCAGCCAGATCTCATCCCGGCCACCGGCCCCGCCCACTGGTTCCTGCAACACAGGGACGGTGGCTGGCAACTGCCGACCGTGCAGGCGACCCTGCTAGTCAACCGGCTCAGGGCTGAGCCGCTTCGATAGCGGCAGCCTTGCCCTCGATCTGGGGCAGGCTGAAACGATAGGCCACGTAGTACTTGTAGATGGTGCCAACATAGTTGATCGGCCCCTGCCCGACTTCGTTGGCCACCAGTTGATCCACGTTGCCGAACCAGACGTTAGGATCGAGCCCCTGCTTCTCCGCCTTGCCTCGCAGCGCCTGCACCCGGTTCGGCCCGGCGTTGTAGGCGGCGAGGGCAAACAGGTGACGGTTGAGCCGATCCAGCTCGGGATCATTGAAGTAGGTATCGAGGATCAACCGCATGTAGCGGCAGGCGGCTTCCACATTGCCCTCAAGGGTGGTCAGTCTGACGCCGTTGATGCCGACCTCCCGCCCCGTGCTAGGCAGCAGTTGCATGATGCCCACGGCCCCCTTGTGCGAACGCACCTTGGGATTGAGGCCGGACTCCTTGTAACCGAGCGCCGCCAGCATCAGCCAGTCGAGATCGTATTGATTAGCGTACTTCTCCAGCACCTTGCGAATGGTCGCCAGTCGCCCCATGGGATCCGGCGCCAGGATATTGCTCATCTGATCGCTGTGAACCAGCAACCGGCGCAGAGTCATGTCGCTGTAGAGGCTGTTGCGGCTGACGCTCGCCAGATAGCCATTGACCGCCTTGAGCAGCTCGGGGCTGTTCTTGCGCAGCGCCCAGCCACTGGTGCCGTTGCTGCGCAGGGGGATCAACTTGTGAGCCTTGAGACCGGAGATCATGCCACCCAGCCAGATCCGCCCCTTGTAGCTGTCGGTCACCGTCAGAGGAATAATGCCTGCAGCCACCATCTCCAGCAGATCGCCATCCTGTAGATATTCGGGCACCGTTTCGATATAGACGGGGGGCAGCCCCAACTCACGAAACAGCCAGTTGAGCTGACGCAAACTCTCGTAGTAGCTGGAGCTGGCGCGCACCCAGACCCGCCTGCCGGAGAGCTGGGTAATGCGGTTGAAGGCGGGCAAGCTGTTCTGGCTCACCACCCACTCCTCGATGGAGGAGATGAGCGGCCGGGAGAAGGCCACCTGTTCACGCCGGGTCGGGGTCACCGTCATGGTCGCCGCCACCAGATCGCCGCGCCCCTCGGCCAGATAGTCCAGCAGCTTGTCCTGGCGCACCGGGATGTAGACCACCTTGAGTTTGACCTTCTCTTTGGCAAGATAGATGTTGTTCAGCCAGCGCTCGAATCCTTGCAGCTGATTGACCAGAATGCCGTACTGGGAGCCGCGATCGAGAAAATAGAAACCACGCTCATAGACCACCAGAGCCCTGAGTTCGCGCTTTTGCAGAATGCTTTCGAGGTCCCCGGGTTGGGGCAAACGCACCGGCTTGAGCTCAGCCGCCAGCAGGGGAAAACAGCAGAGGGCCAGCAGAGCCCAGATCCAGCGTCGCATCACGATGGCTGCCCCTGTGCTGAGGTCACGCCTGCTGCCTGTTGGCAGCACGGATCACGATAGAGAGTGGGATTGGGGGCAGAGATCCATCGCTGCGTCATGATGTTTACGCCTTCTGTTGGCCGACTCGCGCCGGGCAAAAACGTCTGTGGGATAGAGTAACTATAGAACGCCGACCCACAGCAGAAGGGTCAACACGGCAGGCAAACCTGCCGCGTTATCAGACCACTCAGATAGAGCGGGCCCGCATTTCGAAAATCAGTTTTTCGGCAGTGCAGGTGAATTGCAGGCGGGCTTTCAGGATCACGCCGTTGGCGCCCTGGGTCAGTTCGCTGCTAACTTGAGCTTCGGCAGTGACCTGTTTGGCCAGTGCTTCATAGGCAGCCAGCTTGGCGCGGGCATCAGCCTCGGCAGCGGCTTCAATAACCAGATCCATCACATCGTCGCCTTCGCCGATGATGGTGCCGATCTCGGCAAAGCAGCCGCAGCTGTCACAGGTTTCGTTCAGTTCAACTTTCTCGTCTACAGACATGTTCTACTCCTACTGCTTATTTCGGATGATTTGCGTCGTCACGCATCGCCTTGCGAAAATCTTTGATGGCGGTACCCAGATCCTCACCTGCACTAGCAAGACGCTTGCTGCCGAAGACCAGCACAACGACCAGCAAGAGGATCAACATATGCCAGATATGAATTCCACCGAGTCCCATAGGGATACTCCCTCACAAAGAGATATCTGTTACTTGTATCAAAATAGAGCGCAGGGATTGTTGGGCAAAATCAAGGCAGGTGCAAGTGAGCAAATAAATCATAGCCAAAAAATAGGGCGACCCTGAGGTCGCCATATTGATTGTGCTACATGTCCCCTCAACCGCTACATCCTGTACCAGTGGTTCATGCGAACCTGAGACCATTCGAGGATAAGATCGCCAAGATATGAAAACAAATGGTATAAATTCATCTTAGAATTGAAGAGGATTCATATCATGCTGCTGGAACAACTAGGTCGTATTGATCTTAATCTGCTTATTATCCTGCAGGTGCTGCTGGAGGAGCGCAACGGCAGCAAGGCAGCACGCCGCCTTCACCTGAGCCAGTCAGCAGTCAGCAAAGCCCTCGGCCGTCTGCGCGATACCTTCAACGATCCCCTCTTCATCCGCTCTGCCTACGGGCTGGAACCCACCGGCCGTGCCCTTGCGCTGCAACAGCAGTTGCAACCCATCCTGCTGTCGCTGGACAACCTGATCCAGCCGCCCGAGTTCGACCCCGCCAGCTCGGAGCGAGAGTTCGTCATCGCCAGCATGGACAGCGCATTTACCCTGTTTGCGCCGCTCTACCTGAGCGAGCTGAAACGGCAAGCGCCGCGGATCCGGCTGCGTTACGAAGAGTGGACCGAGAACAGTCTGACCGAGATGAGCCAGGGGCAAGTGGATATCGCCTTCGCGGTGCGGGAAAACTGCATCAACTCCGATTATCGGCTCGACACCCTGCCCGGTAGCATCTGTCAGCGACTACTGGCTATCGACGATCTCACCTGTCTGGTGCAACAGCATCATCCGGCGTTGCGGGAGCAGGAGTGGGATCTCGATCGCTACCTCAGCTATCCCCATGTTCAGACCTACTGCGAGGGACGGGATCGCTGGATGCTGGACCACAAGCTGGCGGAACAGGATCTCTACCGACGCATCGAGGCCACCGTGCCCTCCTTCGAGGCAGCGCTGCGGATGGGGATGCACTCCGACATGATTGTGACCCTCTCCAAGCTCTACGCGCGCCATGCTACTCAGGTCTACCCGCTGTTGCAGCTCCCTCTTCCCATCGAACTGGACAGCATTTCCCACCTGCTGATATGGCATCAGCGCCACAGTGAAGATCCTGGCCACCGCTGGCTACGGGAGACCCTCCTCTCGCTCATCATGAACAAACTGGAATCCTCCGTCATCGGGAACTCCTGACTAATCATTGCTGAAAGTCAGATAGCAAAAGGGGCTCGATAAGAGCCCCGTTCCATCGTGCCGGACAGTCAGTTCTGGCCCGTCACCGCCAGATAATGATGTACACCATCCAGCAACATCTGCACCGAGATCATCACCAGCAGCATGCCCATCAGCCGTTCCACCGCAGTAAGTCCCCGCTCACCCAGCAGCTTGTTGAATACCTCGTAGAACATCAGGATCACCGCGCTGGCAGCCCAGGCCAGAAAGAGTGCCAGCGACCAGTCCACCATTCGGGCTGGCTCCTGATTGGCCAGCAACATCAAAGAGGCCAGGATCGAAGGGCCGGCGATCATCGGAATCGCCATCGGTACCAGGAAGGGCTCCTCACCCGCCGCCAGCCCGGTCACCCCCCCCTCACTCGGGAAGATCATCTTGATGGCGATCAGGAACAGGATAATGCCGCCTGCGATGCTGACCGCCTCCTGCCGCAGATTGAGGAAACCGAGGATCTGCTGACCGACAAACAGAAAGAGCATCATGATAGCCAGCGAGAAGAGCAGTTCGCGCACCATCACCTTGCGGCGTCGCTTGGGATCGATATGACGCAAGATGGAGAGGAAGACCGGCAAATTGCCCAGCGGGTCCATGATCAGAAACAGCATGACTGCGGCAGAGAAAGTATCCATACAACGCCCGGACTACGCCTTGAACAGAGAAAAGACAAGGGGCGAAATATAGCAAAGGGTGAAGAATTGAGCGAGCGCCATGATGCGCTCGCAGCGGGGTTAACCGTGGTTGCAGATCTTGTCGGCGCGGGTCTGGAAGCCCTCTGCCGAATCGATGAATTTGCCGCGGGCCGCCAAAAAATCAATCAGAGCCTCTGCATCCATCTCTCGAGCACTACAGGTATGGAAGCGAGCTTCGGCACCGAACCTTTCGGCCATCGCCTGTTTCAGGCTGGCACGGGTAAATTGCCCCCCCTGTACCAGCATCATCTCCATCACTTCGTGACCATGTATCGATTGCGACATTTTCAAGCCTCATAAATAAACATATTTAATACCAATTAAATATCGCCCTGCCCGTAGGGATCTTGATATAAACCAATAAATTGTGCATTACCTGGCCGGAGGAGTGGTCAGCGCCGCCGCTTTGTCGATAATGTGGCAACCCGCGTCAGGGATCGCTACACTGACGCCCCTTTTTCGCCATCGCAGACAATTTATAAGGATATTGGCGTCATGCTGTTCCATGGAGAGGCTCTCAAGCCCTGGCAGATCTGGACCCGCCGCCCACTCTGGCTCAAGACCCTGATCGGCATGCTGATTGGCGTCGGCCTGGGCGTCGGCTTTGAAGAGCAGGCTCTGCTACTCAAACCCCTTGGGGTCTTGTTCGTCAATACCATCCAGATGCTGATGGTTCCTCTTATCTTCTGCTCGGTCATCGCCGGTCTCACTTCTCTACTCAAGGGCAAGGGACTGGATCGCATCGGCAGCAAGGCGATCTGCCTCTACTTCTGCTCGACCGCCATCGCCATCTGCATCGGCCTGATGATGGGCTGGCTGCTGGAGCCCGGCATGGGCGCCAATATGGGCCCACATCAGCGACTGGGAGGAGAAGCCCAACCAGCCCTGGCGAGTGTGCTGAATCAACTGGTGCCGAGTAACCCGGTACAGGCAATGGTGGATGGCAAGATTCTACAGGTGATCGTCTTTGCAGTCGCGCTGGCAGTGGCCCTTAACGCCAGTGGACGCCGCGGCCGGCCAGCCATCCTCTTCTTCACCTCATTGGCCGAAGGGATGTTCAAGCTGACCCAGATGGTGATGGCGCTAGCCCCCTATGGAGTCTGCGCTCTGATGGCCTGGATGACCTGTAAATACGGTCTCGACCTGCTGTTACCGCTGCTCAAGGTGATCGGTGCCGTCTACCTGGGTTGTCTGCTGCACGTGCTCGGAGTCTACAGCAGCCTGCTACTCCTGCTGGCGCGGCTCAATCCCTTGCACTACTTCAAGAGTATCGTCGATGCCCAGGCGGTGGCTTTCACCAGCAGCTCCAGCAGCTCTACCCTGCCCATCAGTCTGGCCTGCGCCGAGAAGCGGCTGGGGGTCTCACCCGCCATCACCGCCAAAGTGCTGCCCATCGGCGCCACCATCAACATGGATGGCACGGCCCTCTATCAGGGAGTCACTGCACTGTTCGTGGCTCAGGCATTCGGGGTGGATCTGCATATGGTCGATTACCTGACCATCATCAGCATCGCCACCCTGGCCAGTATCGGCACCGCCGGCACGCCAGGCACCGGGTTAATGCTGTTGACCCTGACACTGACGGCTGTCGGACTGCCACTGGAAGGGGTTGCACTAATTGCTGGTATTGACCGGCTCCTCGACATGGCGCGCACCACGGTCAATGTATCGGGGGATATTTTGGTGTCGGTGCTGATCGCCCGCAGTGAGAACGAGCTGGATCTGGCGACCTATCACGATGCCAGCGCGGGGGAAGATATCGAGTTTCCACCACGCTAGCATAAGATTAGCTGTCGTGGGGATCGTGATGACAGCGCCAACACACTTCGAAGTTGGCGCCGTTCTCCTCCCCGCACTGACCGCACAGCCAGCCATTACCTTGCCGCTGCTGGTAACGCTCGATAACCCGCCCTGCTCTGCTGCGATCTTCGGCCCTGACCATCAAGGTCACCTGCAGCAGGTCAACGGGCAGATCGCCAAAAGCGCCTGACAGGCCATCGCCATTGAGACGCACCGCCACCCCTTCGACCTCCAGCGCCCCTTTCAGGGCGTGTGCCTCCAGGGTATGAGAGGCGCGATAGAGATTGATCCAGTTATCCATAGCTCCCCCTTATAACAGCTTGTCGATGCCAAACTCGGCGCCGTTCTCAATCATGAAATCGATGAATGCCCGCAACTTGCGCGGCATCAGTTGCCGCTCCGGAAACAAAAGATAGATAGGGACTCTGGGTTGCTGCCACTCGGACAGCAGGGTCACCAGTTCACCGCTGGCCAACTCCTCCTGACAGAGCATAGCGGGTAGCGAGGCCAACCCCAGCCCCGCCTTCGCCGCCTCTCGGGCACAGGTAATATTATTGACCCGAAAACGGGATGGGGGGTCAACCAGTACCTCTCTGCCATCTCGCTCGAAGCACCAGTGAGAGGCGAGAAATCCGCTGCTCACCGTCACCCGCTCATGGTTTGCCAGATCTTCCGGTCGCGTGATGGCCGAGCTGCGCGCCAGATAGTCCGAGCTGGCACAGAGTAACCGCCCAGTGCTCCAGAGTCGGCGAGCCGCCAGATTGGAGTCACTCATGTCACCTATCCGCACCACGGCATCCAGACCTTCGCTGATGGGATCCACTACCCGGTTGGTCAGTTCCAGTTCCACCTGCAGGGTGGGATAGCGTTGCAAAAACTTGGCGACGATCCGCCCGATCACCAGCTGACCCGTCTCGATGGGTACCGCCAGCTTCAAGGTGCCAGTCAACTCCTGCTGGCTGGCGCTCAGCATCAGCTCGGCTTCGGTCAGGGCATCGACGGCCTTGCTGCAGTGCAGGTAGTACTTCTCCCCCTCCTCGGTCAAGGTGAGCTGACGTGTGGAACGGTAGAGCAGGCGAACCCCGAGCCGCTGTTCCAACTCGGCGATACGGCGGCTGACCATCGCCTTGGTCATTCCCAGCTCTCGGGCGGCTCCCGTAAATGAGCCCTTATCGACGATACGAACCAGAATTAACGCGGCATTGAGGTCCATTGTTGCACCAGTGAAACTATATATCTCGATATCTCATACTAATCGAAACAGTTGACCAGTGTTAGCCTGCGCCCCTTAAGTTCAGGAATCACAAAAATGAGTCAACACAAAAAAATTCCCCTGCTGGCAGCCATGATATTAGCGCTGCTCGGTCTGCTGTTCGCCGGTTACTGGTATCTTCACGGCCGCTATTTTGAAAGTACCGACAACGCCTACCTGCAGAGTGAAGTGACCGGGATCAGCTCCAAGTTGCCCGGCTATATCCGCGAAGTGCTGATCACCGACAACCAGCCGGTCAAAGCGGGTCAGTTGATCGCCCGTCTCGATGATCGCGAATACAACACCAGGGTTGCGGAAGCAGAAGCCGACCTGCGCCTCAATCAGGCGACGGCCGAAAATCTGGCCGCCACCCGCACCCAACAACGGAGCCTGATCCAGCAGGCCGAGGCCAAGGTCGCCTCGGCCAATGCCGAACAGCTGCGCGCCAGCCAGCAGGTCAACAGGATCAGTCAGCTCAACCAGCGCCACTACAGCTCGCAAGATAGCCTTGATGAGGTGAACGCCTCCCTTCAGGTGGCGAGGGCGCAGGCCGAAGAGGCCAAAGCCGCCCTGCAGGCGGCCCGTGAGCGACTGCTGGTACTGGATGCCGAGCGCAAACAGAACCTGGCCAAGCTGGCATTGAGCGAAGCACAACTGGAGCAGGCCAAGCTGGAGTTAGGTTATACCGAGCTGCGAGCACCGGCCGATGGCATCATCGGCAAGCGCAGTCTGCGGGAAGGGCTCTACGTCCAGTCCGGCATGCAGGTCGCCAGTCTGGTGCCGCTGCAGCAGGTGTGGGTCGAGGCCAACTTCAAGGAGACCCAGCTCGCCCATATGCAGCCGGGCCAGAAGGTCGAAGTGGTGCTCGATGCCTACCCGGATCAACCGGTCGAGGGGATCATCGACAGCCTGGCCCCGGCCACCGGTGCCAAGTTCGCCCTGCTGCCACCGGAGAATGCTACCGGCAACTTCACCAAAATCGTGCAGCGGGTACCGGTGAAGATCCGCATCCCCGAGCCAGGCCCGCTGGCAGGCAAGCTGCTGCCGGGTCTCTCCACCGAAGTGATCGTGGATACCCGCACTCCTGAGCCCGTGGTGGCTGCCAACTGATGGAACCCATTCCACGTCGCAACTGGATCGCGGTCATGGGGGGGCTTATCGGCGCCTTCATGGCCATCCTCGATATCCAGATCACCAATGCCTCCCTGAAGGATATTCAGGGGGCCCTGTCGGCCACCCTGAGCGAAAGCTCCTGGATCTCCACCTCCTATCTGGTGGCGGAGATGATCGCCATCCCCCTGAGCGGCTGGCTGAGCCGGGGGCTGAGCGTGCGCCGCTACCTACTCTGGACCACCAGTGCGTTTATCGCCGCCTCCGTGCTCTGCTCGTTCAGCTGGAACCTCACCAGCATGATCGTCTTCCGGGCGCTGCAGGGCTTCACCGGCGGGGCGCTGATCCCGATGGCCTTCTCCCTCATCGTCACCCTGTTGCCGCTACAAAAGCGGGCCACCGGCATGGCGCTGTTTGGCCTCTGTGCCACCTTCGCCCCCGCCATCGGCCCAACCCTCGGCGGCTGGCTCACCGAGCAGATGTCGTGGCACTACATCTTCTATCTCAACGTGCCGCCGGGACTGCTGGTGATGGCCATGCTGGCCCACGGGCTGGATAAAAAACCGGTGGACTGGGCCGTGATCAAGCGGGTAGACCTCATCGGGATTGTCACCATGGCACTTGGCCTCGGCCTGCTGGAGGTGGTACTGGAAGAGGGCAATCGGGAAGACTGGTTCGGCTCAAGTTTCATCGTGCGACTGGCGGTCATCTCGGCAGTGGCGCTGGTGTTCTTCGTCATCAGCCAGCTGATCCGCCGTCACCCGCTGGTCAATCTGCGGTTGCTGCACAACCCGCGCTTCGCGCTGGCCTGCTTCGCCTATCTGATCCTCGGCATGGCGTTGATGGGCTCCATCTATGTGCTGCCGCTCTACATGACCCAGATCCACAACTACAACGCGCTGGAGATCGGCGAAGTCCTGATGTGGATGGGGCTGCCGCAACTGCTGGTGCTACCGCTGGTGCCCAAACTGACCCACAAGATAGACCCGCGCTATCTGGTGAGCTTCGGCTTCCTTATCTTCGCCGTCAGCTGCTTTATGAACGTCAACATGAGTGCCGACTACGCCGGGCCGCAGCTGATCCAGTCGCTTATCGTGCGGGCGCTGGGGCAGCCCTTCATCATGGTGCCGCTCTCCCTGGTCGCCACCGCCAGCCTGAGCCACGACGAGATCCCCTCCTCCTCGACCCTGCTCAACGTACTGCGCAACCTCGGTGGCGCGTTCGGTATCGCCATCATCGCGACCCTGCTCGACAACGATACCCGCACCCATGTGCTGCAAATTGGCAGCACTCTGGCCGCCAGCAGCATCGAGGGACAAACCTATCTGCTGCAGCTGGCCCAGAGCATGATGGCGCAGGGGTCAGGCCCCGAGATTGCCCAGCAGCAAGCCCACGCCATGCTGGCCAATACCATCAACCGGGAGGCGGCCATCATGGCCTACAACCAGGTGTTCTACATCATGGGGATCTTCCTGCTGATCGCCAGCGGCCTGATGTTGTTACTCAAATCCCCCGCCCCACGGGCAGCGAATGCCGAACCGCTAGAGGCGTGAGAAACGGTGAGAATGGAATAGCAAAACGGGCCTGAGGGCCCGTTTTTTTGTCTGCACACTCCCCTTGGCGAGGGGACAACTCAGCCACAGTCACCCCGCCAGCGAGGCGGCAATCAGAAACTGGGCGGCGAAGTAGCTGGTCATCACCCAGGCGGTGGCATGGGGGAAGGGGCGGCGGAAACGGTCCAGCGCCAGCATGCTGTCGGAGAACAGGAACATCAGCGCCCCCACCAGGGCGGCGGCACTGCCGGCGGTGAGGGAGGCGTGCCAGGCGCCGGCGGCGACCCAGGCCATGCCGATGATCACCAGCATGTAGCAGAACACGGGCACCTTCATCTCCCCCAGCTTGCCCCACAGCAGGCCAAATACCATGCCGGCAATCAGCAACAGCAGCAAACCGTCCACCAGATTGAGCAACAGCGGCCCCTGGGCAAACCCGACGATATAGCAGAGATGCGCGACAAGAAATGCCGCCAATCCCTGAATGAAGCGATCGCTTGGCAGCATCAGCAACACATCCCCCGCCAGCGAGAGGCAGAGGCCGAGCAGGATCCAGGCGTGAGAACCGTCGTGGTCATAACTTTGGTAGCCGAATGCCAAGGCGATGATAAACAGCATGGTCAGCGGCTTGCTGATATAGAACTGGCGGCTGTCTGAACCGTAGGCAGCACGGATGTGCCACCAACCTGAAGCGATGATCAAGAAACTCAATAACATGCCCTGCTCCTCACCTGTTGCTCGCAGTCATACGACAACTATTTTTATCATGGTGCAGGGTAACAAATTCCCTCTCCCAGTGGCAGGGATGCCTAGCAAATAGCCAGACTAAGCCTAAAGTCTAATTGCCGCCCCGAGCGATTCAGGGGATAAGTGACGGGTCTGGAGGATCACCATGGATGAAGCTATGAAAAACTATCTACCCGCCATCGACATCATGATGTGCCATCTGGGGATCAGCTTTGAGCAGGCCTGTGAACAGCTGGGACTGAGCCCACTGGAGCAGCAAACCCTGAGCCTGCTACAAGAACAGGATCGACCCGAGTAGCAAACAACCTGCTGCCTCCGCTACACAAAAGAAGACCACCTGACGGCGGTCTTCTTTTTCATCCAGCTAGGCAGCCCGTGTAGTGATACCTGCCAGCAGGCGGCTCCAGCTGCGCTTACCTGCGATAAAGCTGTCCCGCAGGGCTCTGTACTCCAATTGCAGCTTGAGACGGTCATAGCGCGCCAGAGCCTTGCGCTTGCGCTGTTCCAGCAGTCGTTTGCGACTGGCGTAGTAGTGCTGCAGCTGCTGGCTCAGCTTTGAATACTCTTCCTGTAACAGTGCCTGCCACAATTCACGGTCATCCTGCTTGCAGAGTTGCGCCTGGGCCCGTTTCAACTGCATCTCCAGCCTTGCCTGTTCAATCCGCTCTTCCGGCACAGAACGAAGGTTTGCCGCCAAGCCACACCAGGAGGCAAATCGAATCAACCACTTGGTCGGATCGAACTGCCACCAGTGAATGCCATTGCGGTAATCATGCTCGAACAGATGGTGAAAATTATGATACCCCTCACCAAAGGTAAAAAAGGCCAAAATACCGTTGTCGCGGGCCGTGTTACGGTCGGTATAAGGCTGACTGCCCCAAATATGTGCCAGTGAATTGATAAAGAAGGTGGTGTGGTGGGTCATCACCATCCGCAGCACGCCCGCCAGCAGCAGCATGCCGAGCAGATCCCCGTGCCACAGGCCAAGCAACAGCGGCAGGCCCAGATTGGTCGCCAGTACCAGCACCAGATAGTGGCGATGCTGAAACGCGACTACGGAGTTATTCTGCAGGTCCCGTACATTGCTGTAATCGCCATACACATCTCCCTGATACTCTCGTAGCATCCAACCAATATGGGAGTACCAAAAACCGCGCCCGGCGCTGTAGGGATCCTTATCGTTGTCATCCACATGGCGGTGATGGCGACGGTGGTCGGCAGCCCAGTGTAACGCCGAGTTCTGCAATGCCAGCGCACCGCCAATCGCAAACAACCACTGCAACGCAGGATGCGCCTTATAAGTCTTGTGCGACCAGAGACGGTGATAGCCAGCGGTGATGGATAGGCCACTCAAACAGAACAGCAGCAGGAGCGTGACCCACTGCCAGATGTCGTAACCGTGGCTCATGCCATACCAGGGCACGGCAACCAGTGCAACCAGTCCGGAGAGGGAAAACAACAGGGTATTGGTGATAATAATCGGGGGTTTAGCCATCTTCTTGCATCCTTTCAGCGAACAGCTGTTAGCCATTTTCCATGGCAACTTCGCCATGGTCAATGGTAAAAAAGTAGGATACAAACCTGATCCGAAGGCGCCTTCGGGTTATCATTTGGCCTCGTTAAGCTGAAGGTGACTGATTTCGTGGGTATTCGCGCTCAACAAAAAGAAAAAACACGGCGTACATTGATTGATGCTGCATTCAGCCAACTATGCGCCAACCGAAGTTTCTCCAACCTCAGTCTGCGGGAAGTTGCCCGTGAAGCGGGTATCGCTCCCACCTCCTTCTATCGCCACTTCCGCGACATGGAGGAGCTGGGACTCACCTTGGTTGATGAGGGGGGACTGACCCTGCGTCAACTGATGCGCCAGGCACGACAGCGCATTGCCGGTGGTGGCAGTGTCATCAGCACCTCGGTGCAGACCTTTATGGAGTTCGTCGAGAACAATCCCAATATCTTCCGCCTGCTGTTGCGGGAACGTTCAGGCACCTCGGCCGCGTTTCGCCAGGCGGTAGCACGCGAGATCCAGCACTTTATCGCCGAGCTGACCGACTACCTTGAAGCAACGACCAGAGCGCCACGGGAAGATGCCTACATCCAGGCAGAAGCCATGGTTACCATCGTCTTCAGTGCCGGTGCCGATGCGCTCGACATGACCAGCGAAGAGTGCCGGGCGCTCTCCGACCGAACTATTCGCCAACTGCGGATGATAGCCATGGGCGCAGAGGTACAAAACCAGAAGCGCCGTGAACCCCACCCATGACCACAGGATGGAGAATGACATGTCTGAACAGCTTATGATCCCCAAAAAACCGCTCGCCATGGCCATGCTGATAGGCATCTGTGGCGATGCATCTCTGACCGTGCTGACCAACTCGGTCGTGCCTTTCTCCTTCTTCCCGCTGATTGCCCTCTGGCTGGCGGCCTACCAGCTTTTTCAGCACTATCGCCATGAACCCATGGTGGGCAACACCCCCATCTGCACCCTGCTCTGCTTCTTTATCGGTGTCTTCGGCCACTCCGCGCTGCTCAAGGTGCAATACCCGGAGCTTGGCAGCAACTTCTTCTCCCTGATCATGATGCTGCTGCTACTGGCAGCCCTCTCCATCAAGCTCGGCCTGAGCATTGGCAACAAAGAGAAGCCCTGATAAATCGACCGAGTGATGGTAATCAGCTGATAGATAAAGCAAAGAGGTCTTCCCGACGGGAAGGCCTCTTTGCTTGAACGGTACCTGATTAATCCGGCAATCTCGGTATTCCCAACCTCACCAAGCAGCTTGGCCTCCAAGATAGAGGAGAGGGAGCAATATGGAGCTGTCTTGTAGCCAGCATGCAGATAAAGCCTGAGTTGGTTGGCCATAGCACCACTCGAATGGCTGTAAATTGAGCTGATAACGCTCTGATATAACTAGAAAATAGTGATAAGAACAGGCTGTCTGGTTCTCTTCCTGCAGATAAACACTAACACTGGCTGTCTAACACGCTAAAAACACCAAAGCCCGGTCGTCAGACTGGGCTTGTGCTGGCTCTGGTATGCAAATCTGTGGCTCTTATGAGCAAACCGCCCATAGCAAAAAGGCCTTCCCAATCGGGAAGGCCTTCAAATTAGTG